>CP119753.1:1861588-2171852 GCA_029319145.1 Microbacter sp. GSS18 | reverse complement strand
TCGCCGCGAGCATGAACAGCGGGTGCGCGCCGATGACCATCGCCACCGGCATCCGCTCGCCCTTCTCGGCGTAGCCGTGCAGCGCGCGCCACAGGTCGCCGCGCGAGTGCAGGCTCAGCGCCAGCCGGTTGCGGCCGGCGGGCGTCGCGCGGTGGTAGCTGAGGTTGCCGACGCCGGTGGCAGGGTCGGTCGCGATCACGACGCCGCTGGTGATGTAGGGACCGAGGTCGCTCGCGAAGTGCGTCAGGAGCGGCAGCGTCGACAGGTCGACGTCGTCGCCGGTGGTGACGACCTCGAGGACGGGGCCGTCCTCGAGCACGTGCATCGGACGCGGCTCGGCGCTGCGGCGGGCGTACTCGGCGTGGAGGTCGGTGACCCCGACCCCGAACATGCTCGCGATGCGCGACCGCGACGCGAAGACGTTCGTGATCACCGGGACGTCCGCGCCGGTCCCGGTGATGCCGGGCGCGAGCACGACCGGGTGCCGGCCGGCCGTCGCCAGCTCCTCGACGAGAGCGGTGAGGTCCTGGTCGGCGTGGGGCGCCGAGTCCAGCCGCAGGACGTCATCGGGGTGCGACGAGCCGTAGGCGTCGATCCATGCGCGCAGGTCCTGGCTCACGACTCGCCCCCCATGCCGTCGGGTCCGGTCCAGGGCCGCGCGAGATCGCTCTCGATGCCGAACATGTCGAGCACGCGCCCGACGAACTGGTCGACGATGTCCTCGACGCTCGTCGGCTGCGTGTAGAACGCCGGAACCGGCGGCATCACGATCGCGCCCGCCTCGGTCACGGTGGTCATGTTGCGCACGTGGATGAGGCTCAGCGGCGTCTCGCGGACGGCGAGCACGAGGCGGCGGCGCTCCTTCAGCGTCACGTCGGCCGCGCGCGTGATGAGGTCGTCGCCGATGCCGGCGGCGATCGCGCCGAGTGTGCGCATCGAGCACGGCAGCACGACCATGCCCGCCGTGGCGAACGAGCCCGAGCTGATCGAGGCGGCGATGTCGTCGGGATGGTGGACGACGTCGGCGAGGGCGCTGAACTCGGCGATCGACATCCCGAGCTCGAGCTGCACCGTGCGGCGCGACGCCCGCGAGACCACCAGATGCGTCTCGACGTCGTCGCGCTCGTGCAGCGTCGTCAGCAGCGTGCGTGCGTAGTGCGGGGCGCTGGCGCCGGTGACGGCGACGATCAGTCTCTTGGTCATGCCGCCACCAGCCCCTCCAGGTGCGTCCCGGCGGCGCGCGCGGCGCCCTCGGCGGCCAGCTGCGCGTCGGGGAGGACCGTGAGGGCGACGCCGGTGTCGGCGGCGAGCCGCTCGCGGACGACGGCGGATCCGCAGCCACCGCCGGTGACGACGACGCGCGTGATCGGGGTGACGTCGGCCAGGCGCCGCAGCGAGCGCACGGCGCCGTCGGCGACGACGTGGAGGGCGGTGGCGGCGACCACGGGCGCCGGGATGCCGTCGGCCACGGGGTCGTCGTGGCCGGAACGGGTCCGCTCGCCCCAGATGTCGTTGACGGGGAGCAGGTCGGGCCGCGCGTCGTCGCGGGAGACGCCGGCGGCGATCGCGTCGAGCTCGGCGGGCGCGCAGCCCAGCACGCGGGCGGCCCAGTCGACCTGGAACATGCCTGAGCCGTCGCCGGTCTCGACGGTGCGCTCGGCGGTCGGCCCGTCGCCGCGGAGCAGTTCGTAGGTGACGTCGGCGGGAAGCGCGCCGGCGATGCCCGCCGCGGCGGGGGCGGAGACGACGGTCGTGGTCCCCAGGCTGATCATGCCGATCGCGGTGCCGTACCGCGCCTGCGCCGCGGACAGCGCCGACGGCCCGTCGCCCGGCGCGACGATGAGCGCCGCTCCCCGCGTCAGGCCCAGGCGCGCCGCGGCGTAGGGGGTCATCCGTCCGGCGACGGCGCCGACCTCGGCGAGCGGGGCCAGCCGCCGCGGATCGATCCCGTACTCGTGCAGCAGCGCGGCGTCCACGGCAGATGCGTCGGCCCGCATGACGCCGAGGCGGACGGCGATGCCGCGCGAGAGCGCGGGCGTGCCGCCGAGGGCCGCGGTGAGGGCATCGGGCAGTCCGGTCCATCGGTGGGCCGAGCCGTGCAGCGCGATGAGCTTGGGCATCCCGCTGAGCGGGAACGCGGGGCACCCGGTGCGGGCGACCAGCTCGTCGCCGTGGTCGCGGGCGAGCCGGCGGGCCTCGGCCAGCGTCGCCGCGTCGAAGTCGGGGATCACATCGGTGACCACGCGGTCGGCGGCGTCGAGGCCCACGAGCGCGCCGCGGACGCCGGTGATCGACACCGCCGCGACGCGGTCGCGCACGCCGGCGGGCACGTCGGCGAGCGCGTCGCGCAGCGCGTCGAGGAACACCGGCAGGGGCCGGCGCGCCGGTGGGGGCGGGCCGGCGTAGTCGGCGGACGCGCGCGCGAGCTCGGTCGCGCCGTCCCGCAGGACGACGCGCACACCGTGGCTCCCGGCGTCCACGCCGAGTGCCACCGGTGAGATCCGAGCGTCCGTCACGCGCCACCGCCGAAGTCGATCGCGGCCTTGAGCACGCCGGGGCCCGTCACGTTCTCGAACGCCGCCTGCGCGTCGGCGAGCGACACCCGCGGCGTGCGGATGCGGTCGACCGACACCGCGCCGCGGGCGAGCAGCTCGACGGCGCGCTCGGCGTCCTCGGGGTCGAACCCGACGACGCCGATCATCTGCTGACGGCGGTAGTGGATGCGGTTGGTGTCGATCGGGACCACGACGCCGCGCGGCGCGGACGAGAACAGCACGACGCGTCCGCCCGGGGCGAGGCGGTCGAGGGCCAGCTCGAGCGCGGGCGCGTACCCGCCGCCGCCGGCGACGACGAACGCGACATCCGTCTCTTCGAGCCCGTCGGGAGTGACGGCGGGCGAGCCGAGGTCGCGGCAGACGTCGTTTCGGTCTTCGCGCAGGTCGACGCCGGTGACCTCGGCGCCGGCGGCGGCGAGGACCTCGACGTGCAGCAGGCCCATGGGTCCGAGGCCGATCACGGCGGCGCGCTCGCCGGGCCGGACGCGCGCCGCACGCACGGCGTGCACGACGTCGGCGAGCGGCTCGACGAGGGCGCCGGCGGCCATGCTCACGCCGTCGGCGAGCGGGATCAGCTGGCCGGCGGGGACGATCGTCGACTCTTCGAAGCCGCCCGTGATCCCGATGGTGCGGGCGAGGCCGGCGCACTCGGCGGCGTCGCCGGCCGCCGCGCCGATGCCGAGCAGGGCCGTACAGTGGCCGGGCTTCCCGCCGAGGCACCACCGGCACGCGCCGCAGCGCAGCACGGGGTCGACGGCGACGCGATCGCCGAGCGAGACGCTCTCGACGTCGTCGCCGATCGCGTCGACGACGCCGGCGAACTCGTGGCCGAGCACGAGCGGGGCGCCGTCGAGGCGCTCGGCGAGCGCGGCGTCGTTCCACTTCTTCACGTCGGTGGGGCACAGGCTCGCCGCGGCCACGCGCACGCGCACCTGGCCGGGGCCGGGCTCGCGGTCGGGGACCTCGACGGCTTCGACCTGGCGGTGGCCGGTCAGCCGCAGCTGCAGGTGGGTGCTCATGCGAGGACGGCCTCCTCGCGCAGGACGGCGCGTGCGGCGTCGAGGTCGCGGTCGTGCACGACGGCCGCGAGGGCGCGGATCATCCGCCCGGGCTCGGGTCGGGCCCAGACGTTCCGGCCCACCACGACACCCGCGACGCCGGCGTCGATCCAGCGGTCGACGTCGGCGAGGAAGGCCTCGGCGGACGCCGGTGCGCCCCCCAGGACGTACACGGGTCCGGGGGAGTGGTCGACGATGCGGGCGAGCACGGCGGCGTCCTCGGTCGCGTGGATCTTGACGCTGTCGGCGCCGAGTTCCCACGACACGCGCGCCGAGTGGGCGATGAGCTCGTCGTCGTGGGCGGCGACCGGGCCCCACAGTGCGGGCTCGACCATGACCGGGAGTCCCGCGGCGTGGGCGTCCTCGATCGCGCCGGCGATGAGGGAGACCGAGTCGGCCCAGCGATCGGCGTCGTCGAGGCCGAGGGGCATCGCCACCTTGGCGCTCGTCGCGCCGTTGCGCAGTGCCGTGCCCGCATCGAGCAGGCGGCGCTGCGTGATCAGGTCGCCGTGCTCGCCGGGGCGGGCGCCGAAGATGGGCGCGTCGAGCGCCGTGATGAGCGCCGGCGCGCTGGGGGCCGCCAGACGCGAGCCCGCGGCCCGCGACAGGCCGGGGCCGAGCAGGACGGCGTCGGCGGCGCCGGAGGCGCACACGACGTCGAGGATCGCGGGGACGTCGGCTCCGCCGGGCGGCATGCCCCCGCCCCCGTGGTCGAACGCCACCGCGACGCAGCGCCCCGAGGCGGGGTTCTGCAGCTGAGCCGTGCGGATGAGGCATCCGTTCATGAGTTGGTCCTCCAGAGGGAAACGGTGGGCTGGTGCCGGTCCGGGCGGATCCAGGTCTCGGCGTCGTCGATGCAGACATCGCCGGGTCCGTACGTGGACTGGACCAGATGCGTCAGGGGTGCGCCGATCGGGACGTCGAGAAGCGCCGAGAGGCCCTCGTCGGCCGCGACCGCGCCGAAGGTCATCTCGCTGCGTTCGATCGCGACGCCGAACGAGCGCTCGAGCAGGGTGTAGAGCGACATCGTGACGAGGTCGACTTCTTCGATGCCCGGCGCGACGTCGAGGGGGATCTGGTTGACGAGCACCGACATCGGCACGCCGTCGAGCAGGCGCAGCCGGCGCACGCGCAGCGAACGCACCGGGGCGCCCGACGGCTGCGTCACCTCGACGATCTCGCGCTCCAGTTCGAGCGTGGTGTAGCCGACGCTGTTGCGCTCCATGCGCTGGCCGAGGGACTCGAAGCGTCCGGGGATCCGCAGGCCCTCTCGGCCCGACACGAAGGTCCCGACGCCCTGGCGCTGCACGAGGTGCCCCGACTCGACGAGCAGGGCGATCGCGCGGCGGATCGTGCCCCGTGCGACGTTGAGGTCCGCGGCGAGCTCGGCCTCGGAGCGCAGGCGGTGACCGCGGCTCCAGATGCCCGCGTCCACCCGGCGGCGCACCTCGTCGGCGATGCGCTCGTACAGCGGCGCCGAGCCACCGGGAAGGTGCTCGAGCGTCAGGCTGGGCGAGTCGGCCATGGGTCCTCTGCGGAAGTGGGGTGTGGGGGATCGGCACGTCGATGAACGCACCGCATGGGTCAGAAACGTAGCTGAACGTGTGTGTACCAATGTGCACGCTGTTTACCCCTGAACCAGGGCAATTAAAGCCTTCTGATCAGGGACTATTCACATGCCCCTTACCTGCCCGAAACATGTAACAAGCAGGTAAAAGGTCCGTTTCCGCGTCGTTGCCCCCGGTCGCGCGCGACGTAGTGTTCTCGTGCATCGACGACCCCGAGCCCACCCAGGAGAGACATGTCCACGACCGTGATCACCGCGCCCATCGTGGTGACGATGGACGAGCACCGCACCGTGATCGAGAACGGTGCGGTGGCCTTCTCGGGCGACACGATCGTCGACGTCGGCGAGGCCGCCCGCGTGCTCGCCGACCACCCCGGTGCCCGCCGCATCGACAAGCCCGACCACGTGCTCATGCCCGGCCTCATCAACGCGCACCACCACTCGGGGGTGCTCCGGGGGACCGCCGAGGAGCTGCCCGTCTGGGAGTGGCTGCGACTGCACATCGACCCCATGCACCGGGTCCTGCGCCCCGACGAGGCCGAGGCGGCGGCATGGCTCTGCTACGCCGAGGGGCTGCTGTCCGGGACCACCACCGTCGTCGACATGTGGCGCTTCATGGACCGCAGCGCGCACGCCGCGAGCGCGCTCGGAAATCGCCTGGTCAGCGTCAATTACGTGGGCGCCCACCCGGATCACGACTACTTCGACACGCTCGATGACAACGAGCGGATGCTGCGCGACTGGACCGGTGCCGCCGGCGGTCGCATCATGCCGTGGGTCGGGCTCGAGCATCCGTTCTACGCCGACGCCGACGGACAGCGACGCGCGATCGACATGGCGCGGCACTTCGACACCGGTCTGTACACCCACTGCTCCGAAGCCGAGATCGAAGTCGCCGAGTTCGAGCAGCGCCACGGCGCCCGCCCGATGTTCGCCCTCGAGCAGCTCGGCTTCTTCGACGCGCCGCGCGCCATGATCGCCCACGCGGTGTGGCTCGACGACGCCGAGGTGGCACTCATCGCCGACCGCGGCGTGGGCGTCTCGCACAACCCCATCAGCAACATGAAGCTCGCGAGCGGCTTCGCCCCCGTCGCCGAGATGCTCGCCGCCGGTGTGGCGGTGGGCCTCGGCACCGACGGCGAGAAGGAGAACAACAACCTCGACATGTTCGAGGAGATGAAGACGGCGTCGCTGCTGGGCAAGCTGCGCTCCATGGACGCCGCGGCGATGGGATCGTGGACGGTGCTCGAGATGGCGACCGTGCACGGCGCCCGTGCGATCGGCCAAGGCGACCGGCTCGGCTCGCTCGTCGCCGGCAAGCAGGCGGACCTGATCGCCGTGCGCACCGACACCCCGCGCATGACGCCCCTGCTGCCGTCCGGTCCGTACGCCAACATCCACCACAATCTCGTGCACGCCGTGCGCGGATCCGACGTCGACACGACGATCGTCGCCGGCGCCGTCGTCGTCGACGACGGACGGCTCGTCACCGCCGACCTGCCCGAGATCATCGAGCGGGCCCGCGCGGTGGTGCCGGGGCTGTTCGAGCGCCGCGCGGCGTACCTGCAGAGCACCGGCGCGCTGCCCGGCGTCTTCGCCTGATCGCCGCCGGCGGCACCCCGCCGCACCACCGACACCATCGACACAGAGGAGCCCGATCCGTGACCGACGCCACCGCAGTGACCGAGGACCCGACCATCACCGACGTCGACCGGGCGCTGCTGCGCGAAGCGATCGCCGCCGGCCGCAGCGCGGTCGCGCACGGCAACCACCCGTTCGGCGCGGTGCTCGCCGACGCCGACGGCACCGCCGTGCTGCGCGCCGAGAACACCGTCAACACCGACAACGACTGCACCGCGCACGCCGAGACGAATCTGGCCCGCCTCGCGTTCAAGATCTTCGGCGCCGAGGCGCTGGCCGGCTACTCGCTCTACACCAGCTGCGAGCCGTGCGCGATGTGCTCGGGAGCGATCTACTGGTCGGGGATCGGCCGGGTCGTGTGGGCGATGACCGAGGCGCAGCTGGCGGTGCTGACCGGCGACCACGAGGAGAACCCGACGATGGCGCTCTCGAGCGCCACGGTGCTCAACGCCGGACAGCGCGCCATCGCCGTGGCCGGCCCCGCCATGTGGGAAGAGGCGATCGAGGCGCACGGGGACTTCTGGGCCCGATGACCCGACAGCCGGCCCCGGAGAAGCCATGACCGACAAGGGCGACCTGTATCCGACCACCGCCGAACTCGTGCGCCTGCGCGCCGTGGCCGCCGGCCGTGCCCGGCCCGACGTCATCGTGCGCGGTGGCCTCGTGCAGTCGCCCGGCACCGAGGAGTGGCTCGAACGCGACGTCCTGATCGCCGGTCGCCACATCGCGACGCTGACGCCGTGGGACCACGTCGCCGAGGCAGGC
Organism: Microbacter sp. GSS18; assembly: GCA_029319145.1. NCBI lineage: Bacteria > Pseudomonadati > Bacteroidota > Bacteroidia > Bacteroidales > Porphyromonadaceae > Microbacter > Microbacter sp. GSS18. Next base: position 2,164,266 of record CP119753.1, on the reverse strand, counting down.
GAGATCATCGACGCCCGGGGCGCGTGGGTCGTCCCCGGCTTCATCGACGCCCATCTGCACGTCGAGTACACGCATCTGACGCCCGGACAGCTGGCGCGGCTGAGCGTTCCGCGCGGCACGACGACCGTGCTGATCGACCCGAACGGGTCGGCGAACGTGTGGGGAGCGGCGGGCATGGACTTCGCCCTGTCGACCCGCACGCCCCTGCACATGTTCCAGCAGGTGTCGCCGACCACGCCCGCCTCGACGACGCTCGAGCGCGGCGGCGCGGTCATCCCCGAACCCACCGTCCTCGGCCGCCTGCGCGACGACGTCACGGTGACCCTCGGCGAGGGCAACCCGTTCGACATGGGCGACGTCTCGACGGCGCGCTTCCGCGAGGCGCTCGTCGCGGGCCGCCGCATCACCGGGCACACGGCCGCGCAGACGGGGGAGTCGCTGTGGGGGTACCTCGCGGCCGGCGTCGGCGACGACCACAACTCCGCCACGATCGAGCAGGCGCTGGAGCGCACGCGGCTGGGGGCGATGATCACCGTGATGGGCTCATCGCTCACCGACAACACCGTTGCGCTGTTCGCCGACCTGGAGGCCATCGCCCCGGCGCTGCGCCACATGTGCTTCTGCGCCGACGACAAGCACGCGCTCGACCTGTCCACGCAGGGGCACATCGACCACCATGTGCGTCAGGTGATCCGCTTCGGCGTCGATCCGCAGCTGGCGTACCGCATGGCCACGACCGTGCCGGCGCGGTACTACCGGCTCGACCAGGTGGTGGGAATGCTCGCGCCATCGCGCCTGGCCGACCTGCAGATCATCCCCGATCTCGCCGACGTGCGCCCGGACACGGTCATCGTCGCCGGATCGGTCGTCGCGCGCTCGGGCGCCGCGCTGTTCGCCGCCGAGGACCCGATCCCCGCGTGGACGCGCGACACCGTGCACCTGCCCGACGAGCTGGATCCCGACATGTTCCGTGTCCCGGCCGAGGGCGCCACCGCCCGCGTGCGGGCGATGGCGATGTACAACGGCTACTTCAAGCGCGCCTTCGAGGCCGAGCTCGAGGTCGTCGACGGCGCTGTCGTCTCGGATACGGCAGGCGACGTCCTGAAGATCGCCGTCGTCGACCGCCATCACGCCGAAGGGCATGTGGGGGTCGGCTTCGTCCGCGGATTCGGTCTCGCCCGCGGCGCCATCGCGGTCACGATGAACTGCCCCAACATGAACATCGCCGTCGTCGGCGCCGACGACGCGTCGATGGTGCGCGCGGTCGAAGAGCTGCGCGCGATGCAGGGCGGATTCGTCACCGTCGACGGCGACGAGGTGCTCGCCCGCGTCGAACTGCCCATCGGCGGGATGATGAGCGACGCGCCGTTCGAGCAGACCGCCGCGGCCCTCGCGCACGGACATGCCGCGACGGCGGGCCTCGGCTGCCCCATCCGCTCGCCGTACATCATCCTGTCGTTCGTCGGGCTGTACTCGGTGCCCGACCTCGGCGTGACCGAGCGCGGCCTCGTGGACGCCGTCACGCGATCGTTCGTCGACGTGCTGCTTCCGGGCCCGGTCGACGCGTGCGGCCACGTCGCCGAGCATGCGTGACCGCGACGCCCGACGGCATCCGCCCCGCCAGAGAAAGGAGCAGCATGCTCACGCGTCCCTCTCCCGTCGAGGTCCCCGCGTCCGAACGGCGCTGGATCGATGCCGTGGACGCCCTCGCCCCGGCGTTCGCAGAGTCCGTCGCGGCCGATGACGCGGACGCCCGCCTGCCGATCGAGCATCTGCGCGCGCTCTCGGACACCGGTCTGGACGTCGCGTTCCTGCCGGTCGAGCACGGCGGTGAGGCGCTGTCGCACGCGACGCTGGGGCAGATCGTGCGCGTGCTCGCCGCGGCCCACCCCGCCGTCGCGACGGTCTGGCTCATGCACATCGGCGCCGCCCACGCGCTCGTGACGACCTCCGCGCCCGACGCCGCGGCGTTCTTCGCGGCCGAGCTGCGCGCGGGCAGGCGGTTCGCCAACGCGCTCAGCGAGCCGGCGGGCGGCAACCACTTCCTGGCGTCGCAGCAGGATGCCGTGCCGACGACGGACGGCTGGGCGCTGACGGGCCGCAAGCTCTTCGTCTCGGGCTCCGAAGCCGCCGATCACCTCTACCTCAACGTCCGCGTCGACGGGGAGCGGGCCTTCTTCGGCGTCACGATCGACGAGAGCGTCACCTTCCCGCCGATCGACGAGACCATGGGCATGCGCGCGACCCGCAGCCGCACGATCGTGTTCGACCGCACGCCGCTGCCCGGCGGCCGTCGGTGCGAGAAGCCGACGACCGACTATGCGAGCCTCATCACGGTGGCCTTCGCCTTCATCTCGATCGGCATCGCCGAATCGGCGCTCGACGCACTGACGGAGACGGCCTCCCGTGCTCGGACGCCCGGCGCGCCGCCCCTCGCGGACGCGACGTGGGTCCGGCAGGAGACGGCCATGGCCTGGGTGCAGCTCCGCGCCGCGCGGCTGCTGGCCGAGCAGGTGACGTGGCTCGCCGACCACGGGAGCCGCGAGACGGTGCCGGCCGCGACCGAGGCGAAGATGCTCGCCAACGAGGTGGCCAAGACCGCCGCCGCCCTCGCCGTGCGCATCGGGGGAGGAGGCGGCTACCTGCTGCGCTCGCCGATCCAGCGCATCTTCCGCGACGCACAGGCGGGGGCCCTCATGGCGTACTCGGTGCCGTTCAGCCAGGAGATCGTGGGCGGCTGGGTCCTGGGCGCGGACTGACCTGCCGCCGGTCCGGCCGCCGCGCGCTCCGGGGGCATGGTCGCCACGGGGCCGCCGTCAACGCCGAGGTCGCCGGGGACCCGCGTCGGGCGCCGAGCGCAGGGTGACGGCGTTGCGCCACACGACGGTGTTCCGCGTGCCGGTGCGATCGTCCCACTCGACGATCACGACGCGGTCGTTCCAGCCGATCGCGCGCGCCGCCAGGCGCTCGGCCGGCTTGTGCGGCCATGAGATCCAGGCCCACACGGACTGCTTCTGGGCGGCGCTCGCCCAGCGGATGTCCTCGGACCCGAAGGCATGATGCGGGAGCGTGCACGGCGGGATCCGCACCTCTTCGAGGCGCTCGTGCATCAGATCGTCGTAGTGCTGCGCGTACCGCTTCGACGTCCCCACGTATGCCGGTTCCCCTTCTCCGGCCGAGCACTTCCAGAGTACGACGCGGGCTCCGACATCGGCAGGGCTCGAGGCGCCCGGATGGTGCAGCGGGGGTTCGGCGGACGCTCAGAATCGGTTCTCCGCGCGCGTGTACACTGGCCGCGCCCGCGACGACGACCAGCGGGCGCGAAGGATCATGGGCAATCCTCGAGGCACAGGCGGCAGCTCCGACCCCCGCGGGGGCGGGCAGAGCGGCGCACCGGCAGGTGGCGCCGCCGACGACCGTGCGCGGATGCTCGCGGACTTCTTCGGGAGGAGCCCGGCCCGCGAGACCGAACCCGGCCGCGTCGCCGACGACGGCCTGTCGGCGCTCTTCTCGTCGGCGCAGACGCCGACCAGCGAGCGCCCGTCGGTCGAGGACGACCTCGACGCGCTGTTCGGCACGGGACCGTCGCGCCCACAGGTCCAGGAGGACGTGGGCGCGTCCGACGGCTCGGTCGAGGAGCTGGACGCGCTGTTCGACCAGCCCATCGAAGCCGGCAGGCTCGCGCCGGCCCCCGAGCCGGAGCCCGAAGCCATCGTGCCGCCGGAGCCGGCCCCCGAGCCCGAACCGGAACCGGCCCCCGAGCCCGAACCGGCGCCCGAGCCCGAACCGGCGCCCGAGGTCATCGTGCCGGAGCCGGAGCCGGAGCCAGAGCCGGAGCCGACTCCTGAGCCGGAGCCGACCGCAGCGCCCGAGGTCATCGCGCCGCCCGAGCCCGAGCCCGAGCCCACGCCCGTGCCTGAGGCCGTCACGCAGCCGGAGTCCGCGCCCGAGGCGCCGGCGCCCACGATCGACGCGCAGGCCGAAGCCGCTCAGCCGGTGGCCGCGACGCCGCCGGCCGACGCGCAGGTCGAGCCGGCGCCGGCGGCACCCGCCGAGGACGTCGACCCGGCCGAGCGCGTCGAGCCGGCAGCGGCGGCGATGTCCGAGCCCGCCACGCAGACCGCCGCCGAGGCAGGTTCCGTCGACGGAGCGTCGTCGGAGCCGGACGCGAGCGCGGGGCGCCGCTCGGCGCTCGACGAGCTCGACGATCTCTTCGGCGACCTGTCCCTCGACACCGGCGCTGTCCCGACCGCGGCGGCCGACGAAGCCGAACCGGCACCGCACCGGAGCGGGATCTCCTGGCTGTGGCACGGCACGACCGCGGCGACCCCGGTGCAGCCCGATTCGGCCGAGGCCCCGAGCGCCGAGCCCGTCCCGAGCGCCGAGCCCGCCGCCGAGCGCGAGCCCCTCCCCGCGCCCGCGCCCGAAGCGACCGACGCCGTGGAGCCCGAGGCCGACGACGTCTCGGCCCCCGAGCCGGTGGCCGCAGCGGCATCCGCATCGGCGGCAGCCGCATCCGAGGCACCGGCGGGGCGTACCCGCGGGCGCGGCGAGCGCTCGAAGAAGTCCGACGCGACGCCCGCGGTCGCACGACCCGGCGAACCGGTCTTCGTCCCGGCGCGATCCCGCTTCGGCGGGCCCCGCTGGCGGAGCAGGGAGTGGGGCATCGCGCTCTCCGTCCTGATCGTGGCCCTCATCGCGGTGGGCGCGGTCGTCGTCGCGAACCTCATCGCCCACAACAACCGCGTGGCCGAGGCCGTCACCGTGCTCGACCGCGTGGAGGCGCAGATCGATCAGCCGCGGCAGGAGCTCGAGCAGTCGATCGCCGAGTTCGACGACCTCAGCGCCCGCGCGGTCGAGGCCGCGGACTACGCAGAGCCCGCCGTCGCGGCGCTGAAGGGCATGAGTCCCGACGACGCGCAGGCGGCCGCGCAGTCCGCGATCGACGACGTGCGGGCGATCGTCGACGCCGGCGTTCCGGCCGTGCCCGCGCCGTACGAGCGCGGCGACGTGGACACGAGCGATCTGGACTCCCTCGAGGCAGCGACGAGGGACGCTCAGGCCTACACGGTCGTCCTCGACTCCCTCACGACCGAGGCCGACGCCGCGTCGTCCGCCCTGGACGACGCCCTCGGCGCCCTCAGCACGACGCGAACGGCGCTCGGGTCGACTCTCCCGGAATCCGCCCGCACGATCGTCGGGGAGAACGGCCTGCCCGCCCAGACCTACCGGGACGCGGTGACCACGAGGGCCGACGAGGTCGTCGCCGCGCAGGAGAGCGATCGCACCGGCATCCAGAACATGCTCGACTACGCCGCCGCCGTGACCGCGCTGCGCGACGAAGAGGAGCGCATCAAGATCGAGGAGCCGTGGCTGATCCCGTGGGACTACCCGACACCCGACCCCGTGACGACGGACTCGACCCCGTAGTCCCCGCCGGAATCCAGCGGGTTTGGCGCGGCATCCGCCATGCCGTAGACTAACCCTTTGGTGCCTGCGTCCTGCTGGCGCGGCGCCGCGAACGTGAGCCCTCCACTGGCGTGTTCCCCCGGCTGTCGGCCGGAGAACCACCCCGGAGCGGGATTCACGAACCTCTCCGTTCGAATCAAGAAAGCAGCACTACTGTGACGCGCACTTACACCCCCAAGGCTGGCGAAGCCCAGCGCGAGTGGCTGGTCATCGACGCGACCGACGTCGTCCTCGGACGCCTCGCCTCGCACGCGGCCGCCATCCTCCGTGGCAAGCACAAGCCGACCTTCGCCCCTCACGTCGACATGGGCGACTTCGTCATCATCATCAACGCCGACAAGGTGGCCCTCACCGGCCAGAAGCTCCAGAAGAAGATGGCCTACCGCCACTCGGGCTACCCGGGTGGGCTCAAGGCCGTCTCGTACGAGGAGCTCCTCGAGAAGAACCCGGTCCGCGCCGTCGAGAAGGCCGTCCGCGGCATGCTCCCCAAGAACACGCTGGGCCGCCAGCAGCTGTCGAAGCTGAAGGTCTACGCCGGTGCCGAGCATCCGCACGCCGCCCAGCAGCCCAAGACGTACACCTTCGACCAGGTCGCCCAGTAAGCGCCTCCTCAGACTAAGGACACACTCGTGGCAGACAACGACACCGCCCAGAACTTCTCGACCGAGACCCCCGTCGACCAGGAGGCCGTCGCCGCCGAGCGCCCCGTGCTCTCGGTCCCCGGCGCCGCGGTCGGCCGCCGCAAGGAGGCCATCGCCCGCGTCCGCCTGATCCCGGGCACCGGCACCATCACCATCAACGGTCGTGCGTTCGAGGACTTCTTCCCGAACAAGCTGCACCAGCAGCTCATCACCGACCCGTTCACCGTGCTCAACCTCACCGGTGCGTACGACGTCGTCGCGCGCATCCACGGTGGCGGCCCCTCGGGCCAGGCCGGCGCTCTGCGCCTGGGCATCGCCCGCGCGCTGAACGAGATCGACGCCGAGCACAACCGCCCGACCCTGAAGAAGGCCGGCTTCCTCTCGCGCGACGCTCGCGTCAAGGAGCGCAAGAAGGCCGGTCTCAAGAAGGCCCGCAAGGCGCCTCAGTACTCGAAGCGCTAAAGCGAGTCGGTTCCGATGCCGCTTTTCGGCACGGACGGCGTGCGGGGGCTGGCCAACGGCCCCCTCACCGCCGACCTCGCTCTGTCCCTGGCCCAGGCGACCGCCGTCGTCCTGGGCCAGGGCCGCACGGCCGACGCCCGCCGGGCGGCAGGCAAGCGCATCACCGCCGTCGTGGCCCGCGATCCCCGCGTCTCGGGCGAGTTCCTCTCGGCAGCGGTCGAAGCCGGTCTCGCCTCGTCGGGCGTCGACGTGCATGACGCGGGAGTCCTCCCGACGCCCGCGGCGGCGTTCCTGATCGCCGACATCGACGCCGATTTCGGCGTCATGGTGTCGGCATCGCACAACCCCGCGCCCGACAACGGGATCAAGATCTTCGCTCGCGGCGGCGTGAAGCTGCCCGACATCGTCGAGCAGCGCATCGAGCGCGCCATGAACGGCGCGAAACTGCAGCCGACCGGCGCGGGCGTCGGCCGCATCCGCCGCTTCGCCGATGCCGAGGACCGCTACGTCGTCCACCTGCTCGGATCCCTGCCGCATCGCCTCGACGGCCTGCACGTGGTGCTGGACTGCGCGCACGGCGCGGCATCCGGCGTCTCGCCCGAGACGTTCAAGGACGCCGGTGCGAAGGTGACCGTCATCGGCGCCGACCCCGACGGCCTCAACATCAACGACGGCGTCGGATCCACCCATCTCGACGGTCTCGCCGCCGCCGTGGTCGAGCACGGCGCCGACGTCGGCATCGCGCACGACGGCGACGCCGACCGGTGCCTCGCGGTGGACGCGAACGGCGCCGTCGTCGACGGCGACCAGATCATGGCGATCCTCGCGGTGTCGATGAAGGAGCGCGGCGCGCTCAAGGACGACACCCTCGTCGCGACCGTCATGAGCAACCTCGGCCTGCACCGCGCGATGGAGGAGCACGGCATCCGCGTCGAGCAGACCGCCGTCGGCGACCGCTACGTGCTCGAGCGGATGAACTCCGGCGGGTACTCGCTCGGCGGCGAGCAGTCCGGCCACGTCATCATGAGCGACTTCGCCACCACCGGCGACGGCCTGCTGACGGGTCTTCACGTCGTGGCCGAGATGGCCCGCACCGGCAAGACCCTCGCCGAGCTGGCCTCGGTCATGACGGTGTACCCGCAGGTGCTGGTGAACGTGAAGGGCGTCGACCGCGAAGGCGTCAAGCACCCGGCCGTGCTCGAGGCCGTCGCGGAAGCCGAAGCCGAGCTCGGGGACACCGGACGCGTGCTGCTGCGCGCGTCGGGCACCGAGCCGGTCGTGCGCGTCATGGTCGAGGCGGCCTCGGCCGAGGACGCCCAGCGCCACGCGGATCGCCTCTCGGCGGTCGTCCTGCAGGAGCTCGCGCTGGCGTAGCCGCCGTCACGGCATCCGCTCTCCCCGCCCGGCGCGATCGAGCGCCCGCGCGCGGTCGCGCCGGGTCTTGGCCAGGCTCGCGACCGTCGCCACCGTGATCGTCGCGGCGATGAACAGCAGCGAGAACCAGATCGGGATCTCGGGCAGCCATTTCACGGGCTCGCCGCCGTTGACGAACGGCAACTCGTTGACGTGGAGGGCGTGGACCAGCAGCTTCACCCCGATGAACGCGAGGATGACCGCCAGGCCCTGTCCCAGGTAGACCAGCCGCTCGAGCAGTCCGCCGATCAGGAAGTACAGCTGGCGCAGGCCCATCAGCGCGAAGGCGTTCGCGGTGAAGACGATGTAGGCCTCTTCCGTCAGCCCGTAGATCGCCGGGATCGAGTCGACCGCGAACACCAGGTCGACGACGCCGATCGCGATGATCGTCAGCAGCATGGGGGTGACCAGGCGCCGGCCGTTCCGCACCGTGAAGAGGCGATCGCCGTCGTACTCGTCCGACAGGGGCAGGTGCCGCCGCGCGAATCGCATCAGCCGGGTGTCGGTGGGATCGCCTGCGTGATCGGCGAACGCCTGGCGGTACGCCAGCACCAGCAGCAGGGCGCCGAACAGGTAGAACACCCACGAGAAGTTCGCGATGAGCGCGGCGCCGACCGCGATGAAGGCCCCGCGCATCACGAGGGCGATGACGATGCCGATCAGCAGCACCTTCTGCTGGTACATCTTCGGCACCGCGAAGGCGGTCATCACCAGCAGGAACACGAACAGGTTGTCGATCGACAGGGCCTTCTCGGTGAGGTAGCCGGCGAAGTACTCGCCGCCGTAGTCCCATCCCGACACCAGCCCGATGCCGACGCCGAACAGCAGGGCGAGGGCGATGTAGAACGCCGACCACCGCGCGGATTCACCGATCGACGGCTCGTGCGGCTTTCGCACGTGCGCGTAGAACTCGAACACGAAAAAGGCGATCGTGATGGCGATCGTGATGATCCACACGAGGGGAGTGATGTCCACGGCTGCTCCAGAGACGTCGGCGAACGGCTTCGCCAAGGTCTCCTCCACCACGGCCGCAGCCGGACCGGCGGCGCGGGATCCGTCGTCGGACCCGTAATGACGCGCTCACCGCGAGGGAGTACTCCCCTTGTTCCGTTCGAGCATACGGGTCCGGGGTGGCAGCTGCATGTCCGCGCGCTGGGAACTCGCCGCGAACGGGCGCTGCGGGAGCGCCGTGGTTCAGGGGGTGCGGAGCCGCCGCTCCATCCACACCGTCAGGGCGAGATACAGCAGGGCCGCCGAGGCGATGAGGGCGAGGAACGCCCACGTCATCGGGCGATCCGGCCGCAGGGCGGCGGCGCCGAGGATCAGGGACACGATGATCGCGGCGAGACTGACCAGCTGAGCCTGGAAGAGGATGCGGAAAGAGCTCCAGCGGGCGTCGGCGAGCATCCCGTACCCGACCACCGCCGTCAGTGACAGCACCGCGCCGACGACCTTCGCGGTCAGCGGAGTGAGCTCCCACGCCCAGTGCGGGATGATCGCGTCCGGCGCGATCCACATCAGCGCGCCGAAGACGAGCGCTCCGGTGCCGACGATCGCGACGGCCCAGCGCACCCAGCCGGGCACGAGCGTCTCGGGATCATCGGGGCGCGGGTCGGCGTAGCGGCGCTGGATCGCCCACAGCGCCGCGACGATGAACGGCGTCGTCGCGTAGAGCACGAGCCACGTCCAGAACGAGATGTTGTCCGAGAAGCGGTCCAGATGCAGCAGCGTCGCCACCATCAGTGCCGCCGCGAACACCGTCACGGCGGGGTAGCCGGGTGCGACGCGGTGCCATCTGCGCTCGAAGGCGACGCGGCCGAAGAACCAGATCCCCCCGACGTATGCCGAGGCGAGCATGAAGGCCGACAGCGGCGGGTCGATCTGCCACGCGAACAGCTCGCCGCTGCGCGCCGGCAGGCCGAACAGCAGCACCGCCGCCGCCACCAGGAACGGGACGATGATCACGGCGACCCAGCGGGTGACCGGCAGGATCCGGTCGCTGCGGATGGGAGCGGCGGATGTCGCGGCATCCGTCCCGGTGATGTTCTCAGTCACGTACGTCCCCCAGCACGTCGGTCACGGACAGTTCGGCTCCCGCCGCGGCGGCCCGGTCGATCTCGTCGCCGAGGCCGGCCTCGCGCAGCGCGCCGAGCGGGATCATGTAGAACTCGAACGCGCCGGGGTTGAGGATGCCCTTGCGGCGTCGCAGCGTCTGGGCGGCCCCGAGCAGACGCCCCGCGCCGGCGGCGTCGCCGGCGGCCGCCTTGAGCGCGACGAACGCCTCGAGCCCGTAGGCGATGCCCTCTTCGTGGCGCAGCGCGAGCGAGATGTCGAGCGACTCGGCGAACTCCACGCGCGCTCCCTCGGCGTCGCCGGCGAGGAACCTCGCCCATCCCACGTGGTTCTGGGCGATCACGATGCCCACCCTCTCGCCCGCCGAGCGCGCCAGCGCGAGGCTCTCCTCGCACCGGGTGCGGGCGGTGGCGACGTCGCCCGCGAGGAGGGCGATCCGCCCGAGGGTCACGAGCGCCATCGCCATGCCCCACGTGTGGTCGATCGAGCGATAGCGCGCGAGGCTGCCCTCGAGTTCGGCGATGGCGCTCGGGAACAGCGCCGGATCGCGGCGCGCCAGCAGCGCCAGGCCCACCGAGACGCCCGCGAGGGCGGCGCCGGCCTCATCCCCGGCCCGCGCGAACAGATCGCGCGACTCGGTCATACCCGGCCTCGCGTCGTAATCGGGGTCCTGCCAGAACTGCACGGCGTTGACGTGGTAGAGCGCGATCGCGCGGGTGCGGTCCTCGATCGGGACTCCGTCGCGCTCGGCGATGTCGAGCAGCTCCGCCATCCAGTCGCGTTCGATGCCGAGATAGCCGCCGATCCACAGGAACAAGTACAGCAGCCACGCGTGCGACGCGGCCTCGTCGAGTCTGCGGTCGTCCAGCTGTGCGCGCATGACGCCGGCGAGGTTCGACGCCTCGGCCTCGAGCCCCGCGAGCCACGCGATCTGGTCCTCGCCCCGCAGGCCCTTCTCGGCGCGCGTCGCGAGCTCTTCATAGACCTCGATCCACGCGGCGTGCGCCGCGGCCGCGTCGGGCGGGGACAGGAGCTCGGCCGCATAGGCGCGCACCACCGCCAGCATCCGGAATCGCGGCGTCGCGCCGCGGTCGGCACGGCTGAGCAGGCTCGAGTCGACCAGCGCCTCGATCGCCCCGAGCGGGTCGGGCGTCTCGAGCAGGTCGAGCAGTCGTTCGGCCGACTCGAGACTGAACGGTCCCCGGAACACCGAGAGGGCGAGCAGCGCCGCATGGGCCTCGTCATCGAGCAGATCCACGCTCCACTGGATCGTCGTGCGCAGCGCCCGCTGGCGCTCCGGCAGATCGCGCGGTCCCGACACCAGCAGCGACAGCGACGAATCCAGGCGGCGCAGCAGATCGCGCGTCGACAGCGACCGCGTGCGCGCCGCGGCCAGCTCGATCGCCAGGGGCACGCCGTCGAGGGCGCGGCACACGGCCGTCACCGCTCCGACGTTGTCGTCGGTGACCGCGAACCCCGGGCGCACCGCGGCCGCCCGCTCCGCGAACAGAGCGACGGCCGGGGTGCGGGTCGCCTCGTCGGCGTCGGCGTCGCGCCGGGGCATGGCGAGCGCTCCGAGTTCGTACACGCGCTCCGCCCGCACGCGCAGCGGCGAGCGGCTCGTCACGAGCAGCCGCAGGGAGGGCGCTTCGGCGAGGAGCCGCACCAGCGTGGACGCGGCATCGAGCACCTGCTCCATGTTGTCGACCACGAGCAGCACCTCGCGCCCGCCCACGGCGTCCGCGAGCTTGTCTTCCAGAGACCCCTGATTCGCGGCGTCGCGCACGCCGAGCGCGCGCGCGAGCGCGGCGATGACGTTCTGCGGCGACGTGACGGCCTCGAGTCCGGCGAACGCGACATCGCGCCCGGCGCCGGCCTCCTCGTGGGCGATCTCGATGGCGAAGCGCGACTTCCCGATGCCTCCGGGACCCTGGATCGTGATGAGTCGCGCCGACGGATCGGCGAGCATGCCGCGCACCGCGGCGAGGTCGGCATCCCGCCCGATGATGGGGGAGTACCGCACGGGGAGATCCGACGCAGAGATCGTCGGTGTCGCCGGTGCCTCGTCGGCGAGCGTGCTGCGGTCCTCCACGGCGACGAACCGCTCGGCGAGCATCGTCGCCAGGTCGCGCCGGATGTACTCGCCCAGCTGCTCGGGCGTCGAGTACTGCAGGAACGACACGCGGTCGTCGTCCTGGATGCGCCCCAGCAGACCCGTCAGCCGCTCGTCCCGCTGCGGTGCGGGGTCCTTGATGTAGATGAGGCTCGGCAGGTCGCCCGACAGCAGATACTCGTCCTCGAGCCCGGACACCTGCTCATCGGGGGCGACCCATCCGTAGCTCTCGCCGTAGATGCCCAGGAACACGTCGCTCTGCGCGAGGTACGACCGGTACAGATCGCGGGGCGGGTGCGGGCGCGCGCCGAGCTCGAACATGACGGGGGCCAGACGCAGCGACTCGATCGCCGCGCGCGCCGCTCGGCGCTCCGGCTCGAGCTCCCGCAGAGTGGAACTGACGAAGACCCGGATGCGCTGGTCGGGCGTTCGGATCGCAGCGCGCGTCCCCATACTCGCCCATACTGGCCCGTTCGCGACGGGGGAGTCCAGTGCCGGTGCCAGATCCGGGAGGCCGCCGGCGCGCGCACGGGCGCGTCTTGTGCACGCGTCGAGGCGGCACGGACGAGAATGGGACGTGCCTTCCCGACTCCCGGGGTGGCCATTGTGTGGTCAGACCACAGAAGGTAGACTGGGAACGTGAACACCGCAGGATTCAACCCGACCCACAGCGCGATGCCCCTCGGCTACCCGACCATGACCCCCATGGAGAACCCGCCGGTCACCGAGGCGATCGTCACCCTCGGCTACGACTGATCCGGCGCGATCCGCGCGGACACCCGCGCGCTGATCCGGCGCCCGACGCGGTCGAGCAGGTCGGCCCCCGACTCGTCCCGACCTCGCGTCGCCATCCCCTCCCGCACGAGCTCGGCGAACGGGCCCGTCCCGCGTCCGAGTGCTCGGTGCCCGCTGCGTGAGAGCAGGACGGTCGCCGTCGCGATCTCGCCGACGTACATCTGCTCGAGCAGCCCGGTCACCTCGCGCGTCAGGTCGACGGCGAGAGGAGCGCCCGTCGCGTGATCCTCCTGACCGTTGTCCAGCGCGGGGATGTTGAGGGTGATCGGCCCGGCGAGCGTGCGGATGCGCGCGAGCGTCGCGGCGTACGCGTACCCGCCGATGCCCGCGGAGCGCCACAGCTCCGCCGGATCGGGGAGCGACTCCCACAGCCGGGTGGCCATGGCGCTGCCGCGCCGCTCGCTCGTGAGCGCCAGGTGGGCCAGCGCGACCCGCATCCCCTCGAATCCGAGCGCCAGCTCCATCGGATGGAAGTTGCCGGTCGAGATCGCGCGGCCGGTGTCGGGACTGGTCAGCGGATTGTCGTCGGCGGAGTTGAGCTCGGTCTCGACGACCGCGGCGAGATCGCGGAAGGTGCGCAGCGCCGCCCCGTGCACCTGAGCCACCGTGCGCACCGAGAGCGGATCCTGCAGCGACACCGCCGCCCCGGGCTCGGTGAGGTGGCTGCCTTCCAGCAGGGCGAGGATTGCGCGCGCGACGTCGGCCTGGCCGGCGAACCGGCGTGCGACCGCCGCCTCGGGATCCAGCGGCGACAGGTTCGCCCCCGTCGCCTCCATGGTCAGCGCCGCGGCGACGTCCGCCAGCCGCAGGACGCGGGCGATCTCGCCGAGCGCCAAGGCGCCGACGCCGATCGCATAGGCGTTCTCGGAGACGACGGCGAGACCCTCCTTGGGGCCGAGCACCAGCGGCTCCAGGCCCGCGCGGGCCAGCGCATCGGCCGCCGGCATCCGCTCGCCCGCGTATCGCGCCTCGCCGAGGCCGATCAGCGTCTGGCCGATCGCGGCGAGATGCGACAGGTCCGAGGCGCCGATGGAGCCGACGGCCGGAACGAGCGGCACGATGCCGGCGTTGAGCAGCTCGAGGTACCGCTCGACCGTCGCGACGCTCAACCCGCTGTAGCCCCGCACGGCGCCGGCCGCGCGGGCCAGCATCATCGCGCGCACCTCGGCATCGCCGAGCGCCATCCCGACGCCGGCCGCATGGCCCGTGACGATCATCGGCTGATAGGCCAGCAGGACCTCGGTCGGGATCACCTCGTCGCGCATGTGGCCGAGGCCCGTGTTGAGGCCGTAGACGCGCGTCCCGGCATCCAGGGCGTCCTGGAGCACCGCCCGGCCCTGCGCGATGCGGGCGCGGGCATCGTCTGCGAGCCCGACGGGGGCGCCCTCGCGGGCGACCGCCTGCAGCTCGTCCAGAGCGAGCGGGCGGGCCGTCGAGAGTGTGATGGTGTCTGCAGGCATGCCGCGCCTCCTCGCATCCGCTGCCGGTCGGGGCGCATCCGCGGTCGTGCGTCCAGGCCCCAGCCGATCGCTCAGCCCAGTCTCGCCCGGGTGCGGGGTCGAGTCCAGGGGTGTGCCCGCCGGCGCGATCGGGGACGGGGCGCTCAGCCCCAGGCCATCGCCTCGATGTAGCGGAGCATCACGCCCTCGCGCAGCGCCCATGGCGACACCTCGAGCTCCTCGACGTCCATCGCCTTCATCGCGCGCTCGAGGACGACAGCGCCCGCCACGATCTGGAACGTCCTGTCGGCGGTGATGCCGGGAAGCTCCTGCCGTGCCTCCGCGGGGATGCGCGCCAGGCGCGGGATCCAGGACTTCAGCGCCTGCCGTGGCAGCACCATCCGCTCGATGCCCGACCAGCCCGGCACGGGGTACCCCGCGAGCTTCGCCAGCGACCGGATGGCCTTCGACGAGCCGACGACGTGGTCGGGTCGATCGAGCTCGCCGAACCGCTCGGCGACCGGCTTCAGGACCTTCATGGCGTGCTTCTTGAGCGCCTCGATATCGTCTTCGGTGGGCGGATCGTCGGGGAGGAACTCCACGGTCATGCGCCCAGCGCCCAGCGGGACCGATTCGGCAGCATCCGGCAGCTCGTCGGCGCCGGCCGCGATCTCGAGCGAACCGCCGCCGATGTCGAACAGCAGGATCTGCCCGGCCGACCAGCCGAACCAGCGTCGCACCGCGAGGAAGGTGTATCGCGCCTCGGCCTCGCCGCCGAGCACCTGCAGCTGCTGGCCGAGCGCGGTCTCGATGCGCTCGATCACGTGCTCGCCGTTGGCGGCCTCGCGGACCGCAGACGTCGCGGTGGCGAGCAGTTCGTCGACCTTCTCGTCCTCGGCCGTCCGGCGCGCCTGGCCCACGGCCTCTTCGAGCGCGACGATGCCCTCCTCGCTGATCGAGCCGTCGGGCTGCAGATAGCGCATGAGCCTCAGCACGGTGCGATTGCTCGTCGCCGCGAGGGGTCTGCCGCCCGGGCGGGTGTTGGCGATCAGCAGATGGACGGTGTTCGAGCCGATGTCGAGGACTCCCAGGCGCACGGGATCAGCGTAGCCCGCTCAGGGGCCGGGCGTGTCGGCGCACGGCGTCAGGAAGGCCTTGATGAAGGCGCCCGACTGGTACGCGTACGTCCACAGCAGCCACGACAGCGTGCGCTCGGCCGGAACCTCCACGACGGTCGCCTCGCCCGGGTAGCACGTGGCGTAGATGTAGCGGGCGCGCGAGACGTGCCCGGTCTCGGTGAGGACGATCGTGCTCGACACCCCGTGCTCGCGCGCGTACTGCTCGAGCATGACCGTCTCGCCGTCGGTGGTGTACGGGTCCGGCACGCGGCACGTGAAGAGCGGGTCCGAGCACCACTCGGGATCCGACGCCGGCTCGCCCTCGGGGGGAACCGAGACGAGGATGTGCCCGGCGTAGCCGTCGGCGACGAGCTGCTCGGCCATCTCGATGCGGTCGTCCTGCGCCGGGCCGAGCACCTGCACCAGGTCGGCGCGCTGGATCGTCGCGCTCGCGGGGAAGACGTACAGCGGGAGGCCGACGACGAGCAGCACGACGATCAGGCCGACGAGCGTCGAGCCGACGGCGATCGCGGTGCGTGTTCGGCGGGCGAGTGCCACCCATCCTCCCGGGGTCGTGTGTGCGCGGCGATGATACCGGGCGCACATTTCGAACGCCCGATTGGCGATTGAATACCCCGGGGGGTATAGTATCGGTCAAGCGTCAACCGACCGAACGAGGAGTTCACCTATGTGCCGTGCCGTGACCTGCAAGAAGTGCGGGAAGACCACCTGGGCCGGCTGCGGCCAGCACATCGCCAGCGTCAAGCGCGGCGTCCCCGCGTCGCAGTGGTGCGACGGCCAGCACGAGAAGGAGCCGTCGAGCGGTTTCTTCGCCAAGCTGTTCGCGCGTTCCTGAACCGACCGGCCCCCGGGGTGATCCCGGGGGCCGTCGTCTGTCCGCGGGCGTTCGGCGGAGCCTCGTCACGCCTGTTCACAGGCCGCGCACGCCCGCGGCATCCGGCATTACCATGGGCCCAATGGCCGCCGAAGACACGACCGTCGCAGCCCCCGCGCTCTCGCTGTACCGCGAGATCGACCGCGCGGAGTGGGCGCGTCTGGCCGCGGGCATGGCGCAGCCGCTGACCGAGACCGAGATCGTCCAGATCCGTGGCATCGGCGACCGTCTCGACATCGCCGAGGTCCGCCAGGTCTATCTGCCGCTGTCGCGGCTGCTGTCGCTGTACGCGGAGTCGACGAAGCGGCTCGGCGACGACACCAGCGACTTCCTCGGCGACACCGAGGCGCCCACGCCGTTCGTCGTCGGCGTCGCCGGCTCGGTCGCCGTCGGCAAGTCCACGATCGCGCGCCTGCTGCGCGAGCTCATGAGCCGCTGGCCCGGGACCCCGCGCGTCGAGCTGGTCACGACCGACGGCTTCCTCTATCCGAACGCCGAGCTGGAGCGCCGCGGCCTGATGACGCGCAAGGGCTTCCCGGAGTCCTACGACCGGCGCGCTCTCGTGGAGTTCCTCACCGCGGTCAAGAGCGGGCTGCCCGAAGTGCGCGCACCCTTCTACTCCCACATGAGGTACGACATCGTCCCGGACGCGCACGTGACCGTGCGCCGGCCCGACGTCGTCATCGTCGAGGGCCTGAACGTGCTGCAGCCGCCCCCCGCGCCCAACGACGTCGCCGTGAGCGACCTGTTCGACTTCTCGATCTACGTCGACGCCGACGCCGAGCACATCACCCAGTGGTTCGTCGACCGCTTCCTCGCGCTGCGCCGCGGGGCCTTCACGAACCCGAACTCGTTCTTCAACGTGTACGCACAGCTCACCGACGACGAGGCGGTCGAGCGCGCCCTCGGCTTCTGGAACGACATCAACCTGCCGAACCTGCGCGAGAACGTCTTCCCCACCCGCCATCGCGCGAACCTCGTACTGCAGAAGGCCGCCGACCACACCGTCGAGCGGGTCCTGCTGCGCAAGCTCTGACGCGCGGTCCCGCGCCGCGGGTCCGCGCGGGCAGCGACGCCTGCCACCTCGCTGCGTCTGCGGGGGACTGCGGTGGCAGCTGTGGCCCCCTCGAGCCGCTGGATGCGACCATAGGCGCCACCCACGGCGGGTGTGCGAGTGCGCGGCGCCGGTGGTGCGGGGCGCCGGCGGCGTGCGAGGCGATGGGGGCGACGGTGGCAGTCGTGGTCCACGCGAGGCACTCGTGGCGACAACAGCAGCCACCCTGCCTCCGCGGCGGGTGACTGCGGTGGCAGCTGCGCCCCCTCGAGCGGCTGGATGCGACCAGAAGCGCCACCTGCCGCGGGTGCGGGAGGGTGCGCGGCGTGCGGGGCGGGCGCACGCGATGCGGCGGCGCACTTGCGGCGGCGCCGGCATCCGCCGATTCGTTCGGACTCCTCGCATACCCACGCGCCTACCATGTATCCCATGTGTGGAATCGTCGGATACGTGGGCCCGCGCGACAGCCAGGCCATCCTGATCGCGGGGCTCTCGCGGCTCGAGTACCGCGGGTACGACTCCGCCGGCATCGCGGTCATCGATGAGGGCGGGCACCTGGGCATGCGCAAGCGCGCCGGCAAGCTGACCGTCCTGCGCGAGGATCTCGCGGCGCACCCGATGAGCGACGGCACGACCGGCATCGGGCACACCCGCTGGGCCACGCACGGCGGCCCCACCGACGCCAACGCCCACCCGCATCTGGCCGACGACGACAAGCTCGCGGTGATCCACAACGGCATCGTCGAGAACTACGCCGCCCTGAAGGCCGAGCTCGTCAGCGACGGCTACGACTTCCGCAGCGAGACCGACACCGAGGTCGCCGCGGTGCTGCTCGGCCGCGAGTACGAGGCGAACGGGGGAGACCTGGTCGCGGCCTTCCGCGCCACCGTCGCGCGGCTCGAGGGCGCCTTCACCCTGCTCGCCGTCCACGAGGACCACCCCGGCCTCGTCGTCGGCGCGCGGCGCAACTCGCCGCTGGTGATCGGCCTGGGCGAGGGCGAGAACTTCCTGGGCTCGGACGTCGCCGCGTTCGTCGAGCACACCCGAAGCGCCCTGGCGATCGGCCAGGACGAGATCGTCGCGATCACCCCCGAGGGCGTCACGGTCACCGACTTCACCGGGACCCCGGTCGAGGTCGAGCCGTTCGAGGTCACGTGGGACGCGTCGGCCGCCGAGAAGGGCGGCTGGTCGAGCTTCATGGCCAAGGAGGTCTCCGAGGAGCCCGAGGCCGTCGCCAACACGATCCGCGGCCGCCTGCGCGACGGGATCATCGCCATCCCCGAGCTCGACGGCCTCGACGACCTGTTCCGCGACGTCTCGCGGATCGTCATCATCGCCGCAGGCACCGCCGCGTACGCCGGCATGGTCGGCAAGTACGCCCTCGAGACGTGGGCGCGCGTCCCCGTCGACGTCGACCTCGCGCACGAGTTCCACTACCGGAACCCCGTCATCGGCCCCGACACCCTCGTCATCTCGATCAGCCAGTCCGGCGAGACGATGGACACGCTCATGGCCGTCAAGTACGCGCGCGAGCACGGGGCCAGGACGCTGTCGATCTGCAACACGCAGGGCGCCACGATCCCGCGCGAGTCCGACGCCATCGTCTACACGCACGCCGGTCCCGAGGTCGCGGTGGCCTCGACGAAGGCGTTCGTCGCCCAGATCACCGCCCAGTACCTGCTGGCGCTGCACATCGCGCTCGTGCGCGGCACGCTGTCGCGCACCGAGGTCGCCCAGCACGTGCTCGAGCTCGAGGCGATCCCGGAGAAGATCCAGCACATCCTCGACACCGAGCAGGATCACATCGAGCAGTTCGCGCACTGGATGGCCGACACCCGCTCGGTGCTGTTCCTCGGCCGCCACGTCGGATACCCGATCGCGCTCGAGGGTGCGCTCAAGCTCAAGGAGATCAGCTACATCCACGCCGAGGGCTTCGCCGCCGGCGAGCTCAAGCACGGTCCCATCGCGCTCATCGAGCCGGGGCAGCCGGTGTTCGTGATCGTGCCCTCGCCGCGCGAGTCGGCGCTGCTGCACTCGAAGGTCGTGTCGAACATCCGCGAGATCCACGCGCGCGGCGCCCGCGTCATCGCGATCGCCGAAGAGGGGGATGCCGCCGTGCTCCCCATCTCGGACGAGGTGCTGCGCATCCCGCTCGCGGGTCCGCTGTTCGAGCCGCTGCTGGCCGTGGTGCCGCTGCACATCTTCGCGATGGGCCTCGCGACAGCCAAGGGCCTGGACGTGGACCAGCCGCGCAACCTCGCCAAGTCGGTCACGGTCGAGTAGGCCCCTCGGGTCTCGCGTTCGCGCTGCCGGCGTGCCGTGCACGAACTCAGGCCGGCCGCGGCGGCATGCCGTGGCCCAGGGTGTTTCGGGCCGAATCTGCCTGAGTTCCGTCACGCGGTCGACGGGATGCGGGGGCGATAGTCTGACGGATGCCGCGCACGCGCCGATCCTCCGGCCTGGCCGCGGCCGGAAGGAGCTGCGCGTGATCGTCGGCATCGGCATCGACCTGGTCGACATCGCGCGCTTCGAGGAGACGATCGCCCGCACGCCGCGGCTGCTCGAGCGGCTGTTCTCGCCCGCCGAACGCGAGCTGCGGCCGCGTTCGCTCGCAGCACGGTACGCCGCCAAGGAGGCGCTCATCAAGGCGCTCGGCGGATCCGAGGGCCTCCACTGGACCGAGATCGAGATCACCCCCGAGCCGTCTGGGCGGCCCTGGTTCACGCTCACGGGCTCGACGGCATCCGTCGTCGACGAGCGCGGCATCACCGGGCTCCACCTGTCGATGTCGCACGACGGGGGCTTCGCCGCGGCGTACGTCGTCGCCGAGGCCGGCGGCGCTTCCGCTCCCGCCACCGAGCAGACGGGGATGCCCGCATGACGCACATGCCGCCCGGGGTCCTCCGCGAAGCGACCGTCGACGTGAGCGCCATCGCCGACAACATCCGCCACTTCCGTCGCCTGACCGATGCCGAGGTCATCGCGGTCGTGAAAGCCGACGGCTACGGCCACGGCGCCGCGCGCGCCGCGGCGGCCGCCCTCGACGGCGGCGCGACCCGGCTCGGCGTCGCCGACGTGTCCGAGGCGCTCGCGCTGCGCCGTGGGGGCATCGATGCGCCGATCCTCGCGTGGCTCCACCCGCCGGGCGCCTCGTTCGCCGAGGCGGCAGCGCACGGCATCGAGCTCGGCATCTCGAGCACGGACCAGCTGATGGCCGCCGCCGCTGCGGCATCCGTCGGGCGCCCGGTCACCGTCCACCTCAAGCTCGAGACCGGACTCGGCCGCAACGGCATCGCGCCGGGCGACTGGCAGATGGTGCTCGCCGAGGCGGCGCGGCTCGAGCGCATCGGCAAGATCCGGGTCGTCGGAGTGTTCAGCCACCTGTCGAACACGACCGAGGCCGACGACCGCCGCGCTCTGGACGTCTTCAAGGACGGACTGGGGGTGGCGGCATCCGTCGGCCTCACCCCGCGCCTGTGGCACATCGCCGCCACGCACGCCGCCATCGCGCTTCCCGAGGCGCGGCTCGGGTGCATCCGCATCGGCATCGGCATGTACGGGCTCTCGCCGTTCGCGGACCGCACGAGCGCGGACCTCGGCCTGCGCCCCGCGATGACCCTGCGCGCGCCCGTCGCCGCGGTGCGGCGCGTGCCCGCCGGGCAGGGCGTGTCGTACGGGTACACGCATCGCACCGAGCACGACACGACGCTCGCGCTCGTGCCGCTCGGGTACGCCGACGGCGTGCCGCGGCAGGCGTCCTCGTGGGGACCGGTGACCATCGGCGGGCGGCGGTTCACCGTGGCCGGCCGCATCGCGATGGACCAGTTCGTCGTCGACGTGGGCGATCACCCCGTGGCCGTCGGCGACGAGGCCGTGCTGTTCGGCGATCCGACGCTCGGGGTGCCCTCCGCCGACGACTGGGCGGATGCCGCCGGGACCATCAACTACGAGATCGTCACGCGCATCGGCCCGCGGGTGGCGCGGCGGCAGGTGACGGCGTGATCGGGGGGCCCGGCTCCCGGCGGCGGGCTTCCGGCGCGCGCGGAACTCCACGGATTCGGAGTCCTCGTCGCCGACGCGCCCCGGGATCCTGGGGCGCCGCCGTCCGCGGGCGGCCGGTTCCGTGGAGTTCTGGGCAGGGGGACACGGCATGAGCGGCATCGACGGGCTGGTCGGCACGCGCGAGATCGCCTCGCCCGACGACATGGAGGAGCTGGGACGCACGATCGGCGGCCTGCTTCGCGCCGGCGACCTGGTCGTGCTCACCGGCCCGCTCGGCGCCGGGAAGACCACCCTCACCCGCGGGATCGGCGCGGGGCTGGGCGTTCGCGGACCGGTGCAGAGCCCCACGTTCGTCCTCGCCCGCACGCATCCGTCCCTGGTCGGCGGCGCCCCGCTCGTCCACGTGGACGCGTACCGGATCGGTTCGGCGCTCGAGCTCGAGGACCTCGACATCGACGTCGACGGCTCGGTGACGATCGTCGAGTGGGGGCGTGGCATGGTCGACGGCCTGCGCGACACATGGTGGGAGATCGAGCTCGACCGCGAGTGGCACGGCCACGGCGTCGACACCGCGTGCGGCACCACCGCGCGCGACGCCGAACTGGACGCCGCCGCCCCGCGCCTGGTGACGATCTCGCGCCGGCCGTAGCCGTCCGGTGCGTCCGGCCGGCCGTTGGGCCCCAGCATCCGCGTCGGACGGCGTCTGCGCCCCGCACCATCCGCGTCCCCCGGCGTCTGCGCCCCGCACCATCCGCATCCCAGGGTGTCCGTGTCCCGTTTCTGGTCGCTTGCGGTGCTGGTGGGCGGCCAAGAGTGGGACATGATCGTGCGGTAGTCGTCGGGTGGCGGTGTCCGTGTCCCGTTTCTGGTCGCTTGCGGTGCTGGTGGGCGGCCAAGAGTGGGACATGGTTGCGCGGTAGTCGTCGGGTGGCGGTGTCCGTGTCCCGTTTCTGGTCGCTTGCGGTGCTGGTGGGCGGCCAGAAGTGGGACACGACCCCGATGGGGCGGATGCCGCTCTGCTCGGGGGCGCGGTGCTCTGCTCGGGGGGCGCGGTGCTCTGCTCGGGGGCGCGGCGCGGCGCCGCCCGGTGGAGGGGCCGGCTTCGTAACGATCTCGCGACGGCGGGCCGTTGGCACCGGTTCCACGGGGGGCTGTCAGCAGGCCCCCGTTTACCCTGGAAGGCGTGATTCTCGGCATCGACACGTCCCTCGGCACGACCGTCGCGGTCGTCGACGCCGACGGGCTCGTTCGGGCCGAGATCGCCAGCGCAGACCCGCGCGGGCACGCCGAGGTCATCGGCTCGCTGCTCGAGCGCGCGCTCGCCGAGGCGGATGCCGGCTCAGGCGAGATCACGCACGTCGCCGCGGGCATGGGCCCGGGTCCGTTCACGGGCCTCCGCGTCGGCATCGCCGCAGCCCGCACGTTCGCGATGGGCCGCGGCATCCCGGTCGTCCCCGTCGTCAGCCACGACGCCGTCGCGCTCGAGCTGCTGCTGCACGACGCGCTCACCGGGGGCTGGGAAGGCTCCGACGACGAGCTGTTCGCCGTGTGCACCGATGCGCGGCGTCGCGAGTTCGCGTACACCGTCTACCGCGGCCTCGACGTCGACGGGCTGCCCGTGCGCGTCGCCGACCCCGCACTCTCGCCCCGCGACGAGCTGGATGCGCGCCTCGCCGACGCCGGGATCCTGCGACGCGACGCCGACCGCATCCCCGCCTCGCTGCTCGCGCTCGCCGCGGCGCGCGCGGTCGCCGCGGACCGCACGATCGGACCGGCCGATGCGCTGTACCTGCGCTCACCGGACGTGACCCCCTCCGCCGGGCCGAAGCGGGTGAGCGCATGACGACGCGTCGCGCGACCCTCGACGACCTCGGCGCGATCATGGCGCTCGAGCGCGCATCGTTCCCCACCGACGCCTGGTCGGACGCCATGATGCGCGAGGAGATCCTCTCGCCCCACGGCTGGTACGTCGTGGTGGAGGAAGCCGGTCGCCTCGTGGGCTATGCGGGGCTCCGAGCCGCCCGAGGCGGCTCGGACGCCGACGTGCAGACCATCGCGCTCGCCGAGTCCGCGCGCGGCCGCGGCCGGGGCCGCGGCCTGCTGCGGACGCTGCTCGGCGAGGCCGCTCGGCGGCACGTGCGCGAGGTGTTCCTCGAGGTGCGCGCCGACAACCCCGTCGCGCAGGCTCTTTACGCGTCCGAGGGCTTCCAGGAGCTCGGCCGCCGGCCGAAGTACTACCAGCCGGACGGCGTCGACGCGATCGTCATGCGCCTGGACGTGCCCGGGTGGGAAGCCGCGCGTGGAGCGGATGCCGTGCCGGCTGTGAACGAGGCGGGAGCGTGCACATGAACCGCCACGAACCCCTCGTCCTCGGCATCGAGACGAGCTGCGACGAGACCGGCATCGGGATCGTGCGCGGCCGGACGCTGCTGAGCAACACGATCGCGAGCTCCATGGACGAGCACGCCCGCTACGGCGGCGTCGTGCCCGAGGTCGCCGCCCGCGCGCACCTGGAGGCACTGCAGCCCGCACTCGAGAAGGCGCTCGCCGAGTCCGGCGTCGCCCTCGCCGACGTCGACGCTGTCGCCGTCACGAGCGGGCCGGGCCTCGCCGGCGCCCTCATGGTCGGCGTCGGCGCGGCGAAGTCGCTCGCGGTCTCGCTCGACAAGCCGCTGTACGCCGTCAACCACCTGGTCGGCCACATCGCCGCCGACATCCTCGACGCCGGCGCCCCGCCGCTGGAGTACCCGACGGTCGCGCTGCTCGTGTCGGGCGGGCACACCTCGCTGCTGCTCGTGCGCGACCTGACCGGCGACGTCGAGATGCTCGGCGAGACGATGGACGACGCCGCCGGCGAGGCGTTCGACAAGGTCGCGCGCCTTCTCGGGCTCCCGTACCCGGGCGGGCCCGAGATCGACCGCGCCGCCGCGACCGGCAACCCGGACGCCATCCACTTCCCGCGGGGGCTGTCACGGGCGTCCGACATGGCGAAGCACCGCTACGACTTCTCGTTCTCGGGGCTGAAGACCGCCGTGGCCCGCTGGGTCGAGCAGCGCGAAGCCGCCGGCGAGGAGATCCCCGTCGCCGACGTCGCGGCGTCGTTCCGCGAGGCCGTCGTCGACGTGCTCGTCACGAAGGCGCTCGCCGCGTGCCGCGACCACGACGTGCCGCGTCTGCTGCTGGGCGGCGGCGTCATCGCCAACAGGCGCCTGCGCGACGTCGCGCTCGAGCGCGCGGCCGAGCAGGGCGTCACGGTCCGCATTCCGCCGCTGTCGCTGTGCACGGACAACGGCGCCATGATCGCCGCGCTCGCCTCGGAGCTCATCATGTCGGGGCGCACGCCCTCGACCCTGCACTTCGGGGCCGATTCGACCCTTCCCGTGACCGAGATCCAGGTCGCGACGAACACGGAGGACGCCGCATGACCGGGGGAGTGGGCGCCGGACGCCCGGCAACGCCGGACCGGCACCGTCTCGACGAGCAGGCCCCCGCACCCGAGGCCGCGGCGCCCGATGCCGCCACCACCGCGCCGGATGCGGCTGTCGCGCCGGAGGCGGCGGGCGACGCGAGCGTTCCGTCCCCGCCGGACGGCGCCGAGCCCGGCGCTGCCGCGCACGCGGCGGCCCTGTCCGCCGGTGTGCCGCTGCCCGCGTCCGCGTCGATGTTCGCGGTCGGCCCGGCATCCGCCGACGTCGACTCCGGCGCCGACTCGTCGCGCCTGCCGGGCCAGCACCGCGGGGGCTTCTCGCGCCTGCCGACCGGTCCGGTCGACGTGACCGTGCGATCGGGCCCCGAGCCCGACACCGAGGTGGCGTGGGCGCCGGCGCCTGAGACGGCGCCGCAGCGCGGCATCGCGGCGTGGGCCCTGGCCTTCTCCCTGATGGGCCTGGCGGTGTCGATGTTCGTCGGGTGGGGGTTCCCCATCGGCCTCGTGGGCGTCGTCTCCGGTGCGCTGGCGCTGCGCCGCCCGACGGAGAACCGGGCGCTCGCCGGCTGGGCCGTGGTGCTGGGCACCGCGTCGCTCATCTACAGCGCCGGCTGGCTGTGGTTCGCCGCGAGCCAGGCCAACCTGCTCGGCTGACGTCCGCGCCGGCTCAGCCGGCGGTGAGACGGTCGGCGAGGATCGCGGTGCGCTTGCTGCCGATGCGCGTGAGGATCAGGGTGGCGGATGCGTCTCCCCGCAGCTTCAGCTTGGTCCGCAGGGCCGCGGGATCGACGTCGACGCCGCGCTTCTTGATCTCGAGGCGCCCGATGCCGCGCTCGCGCAGCGCGGACGCCAGGGCCTTGGTGTCGGCGGGGAGCACCTCGCGCACGCGGAACGACTGCACGAACGGACTGGTGAGCGCGGCATCCGAGGTGAGGTAGGCGATGTGCTCGTCCAGCATGCCGGCCTCGAGCGAGCGGGCGACGTCGCCGATGAGCCGGGCGCGGATGACGGCGCCGTCGGGCTCGTGCAGATACGCGCCGAGTTCGCGCACGGGTTCGTCCTCGGCGTCCGCCGCGGCGGTGAGTTCTGCCGCGGCACCGGCCCGGATCACCAGCGCGGCCCGCGCTACCCCCGGGCGCGCGAGCGCGCCCGACCACAGCACCAGCTCGATCGTGGAGCCGTCGGCGCTGACCCACTGGGCTTCGACGTCGTCGGGGATGAGGTCGCGGTCCAGTCCCGGTCCGAGCTTGATGCCCGCGGGGATCCGGCGTGCGAGGTCGAGCGTCCAGTCCAGGCTCGGCGACCAGTCCTCGGGTGCCGTGCGCGTGGTCTCGCGGTGGCCCGCGGTGCGCCGCGCCGGGTCCAGCCACACCGCTTGGACCGGCATCCGTTCGCCGGCGCCGGGTTCGGGGGCATCGCTCCGAAGCTCGGACCCTGATGCGGCGTCGTCGCTCCGGATCTCGGACCCCGGGCCGCCTTCCGGACCCGTCGCGGGCGCCGATCCGGATTCCGCGCGATCCTCCGAGAGTCGGATGCCGCCGTCCGCCGGCAGTGTCGCGGCGGCGTAGTCCTGCGCCGTGGTGTGCAGCACCCGCACATCGGACCCGAACGGCGCGAGGTTGTAGGCGGCGAGGGCCGACGTGATCTCGTCGGCGTCGACGGCGTCGACAGCCAGCCCGAGGGCGGCCAAGCCCATCGCGTCGCCGCCGATGCCGCAGCCGAGATCGGCGACCCGCGTGATGCCGGCGTCGCGGAACCTCGCCGCGTGGCGCGCGGCGACCTCCAGCCGCGTCGCCTGCTCGAGGCCGGCGCGGGTGAACAGCATCCGTCGGGCGAACTCTCCGAACTTCTCACCTGCGCGGGCGCGCAGGCGCGCCTGCCCGACGACCGCGGAGACGAGATCGGGGGAGTGGCCGTCCTTGCGCAGGCGCGACACGACGCGCGCGACGTCGGCGGACGTCGCGACCGGGTCGAGGCCGTCGAGGAGCCGCAGGCCCTCGGGGGTGAGCAGCGCGGTCAGCTCGGCCATCTCCATCCGACCAGCCTATGGGCGCAGACCTCGTCGGAAGAGGGCGCACACATCTGGTGTATGAATCAGGTTTCATCTATGGTCGGACCTGCGCCCGTGGCGGCGCGCGCGGCGTCGAAGCGGATTCCGCGCAACGCTTCCGCCCGGATGCCCTGTGCAACGGTGCCCGGGGGCGACGGCGGGGCGAACGAAGGAGCACGCATGCCCTCGTACCGTTCGCGATCCTCACGTCCCCGTTCCAGACTCGTCGCCGGCGGCCTCGCCGCCGTGCTGGCGGTGGTCGGCCTGGTGGGCATCGCGCCCGCGGCCCAGGCGATCATCTGCCCGCCCGGGTTCGAGACCCTGCCGGGGTGCACCAACGGCGACACCGGTGGCGGGGGAGGCGCCGGCGGCGGCACGACGACCGGAACCTGGAGCACCGAGACCGTCGCGGGGATGAGCGTGCGCCTGTACACCCCGAGCACCGATCCCGCGCTCGCCGCGGGACGCGCCCTCATGATCGGTCTCCACGGCTGCGCGCAGACCGCGTCGGACATGCAGACCGCCGGCAACTGGGCCGCCACCGCCGACGCGTACGGCATGGTCGTGGCCCTGCCGGATGCGCCGAACGGCGGCGTGATCTTCGGATGCTGGGACTACTACGACACCAACCACTCCCGCACCGCGCCCGCGCGCCACGACGACAACCTGCTCGATCTCGCCTCCGCGCTGCAGTCGCGCTCGGCGCTCGGCATCGACCCGGACCAGACCTACATCTCGGGTCTGTCGTCGGGCGGCGGCGAGACGATGGTGATGGGATGCCTCGCGCCGGACGTCTTCGCGGGCATCGGCATCAATGCGGGCCCCACCGTCGGCACGACGTCGGGCCAGATCGGGAGCGTGGCCGTCAGCCAGGCCCAGGGGACGTCGACGTGCACGACCTTCGCGGGCGCTGCATCGGCCGCCTTCGACACGCAGCTGACATCGGTGGTGTACGGGAGCAACGACGGCACCGTCGCCCCGGGCTACAACACGCTCAACGGCCGGATCATGGCGGGCATCTACGGCGCCGCCACGACCTCGACCTTCAGCCTGTCGGGCCTGGCGGGCACGAACACCTCGGGGTCGGGCACGCTGTACGCCGACGCGGACGGGCCGCGGGTCTCGGTGATCCAGAACACGAACCTCGGCCACAACTGGCCCGCGGGAGCGGGTGCCGGGGGCTCGTACATCTCGGCGAACAGCATCGACTACCCCGCGTACGTCACCGGCTTCTTCTTCGACAACAACCGGCGCGTCGACCGCACGGAACCCACGCCGACGCCGACGCCCACCGCGACAGCCACCCCCACCCCGACACCCACGCCGACGCCGACACCCACGGCGACGCCGACACCCACGCCGACGCCGACACCCACCCCGACACCGACGCCGACACCCACGCCGACGCCGACACCCACGCCGACGCCGACACCCACGCCGACGCCGACGGACTGCGTGACGGCCACCAACGCCGAGCACAAGGCGGCGGGCCGGGCGATCTCGTACGGCGTGAACCCCTACAACCCGTACTACGCCGTCGTGACGCAGGCGTACATGGGCCAGGGCGACGCGACGGTGACGACGCTCCAAGCGGCGCCCTCGGGCGGGTTCATCGTCGTCACCTCGTGCGGGTGAGACGGGTGCGCCGCGACCGCGGACGTCACGGACTGGCACTCACGTTGCACGAGTGCCAGGTGCTTGCCTAGACTGCTTTTTAGCACTCTCTGTGTGCGGGTGCTAACGAGTCTTCAGTCTCAAGGAAAGAAGAGGTAGACCGTGTCGGTTTCCATCAAGCCGCTCGAGGACCGCATCGTCATCAAGCAGGTCGAGGCCGAGCAGACCACGTCCAGCGGTCTGGTCATCCCCGACACCGCCAAGGAGAAGCCCCAGGAGGGCGAGGTCGTGTCGGTGGGCCCCGGCCGCATCGACGACAACGGCAACCGCGTCCCGCTCGACGTCGCCGTCGGCGACCGCGTCATCTACAGCAAGTACGGTGGCACCGAGGTGAAGTTCGGCGGCGAGGAGTTCCTCGTCCTGTCGGCTCGCGACGTCCTCGCGGTCGTCGTCCGCTGAGACGCGCGCTTCGCGTACGCGAAGGGGTCGGATGCTTCGGCATCCGGCCCCTTCGCCGTTCCCGGGCCACGCGGTCGCCGGCGGACCGGAGTCGCCCCCGCCCCGCACCGGTAATCTGAGTCGGTGACGCAAGACACCCCCGACACCGTCGGCGAGACCCCCGAGCTGGGGGACGTCGCCGCGTCCACGGCCGGTGTCGTCGTGACCGACGATGCCGGAACGACATCCGCACCCGACGCCGCCCGCGAGCGCACGCTGGGCGGCGTGCACGCCTTCACCGCGTACCTCCTGTGGGGCTTCCTGCCGCTGTACTTCCTGCTGCTGGCGCCGACCGGCCCGTGGGAGATCGTGGCGTGGCGGATCCTGCTGTCGCTGGCGTTCTGCGCGCTCCTGCTGACCGTCACACGCCGCTGGGGGTCGCTTCGGGCGATCATGCGGCAGCGGCGCCTGCTGCTGTGGACGGCGGTCGCCGGGGCGGTGATCTACGTCAACTGGCAGGTGTTCCTCATCGCGACCCTCACGGGGCACGTGATCGAGACGAGCATGGGCTACTTCATCAATCCGCTGTTCACGGTGCTGATGGGCGTGTTCATCCTGCGCGAGCACCTGCGGCGCATGCAGTGGGTCGCGATCGGCATCGCGGCGCTCGCCGTCGTGGTGATCATCGTCGGCTACGGCTCGTTCCCGTGGATCGCGCTGACGCTGGCGACCTCGTTCGGCCTGTACGGGCTCGTGAAGAAGCAGATCGGACCGTCGGTCGACGCCGTCAGCGGTCTCACCCTCGAGTCGATGTGGCTGACTCCGGTCGCCACGGCCGTGCTCGTCGTTGTCGGCCTGACCAGCGGGCTCTCGATGGGGGCGGAGGGCGGCGGGCACACGGCGCTGCTGCTCATGGCGGGCGTCATGACGGCGACGCCGCTGCTGTTCTTCGCGGCGGGGGCCCGGCGCGTGCCGCTGACCCTCATCGGCCTGCTGCAGTTCATCGCCCCGATCATGCAGTTCATCACCGGCGCGTGGATCCTGGGCGAGCCGATGCCGCTCGAGCGCTGGATCGGCTTCGGCCTGGTGTGGCTGTCGCTGATCGTGCTCACGACGGACTCGCTCGCGGCCGCGCGCCGCTCGCGGGCGACCGTGTCGGACGTCGCCGATCTGACCTGAGCCGCTCCAGCCCAGCGCCCCTCGGCCCGCGGATGCGAATCTCGGCTCGACGGCTACCGCACGAGGCGCGCGATTGCCTGCGACGCCTCGGTGATCTTCGCGTCGGCCTCCGCGCCGCCGGCGCGCGCGGCGTCGACGACGCAGTGGCGCAGGTGATCGTCGAGGAGTCCGAGGGCAACCGCCTCGAGGGCGCTCGTCATCGCCGAGATCTGGGTCAGGATGTCGATGCAGTACTTCTCGTCCTCGACCATGGTGCGGATGCCGCGGGCCTGGCCCTCGATGCGCTTGAGGCGGTTGACGTAGCGCGCCTTGTCGGAGATGTAGCCGTGGTGGGCGTGGCCCTCGTCGTGCGGGTAGGGCTCGGACGGCGTGATCGACGGCTCGGCCTCGTCGACGCCCGCGGGCGCCGCGGTCTCTGCGGTCATGACTCCTCCTGGGTGTTGCGCATGCGGAACCTCCGCAGACGCAGGCTGTTGCCGACGACGAAGACGCTCGAGAACGCCATCGCCGCACCGGCGATCATAGGGTTCAGCAGCCCGAGGGCCGCAAGGGGGATCGCCGCGACGTTGTAGGCGAAGGCCCAGAACAGGTTCACCCGGATGGTGCCGAGCGTCGCGCGCGACAGGCGCACGGCGTCGGCGGCGGTGCGCAGATCGCCGCGCACGAGGGTGATGTCGGACGCCTCGATCGCGGCATCCGTGCCGGTTCCCATCGCCAGGCCCAGGTCGGCCTGCGCGAGGGCGGCGGCGTCGTTGACGCCGTCGCCGACCATCGCGACCACGCGCCCTTCGGCCTGCAGCGACGCCACGACCGAGACCTTGTCGGCGGGCAGCACCTCGGCGCGAACGCGGTCGATGCCGACGTCGCGGGCGACGGCGGCGGCCGCCGCGGCGTTGTCGCCGGTGAGGAGCACGGGCTCGAGCCCCAGGGCGCGCAGCTGCGCGACCGCCTCGCGGCTGGTGGGCTTGATCTCGTCGGAGACCACGAGCGCGCCCGCGGCCACGCCGTCCCACGCGACGAAGACGACGGTGCGGCCGTCCGCCTCGGCCGCGACCGCGGCTCGTTCGAGGTCGCCGGGCAGCTCGATCGCCCATTCGGCGAGCAGCGCCCGGCGGCCGACGACTGCGGCGCGCTCCTCGACGACGCCCGAGACGCCGTAGCCGGCCTTGGCCTGGAAGTCCGCGACGTCGGGAAGCGCGGCCGGTTCGGCGGGCGGGCCCACCGGGATCGTGGCGCCGAGGAGCATCGAGCTCGAAGCGGATGCCGTGGCCGCCGGTCCCGGGGCCGCGGCGTCGGACCGCGCGGCGCCGACGGCATCCGCCGCGGCGTCTGCGATCGCGCGCGCGATCGGGTGCTCGGAGGCGTGCTCGAGCGCGCCTGCGACCCGCAGCAGCTCGCCGGTGTCGACGCCGGTCGCCGGGATGACGTCGGTGAGCGCCATGCGCCCCGCCGTGACGGTGCCGGTCTTGTCGAGCACGACGGTGTCGACGCGGCGCGTGGACTCCAGCACTTCGGGCCCGCGGATGAGGATTCCGATGCGCGCACCGACCCCGGTGCCCATGAGCAGCGCGATCGGCGTCGCGAGGCCGAGCGCGCACGGGCACGCGATGATCAGCACGGCGACGGCGGCGGTGAACGCGGCGGCGACGGGGAACCCGAGCAGCAGCCACACCGTCAGCGTGACGGCGGCGATCCCGATCACGACCGGCACGAACACCGACGAGATGCGGTCGGCGAGCCGCTGGACGTCGGCCTTGCCCGACTGCGCCTCTTCGACCAGACGCGCCATCTGCGCCAGCTGCGTGTCCTCGCCGATTCGCGTGGCGCGCACCACGAGGCGGCCGCCGGCGTTGACGGTCGCGCCGACGACGGCGTCGCCCGGGACGACCTCGACCGGCACCGACTCGCCGGTGACCATCGACGCGTCGACGGCGCTCGTGCCCGAGACGACCACGCCGTCGGTGGCGATCTTCTCGCCGGGGCGCACGACGAACTCGTCGCCGACCGCAAGCTGGGCGACGGGAACGCGCACCTCGACACCGCCGCGCAGCAGCGCGGCGTCCTTCGCGCCGAGGTCGAGCAGCGCGCGCAGGGCCGCGCCGGCACGGCGCTTGGAGCGCAGTTCGAAATAGCGTCCCGCCAGGACGAACGTCGTCACACCGGCGGCGACCTCGAGGTAGATGTTCGACGCGCCGTCGGACGGCTGGATCGTCCACTCGAAGGCGTGCGTCATGCCGGGCATGCCGGCCTCTCCGAGGAACAGCGCGTACAGCGACCACAGGAACGCCGCGGTCACGCCCATCGAGATGAGCGTGTCCATCGTCGCGGCGCCGTGGCGCAGGTTGACCCACGCGGCGCGGTGGAACGGCCACGCGCCCCATACGGCCACCGGCGCGGCCAGCGCCAGCGACGCCCACTGCCAGTAGGTGAACTGCAGCGCGGGGATCATCGCGAGCGCGATCACGGGCGCGGCGAGGATCGCTGAGCCGATGACGCGCTGCCGCAGCGTCGTCAGCTCGCGGTCCTCGGGCTCGTCATCGGCCGCCTCGGGCTCGGGGGGAGCGGGCAGGGCCGCCGTGTAGCCGGTCTTCTCGACCTCGGCGATGAGGGCGGCGGCCTCCACGCCCGGTGCCGCCTCGACGACGGCCTTCTCGGTGGCGTAGTTGACGGATGCCGCGACTCCCGGCATCCGGTTGAGCTTCTTCTCGATGCGCGCGGCGCACGACGCGCACGTCATACCGCCGATCTCGAGTTCGATCCGCGCTTCGGTGCCGCCGCCCGCCGCCGGGGCGGAAATGCTCATCAGACCCGCGCCGCCTCGTAGCCGGCCTCGTCGACGGCCGCCACGATGTCCGCGTCGGACAAGGGTGCGGCCGACTCGACCAGCAGCACGCCGGTCTGGGCGCTCACCTCGACGCCGGTCACGCCCGCGATCTGCGAGACTTCGCTGCGCACGGCGTGCTCACAGTGCCCGCACGTCATCCCGGTCACCTGGTACTGGATCTTCTCGGTCATCGTCCACCTTTCATCCGATACCCCATGGGGGTACCTCTCCTTCAACGATACGCCCTGCGCGGGCATTCCGTCGCGGTGCGGCGGATTCCCTGGGACTGGATCTCACGCAGGTAACGATTCGGTCGCTTTACACATCGTTAACGAACGGCAACATCAGTGAGACCCGCGCCCGGTTAGGTTGTATCAACTGCGACGGCGCGCCCGAAGCCTGCCGTCCTCAATCACAGCAAGGAGCAACATGAACGTCTTCACACGTTCGCGCACCGGCAAGGTCCTCGGCGGCATCGCCGCGGTCGGCGTCAGCGCGCTCGTCCTGGCCGGTTGTGCGTCCTCGACCGACGAGGGAACCAGCGAGCCCGCCGGCCCCGCCGAGGAGATGACCCTCACGATCGGCACGGCCCTGCCGCAGACCGGAAACCTGGCCTTCCTCGGCCCGCCCGAGGAGGCCGGTGTCGCCTACGCCACGTCGCTGGTCAACGAGGTCTCCGAAGAGACCGGGCTCACCCTCGACGTCGTCTACGGCGACTCGGGTGACACCGACAACAAGGCCTACGAGACCGAGATCCCGCGCCTGCTCGGCGAGGACGTCTCGGCCGTCATCGGCGCCGCATCCTCGGGTGTCTCGCTGCAGTTCATCGACCAGCTGGTCGGTGCGGGCGTCATCCAGTTCTCGCCGGCGAACACGTCCGACGCGTTCAGCACCTACGAGGACGACGGCCTGTACTTCCGCACGGCTCCGTCCGACGTCCTGCAGGGCGACGTGCTCGGCAACCTGATCGCCGAGGACGGGCACCAGACGCTCGGCATGATCGTCCTGAACGACTCGTACGGCACGGGTCTGGCGCGCTACGTCACCGAGGCCTTCGAGGCCGCCGGCGGCGAGGTCGTGGCCGCACCCACCTACAACACGGGTGACACCACGTTCGACGCGCAGATCAGCGAGGTCCTCGCAGCCGACCCCGACGCGATCGCCCTGATCACGTTCGAGGAGATCACCACGATCCTCCCGGGCCTGTTCGGTCAGGTCGACCCCGCGGACCTCTACTTCGTGGACGGCAACCTGACGAACTTCGGCGACGAGTTCCCCGAGGGCTCGCTCACCGGCGCGAAGGGCACGCTGCCCGGCCTGTCGATCGACACGCTCGGCGACTTCACGAGCTCGCTGGACGCCTTCCTCGAGGAGGAGGGTTCGGACCCGCTCGACGAGTACAGCTACGCGGCCGAGTCCTTCGACGCGGTCATCCTGCTCGCGCTGGCCAGCCTGGCTTCCGGCTCGACCGACCCGGCCGACATCGCCGCCTCGCTCATCGAGGTCTCCGGTGGCTCGGGTGACGGTGAGAAGTGCACGACGTTCGCGGAGTGCGCCGACATCATCGTGGGCGGCGGCACCGCCGACTACGACGGCATCTCGGGTCCGATCACGTTCGACGAGGTCGGCGACCCGACCGAGGCGTCGATCGGCATCTACCAGTACGGTGAGGACAACACCTACGCCGCCTACTGATCAGCCTCTGACTGATCGTCACTGACGGCCCAGAGGGCCCCGGATCTTCGGATCCGGGGCCCTCTTGCGTTGCCGTTGCGACGCGGCTGTGCTCCTCCGTCCCGGCCGCTCGGCGCCTGGTGAGACGACGGGCCCACGCTCCCGCGACACAGGGGGGGCGGCGCTGGGACCGGGGAGGCACGCGATCAGGCGCGACGAAGCGCGATCGTCGCTCGGCGACGAAGCGCAGTCCTCGCTCGGCCACGCGCGATCGCTCCAGCATGACGAAGGGGGCGGCTGCCGCGGCACGACGAAGGCGGCGGCCGCCGCAGCACGACGAAGGGGCGATCGCCGCAGCACGAGGAAGGGGGCGGCCGCCGCACCGTGCGGCAGCCGCCCCCTTCCTCGTGGCGCTCGCGTTCAGGCCCCGAGCGTGCCCAGGTACAGCTCGGTGACCTTCGGGTCGTTCAGCAGGTCTCGGCCGGTGCCGGTGTAGGCGTCGCGGCCCTGATCGAGCACATAGCCGCGGTCGCAGATCTGCAGGCAGCGGCGGGCGTTCTGCTCGACCATGATGCACGTCACCCCCGCCTTGTTGATCTCGGAGACGCGGATGAAGGCCTCGTCCTGACGCACCGGCGACAGGCCGGCCGACGGCTCATCGAGCAGCAGCACCTTTGGGTCCATCATGAGCGCGCGGCTCATGGCGACCATCTGCCGCTCACCGCCGGACAGCGAGCCGGCGCGCTGCTTGAGCCGCTTCTTCAGTTCGCCGAAGATGTCGGTGACGAACTCGAGGCGCTCATTGTAGATCTTGGGGTTCTGGTAGAGCCCCATCTGCAGGTTCTCTTCGATCGTGAGGCTCGGGAAGACGTTGTTGGTCTGCGGGATGAAGCCGACCCCGCGGGCGACGAGCTTGTTCGCCTTGAGGCCCGTGATGTCCTCGCCGTCGAGCGTGACCGAGCCCTCGCGGATGTGCACCTGGCCGAACATCGCCTTGAGCAGCGTCGACTTGCCGGCACCGTTGGGGCCGATGATGCCGATCAGCTCGCCCTTGTTCGCGACGAGGTTGCAGCCGTTGAGGATGTTGACGCCGGGAAGGTATCCGGCGTGGACCTCGTCGATGACGACGACCGGGGTGTCGGAGTCGGTGGTCACTTCGAGCCCTCCTGCTTCTCTTCGGCCTCGAGTTCGGCATCCGCCTCGGCTTCGATCTCGTCGGCGGTCATGCCCGACTCGCCGTCGACCACGTCGATGCGGCCGGTGACGACACCCAGATCGACGTCCTGGTGGGCGCCGAGGTACGCGTCGATCACCGCGGGGTCCTTCATGACGCTGTGCGGGTCGCCCTCGGCGACGATCCGGCCCTCGGCCATCACGACCACCCAGTCCGCGATGTGGCGCACCATGTGCATGTCGTGCTCGACGAACAGCACGGTCATGCCCTCTTCCTTCAGGTCGAGGATGTGGTCGAGCAGCGACTGCGTGAGCGCCGGGTTGACGCCCGCCATCGGCTCGTCGAGCATGACGAGCGTCGGGTCGGTCATGAGCGAGCGGGCCATCTCGAGGAGCTTGCGCTGGCCGCCCGAGAGGCTCGCGGCGAAGTCGGGCGACTTGGCGTCGAGCTTGAACTTCTTCAGGATCTCCATGGCCCGCTCTTCGAGCGCGGCCTCCTGCTTGCGCCACAGCGGCGGGAACAGGCTCAGCCAGAAGTGCTCGCCGGTCTGGTTCTTCGCCCCGAGCTTCATGTTCTCGAGGACCGTGAGCAGCCCGAGCGCCTTGGTCAGCTGGAAGGTGCGGACCAGGCCCATGCGTGCGACCCGGTGCGCCGGCACGCCCGAGAGATCGTGGCCGTCGAAGCTCCACGTGCCCTCGTTCGGCTTGTCGAAGCCGGTGAGCAGGTTGAACAGGGTCGTCTTGCCGGCGCCGTTCGGGCCGATCAGGGCCGTGATCGCGTTGCGGGGAACCTCGAGGTGGTCGACGTCGACCGCGTGCACACCGCCGAACGATCGCCGGACGTTGTCGGCGACGATGATCGGGTCCACCTTGGCGCATCCGGGTGCGGCGTCGCCCTTGTGCAGGCCCGTCGTCTTCGGCCGCGGAGTGGGGGAGGTCATGGTCGGCGGCTCCGCGGGAGCGCCGTTGCCGTTCTCATCACTTGACAAAGGTCAGCTCCTTCTTGTTTCCGAGCAGGCCCTGCGGCATGAAGATCACCAGCAGCATCAGCGCGGCACCGACGAGGATGAACCGCAGCGTCGCCGCCTGGATCGCCGACATGCCGAACAGCAGCCCGGCCGATGCCATCGCCGGGAGGACGTTCGAGAGGAACGTCTGCAGCACCCAGAAGATGAGGGATCCCAGCAGCGGTCCGAACACGGTGGCCGCGCCGCCGAGCAGCAGCGCCGTCCACACGAAGAACGTCAGCGACGTCACGTACACGCCGGGGCTGATGGCCGCCGGCAGCGCGTAGACGATGCCGCCCGCAGCGGCGAGGACTCCGCCGAGGACCAGGGTCTGCATCTTGTACGAGTACACGTTCTTGCCCAGCGACCGGACGGCGTCCTCGTCCTCGCGGATGCCCTTGAGGGCGCGGCCCCACGGGCTCTTGGTGAGCATCCAGACCACCAGCACCGCGATCGCGAGGGTGATGATGCCCATGATGCGCACCCACCACTGGGTCTCGTTGTACGTCCACGGACCGAACCCGTAGGTTCCCGGCGGGATCGGGTTCGAGGCGCGGAAGCTGGCGTGGTAGCCGCTGAGGCCGTCCGCCGAGCCGGTCACGTCGTCGAACGCGGTGGTGAGGAACAGCAGGCGGACGACCTCGGCGGCGGCGATCGTGACGATCGCGAGGTAGTCGCCGCGCAGGCGCAGCGTCGGGATGCCGAGGATCAGCGCGAAGACCGCCGCGGCCACCAGGCCGAGGATCGCGGCGAGCCACCACGGCAGGTTGAACGTCAGGATCGAGATCGCATAGCCGTAGGCGCCGATGGCCATGAAGCCGGCGATGCCCATGTTGATCAGGCCGCCGAAGCCGAAGTGCATCGCCAGGCCGAGCGCAGCCAGCGCGTACCCGAGCGTCGCGGGGCTGAGGATCGACGAGGCCGAGTTGGAGAGAATCTGAAGCCAGTCCATGTTCCGCCCTTAACCTATTCTCTCGCGTCGACCGAGGATGCCCTGTGGTCGGAACAGCAGGATCACGATCAGGATGAACAGTCCGCTCGCGAACTTCAGGTCGGCGGGGATCCACAGGCTCGACGCCTCGACCACGACGCCGACGATGAGTGCGCCGATCAGGGCGCCATACGCGGTTCCGAGACCGCCGAGGACGACCGCGGCGAACATCAGCAGCAGCAGCTGCGCACCCATGTCCCAGCGGATGCCGGGGCGGTAGTACGCGTAGAGGATGCCCGCGAGCGCCGCGAGCGCGCTGGCGAGGATCCACACCACGCGCACGACGAAGTCGACGTCGATGCCGGATGCCGCCGCCAGGGACGGGTTGTCTGAGATCGCGCGGGTCGCCTTGCCGATGCGCGACTTCGTCAGCCAGAACGCGAACGCGACGATGACGACGATCGAGATCCCGATCGAGGCCAGGTCGATGACGCTCATCTGCACCGCGCCGAAGAGCGGGATCTTGGGCGCCGATGCGGCGGGCAGCTGAAGCGTTCCGCCGCCGATGAAGAACTGGAAGATGTAGCGCATCGCGAGCGACAGGCCGATGCTCACGATCATCAGCTGCACGATGCCGACGCGGCGCTTTCGCAATGGTCGCCACAGCCACATGTCCATGACCAGGCCGAGCACTGCGCCGAGCACCACCGCCAGGGGGTAGCCGAGCCACCACGGCAGCGACAGCGCCGACGGCGCGACGAGCAGGAAGCCGGCTATCGCGCCGAAGGTGACCATCTCGCCGTGGGCGAAGTTCGAGATGCCGGTCGTGCCGTACACGAGGGTCAGGCCGACCGCGGCGAGGGCCAGCATCAGGCCGAAGCTGATGCCCTGCACGACGCGCTGCACCAGCTGGTCGAAGAAGCTCGTGACGTTGCGCTCGCCCTCGCCGATGAAGAAGTTCACCGTGACGCGACCGCCCTGGCTCATCTCCACTTCTTTGACGTTGGGGGTGTCGTCCTCTTCGTCGACGACCGCGATGCCCTCGGGCAGCGTGTTCTCGTCGAGGGTGACGACGTATTCCTCGCCGCGCTCGGGAACGAACACGACCCACTGGCCGTTCTCGTCGGTCACGACCTCCTGCAGCCCGCCGGGGCCGTCGATGGAGAGCGCCACGCCCTCCAGCGGCTCGCCGTCGAGCTGGACGTTGCCGCTGATGCGATACGGGTCGCCTTCGGCGGCGAGGGCCGGAGCCGACGTCGCGAACACGCCCAGGAGCATCAGGAACAACGCCACGAGTGCGGAGACCGTTCGCGCACGCCGCCAGGGCGATGCGACCTCAGTCGTAGGACTCACGAAACCTCCCAGTCCGGCACCACGCGCGCCGAGGCTCGGGTCGCATCGGCCGTGATGATCGACGGTACGAGCGTAATGTGTCAGCAGTGTTTCACCGATGAAACTCCGTCGCGCCGTGACCGAATCGGAATCCGGTCCCCGAGGACGCCGTGGCCGCGGTCGAACGCGCCCAGGAGGCGCTGGGTGCGCGCGTCGCCTCCCGGCGCCCCGGTCCAGGCCCTCGCGCGCGCGGGAACAAAAGCGTGCGTCGGACGATTACAATCTGATGTCGGCGCATTCTGCGCGCCGGCCGTCGTCGTCCCCCCTCGAGCACAGCGCCCGATGCACGCGAACCGCGGGCGCAGGAGAATCCATGGAGCAGCACGATCCCTTCGGCTTCGTCGGCCTGACCTACGACGACGTCCTCCTTCTGCCGGGGCACACCGACGTCATCCCCAGCGAGGCCGACACGTCCTCCCATGTGACGCGTCGCATCACGGTCGCGACGCCGCTCATCTCGGCGGCCATGGACACCGTGACCGAGACGCGCCTGGCGATCGCGATCGCGCGCGAGGGCGGCATCGGGATCATCCACCGCAATCTCTCCATCGCCGACCAGGCCAAGATGGTCGACCGCGTCAAGCGCAGTGAGTCGGGCATGATCACCGACCCGATCACCACGACCCCCGACGCCACGATCGAAGAGGTCGACGGGCTGTGCGCGCAGTACCGCATCTCGGGTCTGCCGGTGATCGACGAGGGCGGCCGCCTCGTCGGCATCGTCACCAACCGCGACATGCGCTTCGTGTCGGGCTTCGAGCGGCAGACGACCCTCGTCAAGGACGTCATGACCAGCGAGGGCCTGGTGACCGGCAAGGTCGGCATCGGCGCCAACGAGGTCATCGCGCTGTTCGCCGAGCACCGCGTCGAGAAGCTCCCGCTCATCGACGACGACGGCAAGCTCGCGGGCCTGATCACGATCAAGGACTTCGACAAGAGCGAGAAGTATCCGCTCGCGACCAAGGACGAGCACGGGCGTCTGCGCGTCGGCGCGGCCATCGGCTTCTTCGGCGACGCGTGGGAGCGCGCCGAGGCGCTGCGCGACGCCGGTGTCGACGTCGTCGTCGTCGACACCGCCAACGGGCAGTCCGCGGGCGTCATCGACATGGTCCGCCGCATCAAGGCCGACCCCACGTTCGACCACATCGACGTCATCGGCGGCAACGTCGCCACGCGCGAGGGAGCCCAGGCGCTCATCGACGCGGGTGTCGACGCCGTCAAGGTCGGCGTCGGCCCGGGCTCGATCTGCACGACGCGCATCGTCGCGGGCGTGGGCGTGCCCCAGGTCACGGCGATCTACGAGGCGTCGCTGGCCGCCCGCGAGGCCGGCATCCCGGTCATCGCCGACGGTGGCCTGCAGTACTCCGGCGACATCGCCAAGGCGCTCGTCGCCGGCGCCGACAGCGTCATGCTGGGGTCGCTGCTGGCCGGCACCGACGAGTCGCCGGGAGAGGTGGTCTTCCAGGGCGGCAAGCAGTTCAAGCTGTACCGCGGCATGGGATCCCTCGGCGCGCTGCAGACGCGCGGCAAGAAGACGTCCTACTCCAAGGACCGCTACTTCCAGGCCGACGTCCCCAACGACGACAAGCTCATCCCCGAGGGCATCGAGGGCCAGGTCGCCTATCGCGGTCCGGTCTCGGCCGTGGCGTATCAGCTGGTCGGGGGCCTGCGTCAGTCCATGTTCTACGTCGGCGCCCGCACCGTCGACGAGCTGAAGGCGAAGGGCAAGTTCGTCCGCATCACCTCGGCCGGCCTCAAGGAGTCGCACCCGCACGACGTGCAGATCGTCGTCGAGGCGCCCAACTACAAGCGCTGATTCTCGCTGTTCACCAACGTGTGAACAGCAGGTGCAGCACCACGAGCGCGCTCGAGACCTGCACGATGAGCCCCGCGCGCTGCCACCGCATCGGCAGCAGCGCCGTGCCCACGAGCATCCACGGCACGAACGGCAGCCAGATCCGCTCCACCTCGGCGCGGCTCATCTGCGACGCCGTCGCCAGCAGGCACATCGCCACGCCCGCGAGGGCGAGCATCGCGACCGCGCGACGGCCGCGGGGCTCGGCGGTGGGGCGGATGCCGTCGACGACGGCCGCTCCGATCCCGGCGCCGACCCACGGCCCCGCGCTCACGGCGACCGCCGCGAGGTCCGCCCACGTCCAATAGGCGCCGGGGCGATCGCTCGCGATCCCCGCCCAGTAGCGCTCCCGCAGCACGGGGAAGGCCTCCCACCACGCGAAGCCGAAAGCCGCGAACGCCAGGACGACGGCGAGTCCGCCCGCGGCCACCCACGGGATCGGGTGCCACGAGCGGGCGAGCCACAGCACCGTGAGGGCGAGCACGGCCAGCAGCGGCAGGCCGTAGGACATCATGACGCAGTACCCGTACAGCAGCCCTGCCCCGAGCGAGCCCGCGATCATCACACCGGTGCGCCGGGTGGTCGCGGCGATCGCGAGCACGAACGTCGCCCACGCGGCGACGGCCGCGAACATCGCGTCCGCCGAAACGCACATCCAGATGGCGGCCGGGCCCACGGCCAGGAACGGCGCGGCGCGCCGCGCGAGGTCCTCGGACCCGAGCAGCCGTGTCGTCTGCAGCACCGCGATCGCGGTCGTCCCCGCGATGAGCGTGATGACGATGCCGGCCGCGATCGCACCGCCGAGCCCGATCGCCACCAGCGCGACGAAGAACAGCGTCGCGCCCGGAGGGTGGCCGGCCACGTGCACGGCCCAGTTGTCCTCGGCGTCGATCGGGATGCGCTCGATGAAGCCGCTGAGGAAGGCCGGGACATCCGCGACGACGATGCGGGCGGTGCGCAGGTACTCGGTCTTCTCGTCGAGGATGCCGCCGATGCCGTACCAGCCGTCGATGAGCCCGAGCGCCAGCATCCACGCGACGCCCCAGCCGTAGACGACCCACAGCAGGCGGCGCCACGACCACCCGGCGGCGCGCGGCGCGTACACGACGGTGAGGACCGCCAGCAGGATCGCCGCGGGCGTGCCGGGCCCGATGCCCGGGTCCCATATCGCGTGCAGCGGCGGGAAGTGCCCGGCGCGGACGTTCCAGCCGGTCGCGGCCGGGACGATGACGGATGCCGCGATGAGCAGCACCGTGACGATCAGCCCGATGATTCCCGCGAGCGAGCGAGCGCTCTCGCCGTCCCCGGAGCCGGTCGCACGGTCGGGCGCGGAGGGCTGCGGCCCGCGCCGGCGGCCCGCCGGGCTTCCGGCATCCGCTCTTTCGCCGCTGGTGTCCACGGCTCCAGCCTGGCAGGGGCCCGCCCGTCGCGCCGGTTACAGAATGCTGACGTGCGGCTGCTCCGGGATTCGGAGCGTACGCCGTCCGACGGATCGTCCGGCCCCGACGCTCCGACGACGCGGTGTCTCTCCGAGTCCCGATGCCCACCGCGTCGCCCGCATGCGAGGGGAGCGGATGCCGGCGGCGGCCGACTCAGCCCGCGAGCGGCGTCAGTATCGCCACGGGGATCGTGCGGCCTGCCTTGGCCGCGTAGCGGGAGACGCCCGGCACGCTCGCGACGATCTCGGCCCAGCGCGCGTCCCGCTCGGCGCCGGTGAGCTCCCGGACCGTCGCGGGGAACTCCCGGCCGCCCTCCTGGACGGTCGTCGCTCCGGCCGCGCGCAGGTTTCGGAACCAGTCCGGATCGCGTGGCGCGCCGGCGCCGGTGCCCCACACCACGTAGGCGTCGCCGTCGCGCAGCGACGCCACGCACGCCGACCGCGGCTCGCCGGACCGACGTCCCGGCGTCGTCAGCAGCAGAACGCTCGAGGCACCCGAGCCGCGCAGGGCCCTGCCGTCCGTGCGCCGGTACAGCCACACGCCCAGCCGTGCATCCATCCGCGTGAACAAGCGTCGCGCCGCCATCGGGCACCCCCGTGCCGATCATCCCACCGCCGACGCGGGGTGTCGATGCGTGCCGCGCGCGGGCGTATCGTCGGCCGCATGTGCCGTAGCATCCACACCCTCCACAACTTCGAGCCGGCTGCCACGTCGGACGAGGTGCATGCCGCCGCGCTGCAGTACGTGCGCAAGATCGCGGGCACGACCAGGCCCTCCAAGGCCAACCAGGAGGCCTTCGACCGCGCCGTCCACGACATCGCCCATGTCACGCAGCACCTGCTCGACGACCTCGTCACGAGCGCGCCGCCCAAGAACCGCGAGGAGGAGGCGGCGAAGGCCCGCGCCCGCGCCGTCGCGTCCGGGCGGTACTCGGCGGCGTAGCACCGCTCGCCGTCGAGAGCACATGCTGTCGCCGAGAGCACACGCCGTGCACGCGAGCGGCGTGTGCGCTCGGGCAGAGCATGTGCGCTCGCCGCCGCCGGTGAGCGGTGCGAAGCGCGCAGCGCCCGCACGCCTCGGGTAGCGGGGGACCCCGGACGGTAGGCTGGTCGCGTGACCATGGAGATCGAACTCGGCCGCGCCAAGCGCGCCCGCCGCGCGTACACGTTCGACGACATCGCGGTCGTGCCCTCGCGGCGCACGCGCAACCCCGAAGACGTCTCGACGGCGTGGTCGATCGACGCGTTCCAGTTCGACATCCCCGTGCTCGGCGCGCCGATGGACTCGGTCGTCAGCCCCGCGACCGCCATCATGCTCGGCAAGCTCGGCGGACTGGGCGTCCTCGACCTCGAGGGCCTGTGGACGCGCTACGACGACCCCGAGCCGCTGCTCGAGGAGATCGCGTCTCTGCCGGATGCCGGCGCCACGCGCCGCATGCAGGAGCTGTACTCCGAGCCGATCAAGCCCGAGCTCGTGCGGGACCGCCTCGCCGAGATCCGCGCGGCCGGGGTCACGGTCGCCGGTTCCCTCACACCGCAGCGCACGCAGCAGCTGTACGAGACGGTCGTGGCCGCAGGCGTCGACCTGTTCGTCATCCGCGGCACCACCGTCTCCGCCGAGCACGTCTCGAGCGTCGAGCAGCCGCTGAACCTCAAGAAGTTCATCTACGACCTGGACGTCCCCGTCATCGTCGGCGGTGCCGCGACCTACACCGCGGCCCTGCACCTGATGCGCACGGGAGCTGCCGGCGTGCTCGTCGGCTTCGGCGGGGGAGCGGCGTCCACCACGCGCGCGACCCTCGGCGTGCACATGCCG
The DNA here is from genome assembly GCA_029319145.1 of Microbacter sp. GSS18. NCBI lineage: Bacteria > Pseudomonadati > Bacteroidota > Bacteroidia > Bacteroidales > Porphyromonadaceae > Microbacter > Microbacter sp. GSS18. Next base: position 2,119,974 of record CP119753.1, on the reverse strand, counting down.
ATGGCGACCGCGGTCGCCGACGTGGCCGGCGCCCGCCGCGACTACCTCGACGAGTCGGGCGGCCGCTACGTGCACGTCATCGCCGACGGCGGAGTGGGCACGTCCGGCGACATCGTCAAGGCGCTCGCCATGGGGGCGGATGCCGTCATGCTCGGCGTCGCGCTCGCGCGTGCCACCGACGCTCCGGGGCGCGGGTTCCACTGGGGCCCCGAGGCGCACCACTCGCGCCTGCCGCGCGGCCGCCGCGTGACCGTGGACCAGGTCGGCCCCCTGGAGTCGGTGCTGTACGGCCCGGCGCCCGTCGCCGACGGCACGGCCAATCTGATCGGGGCGCTGCGCAAGTCCATGGCCACGACCGGCTACTCCGACCTGAAGGAGTTCCAGCGGGTCGAGGTCGTCGTGGCCCCGTACGCCACACGATGACGGACGGGTCGCCCGGCCCCGAGGCCGAGGACGCGGCGGACGGATCGCCCGGCCCCGAGGCCGAGGACGCGGCGGCCCGCGAACCCGACGACGCCGTCCTCGGGGAGGGCGACGGGCCCGCCCGCACAGGGATCGCCGAACCGGAGGACGAGGTCTTCCCGCCGACGCTGCGCGAGGTCATGATCCGGCCCCGCTGGATCGCGCTGCTGCTGCTGTGCCTCGTCGTCGCCGGCGTGTTCGCGTGGCTCGGGCAGTGGCAGCTCGCCCGCGCCATCACCACCGACCCGCTGCCCCCCGGCGTCACCGAGGAGGTGCGGCCGATCGACGAGGTCGTCGAGCCCGGCGCGTACCTTCCCGAGCCGCTCGTCGGCCAGAAGGTCGCGGTGAGCGGCTGGTGGATCGACACCGACTTCCTCATCGTCGGATCGCGCTTCAACGACGGCGCCGAGGGCTACTGGGTCACCGGCCAGTTCCGGCTGTGGGACGGCGAGGGCGGCTTCGACCAGGGCGACCCCGTCTCGCTCGCCGTCGCGGTCGGCTGGGCCCCCACGCTCGAGGCCGCACAGCAGGCGGCGGCCGATCTCGAGGAGCAGACCGCCGCGACCGACGTCGACGTGCCGGCCGAGTTGACGGGGCGCCTCGTGTCCGATGAGGGGACGTCGCTGCCGCCGCGGGACGGCGATCCGTGGGCGATGGACCGCATGTCGCCGGCCATGCTGCTGGGCCAGTGGAACGACGTCGAGGACCTGTCGGTGTACCGCGCGTACCTCGTGTCGGACGAGCCGTGGGGCGGCCTCGAGGCGATCTCGTCGCCGGCACCCGAAGAGTCCGGTGCGGTGAACTGGCTGAACCTGTTCTACGCCGCCGAGTGGGCCATCTTCGCCGGGTTCGCCTTCTACCTCTGGTACCGCCTCGCGCGCGACCAATGGGAGCGCGAAGTCGAGGATCTCGAGGACGTGAAGGCGGATGCCGCTGCCGCCGCATCCGGGCCCGCCGGCGACGATGACCCCGCGTCGGGCGCCCGGGGATCGGCGGACTAGACTGGAGGCCATGCCCCGCGCCCCCAAACTCGCCTCGTTCCCGGCGATCCGCGGAGCCCTGAAGTTCTACCAGATCGCGTCCGTCATCACGGGCACGATGCTGCTGCTGCTCGTGGCCGAGATGATCGTCAAGTACGGGTTCGGGTACGAGCTCTTCCTGGGCGGCTCCGGCGGGTTCCTGTGGTTCGCCCCTGTCGACGCGTTCGGAGAGTCCACCGGCGACGGATTCAACCTGTCGCTCGGCATCCTCGTCGCCCACGGCTGGTTCTACGTCGTGTACCTCTTCGCGTGCTTCCGCGTGTGGAGCCTCATGCGGTGGAACTTCATGCGGCTCGTTATGCTCGCCTCGGGCGGCATCGTGCCGCTTCTGTCGTTCTTCATGGAGGCGATCGTGGGCCGCGAGGTCAAGGCGTACCTGAAGCAGCGCGAAGACGAAGAGCTCCACACGCGGGCCGAGCGCTCGTCCCTCACCCACGAGATCCCGACGGAGAACAAGCGGTGACCCAGCAGACCGAGACCAGCCAGCGCCCCGTCCTCGTCGTCGACTTCGGCGCCCAGTACGCCCAGCTGATCGCGCGCCGTGTGCGCGAGGCCGGCGTGTACAGCGAGATCGTGCCGCACACGGCATCCGCTTCCGAGATCGCCGAGAAGGAGCCGATCGGCATCATCCTCTCGGGCGGGCCCTCGTCGGTGTACGAAGAGGGCGCGCCGCGGCTCGACCCCGGCGTGTTCGATCTGAACGTCCCCACCCTCGGCATCTGCTACGGCTTCCAGGTCATGGCCCAGGCCCTCGGCGGCGAGGTCGCCAACACCGGCCTGCGCGAGTACGGCGCCACCGACGCCAGCATCGTGCACGAAGAGAGCGTGCTGTTCGCCGGGCAGCCGGTGGAGCAGAACGTGTGGATGAGCCACGGAGACCAGGTCTCGCTGCCGCCCGCCGGCTTCGAGGTGCTCGCCCGCACCGGCGCGACGCCGGTCGCCGCGTTCGGCAGCGACGCGCGCCGCATGTACGGCGTGCAGTGGCACCCCGAGGTCAAGCACTCCGACCACGGTCAGAAGATCATCGAGAACTTCCTGCTGAAGGCGGCCGGGCTCCCCGCCGACTGGAACAGCGGAAACGTCATCGCCGAGCAGGTCGAGCGCATCCGCGCGCAGGTCGGCTCGGGCCGGGTGCTCTCGGCGCTGTCCGGCGGCGTCGACTCCGCCGTGTCGACGGCCCTCGTGCACGAGGCCGTCGGCGACCAGCTCGTCGCGGTCTTCGTCGACCATGGGCTCCTCCGCAAGGGCGAGCGCGAGCAGGTCGAGCAGGACTACGTCGCCTCGACCGGCGTGCGCCTGGTCACCGTCGACGCGCGCGAGACGTTCCTCACCGCCCTGGCCGGTGTCAGCGACCCCGAGGAGAAGCGCAAGATCATCGGGCGCGAATTCATCCGCGCCTTCGAGCAGGTCGAGCGCGAGCTCGTCGACGAGGCGAAGGCCGACGGCGAGCCGATCCGCTTCCTCGTGCAGGGGACGCTCTACCCCGACGTCGTCGAGTCCGGCGGCGGCACCGGCACCGCCAACATCAAGAGCCACCACAACGTCGGCGGGCTCCCCGAGGACCTGCAGTTCGAGCTCGTCGAGCCGCTGCGCACCCTGTTCAAGGACGAGGTGCGCGCGATCGGCCGCGAGCTCGGCCTCCCCGACGCGATCGTCGGCCGCCAGCCGTTCCCCGGCCCGGGCCTCGGCATCCGCATCGTCGGCGAGGTCACCGGCGACCGACTCGACATCCTGCGCGAGGCCGACGCGATCGCGCGCGAGGAGCTGACCAAGGCCGGCCTCGACGCCGAGATCTGGCAGTGCCCCGTCGTGCTCCTCGCCGACGTCCGCTCGGTGGGCGTGCAGGGCGACGGCCGCACGTACGGGCATCCGATCGTGCTGCGCCCCGTCTCGAGCGAGGACGCCATGACCGCCGATTGGACGCGCCTGCCGTACGACGTCCTGTCGCGCATCTCCAACCGCATCACGAACGAGGTCCGCGAGGTCAACCGCGTCGTGCTCGACGTCACCTCGAAGCCGCCGGGGACGATCGAGTGGGAGTGAGCTGACGAGCTCCGACGTGGTGCTGCCGGGCTCCGGGATGTCCCTTCCCCGCCGAGCCGGGGACCCCTGCACCCCGATCGTCGGGGAAGGGACATCCCTGCGCCCTCACCCCGAGGATCTCTCGAGCGGGGTGGAGGGTGTTCCCGCCGCGGGCGGGAGCACGGGAGGGGCAGGATGGATGGTGTGACGGAGCTGCCGGACGCCGAGTATCTGCTGCTGTCGAGCCGGCTCATCCCGGGGCTCGACGGCGGGTTCACCGTCGCCGCGCTCGCCCGCGGGCGGCTGCTCGAGGACGCCGGCGTCGCGCCGCTGCTGCTCACCCTCGACCCCGGGACGCCCGAGGACCATGCCGCCCACCGGCGCGACTTCGTCGCGCGCGGCGACGCGCGCTCCCTCGACGCGTTCCGCAACCTCTTCGACGACGCGGTCGCCGACCCGGCCTGGCTGCGCGCCGCCGCCACCCCGGGCCAGGCGGTGCCCGGTGTGGAGTACCGCGACATCCCGGGTGCCGACGGTGCCACGCTGCTGTCGCTCCCGGTCGTCCGCGATCCGGACTGGCATCTCACCGAGGCGCCGATCGTCGTCCCGGGCGCGGGGGTCATCGCGGGGTGGCGGGGACTGTACCGGGCGTGGCTGGAGCACGTCGTCCGGGGACTGCGCGAGCGTGCGGACGACCAGACGCGCCTGATCGTGGTCGTCATCGAGGCGCGTCAGCTCGGAGAGCTGCTCGCCGGCTGGGACGACCCCGACGTGCGTCTCGTGCACACGGTGCACAATTCCCACCTGCCGGCGCCGTACGACGATCCGGATGCCGCCATCGGCGGACTCTGGGGTCGCTGGCTCTCGCAGGCCGACCGCTTCGACGCCGTGCTGTGGCCCACCGCCGCCCAGCGGGACGAGGTCGTCGCCCGCTTCGGCGATCCCGGCACGTTCGCCGTCGTGCCCAACGGCATCGCGCTCGGCGCCGAGCCGCCCGACGCGGCATCCCGCGACGCGCACCTGGCGGTCATGGTCAACCGCCTGGCGCCCCAGAAGCGGGTGGACGTCGCGATCCGCGCGTGGCAGCGCGTCGTGCGCGAGGTCCCGGGCGCGCGTCTGGAGATCTACGGCGACGGTCCGCTGCGCACGGAGCTGCAGCGCCTCGTCGACGACCTCGGGCTCGCGTCGAGCGTGACGCTGCGAGGCGCCACGCGCGAGCGCGACGCGATCCTCGACACCGCGGCGGTGTTCATCTCGACATCCGACTTCGAAGGCCAGGGGCTCTCGATCGCCGAGGCCCTCGCCCGCGGTGTCGCCGTCGTCGCCACCGACGCCCGGTACGGTCCGCGCGAGACGATCGGCGATGCGGGGGTCGTGGTGCCCGTCGGCGACGCGGACGCCGTGGCGGCCGCCGTGATCGCCCTGCTGCAGAACGAGCCCCGCCGCGCGCAGCTCGCGACGGCCGCGCGTGCCGCCGCCCGCGCACTGGGGGCGGACGCCGTGCGACCCGCCCTCGTCGCCGCCCTCGCCGCGGCGGCGTCCCGGCCCAGTCGGCGCACCGGGTCCTGAGCCGCGCCGCCTTCCGGCGGCGCTCCTGGCCGCGCGAATCTCCACGGATCCGGTCCGTGACCTCGGCGCCCCGCTGCCGCGCGCCCGCGCGAAACTCCACGGATCCGGTCCGTGAACCCGGCGCCCCGCGGCCGCGCGCCAGAGCGAAACTCCACGGATCCGGCCGCGAACCCGGCGCGGGAGACCCGGCGGGGGTGATGCCGCCCCGGATTCGTGGAGTTCCGCCCGGTGCGGGCGGTCCGGGCGGGGTGATGCCGGCCCGGATTCGTGGAGTTCCGCCCGGTGCGCGCGGTCCGGCCGGGGTGATACCGCCCCGGATTCGTGCAACTCAGCCCGGGGAAGCAGGCCACGTCCGCCCGGCCCACGGGTCGTAGTCGGCCAGCAGCGGCTCCTGGTCGGGACGCCTGTCCTCGGGAACGTGCTGCAGATTGACCCGGACGCGGTACCACAGCGAACTCGAGCCGCGCATGCCGTCGATCAGGACGTCGGCCGGATGCAGCAGGACCGAGGCATCGGGATGCGCCGCCCGCCAGCGGGTCAGGGCATCCTCGGCCTCGGGCTTCGTGCGCGTGCGCGCGATCTCGATGAGCGGCATCGACGACACGCGTCTTCCCGAGCCGTCGCCGGACCGCGGCGGCTTCTCGGCCGGGCCGAGGCGCTCGGCGAGCTCGAGCAGGGCGTCGAGCGAGCCGGCCGCGTCGTCGATGCCCTCGTGCGGATCGCCGACCGTGGCGAAGCGCTCGGGCACGGTCGCGACCGTGAACTCCTCCGGGCGGCTTGCGCGCACCTCGTCCCACGTCAGCGGCGCCGACACGCGTGCGTCGGGCAGGGGGCGCACCGAGTAGGCGGATGCGACGGTGCGATCCTTGGCGTTCTGGTTGAAGTCGACGAACACGCTCTCGCCGCGCTCCTCCTTCCACCAGCGGGCGCTCGCCAGCCCGGGCGCGCGGTTCTCGAGCTCGCGCGCCAGGGCCTCCGCCGCGAGGCGCACCTGCCGGAAGTCCCAGCGCGGCGCGATGCGCACCAGGATGTGCAGCCCGCGCGAGCCGCTCGTCTTGGGCCAGCCGACGAGTCCGGCCTCGTCGAGCACGTCGCGGGCGACGAAGGCGGCGTCGACGATCTGCGTCCACGGCACGCCGGGCATCGGGTCGAGGTCGATGCGCAGCTCGTCGGGGTGATCGAGATCCTCGGCGCGCACGGGATGGGGGTTCAGGTCGAGGCAGCCGAGGTTCACGATCCACGCCAGTCCCGCGGCGTCGCGGATCACCGCCTCCTCGGCGGACGTCCCCCGCGCGTAGCGCAGCGTGGCGGTCTCGACGAAGGGCGGATGGTTCGCCGGCACGCGCTTCTGGAAGAACGGCTCGGCGTCGATCCCCTTCGGGAAGCGCTTGAGCACCATCGGACGTCCGGCCGCGCCGCGCAGCGCACCGTCGGCGACGGCGAGGTAGTACCGCACCAGATCGAGCTTGGTGATCCCGGCGGCGGGGAACACCGGCTTCGCGGGGCTCGAGATCCGCACGTCGTGCCCTGCGATCTCGATGACCTGCGCCTCGTCGCGGGAGGGGGCCATTCGGCCACGCTAGCCGTCGATCGTGCCGCGGACCAGACGTCCCGTCACAGCATCAGCAGGCCGTGGGCGAGGAGCCAGACGGTGAACACGATCGAGCCCGCTCCCGAGACCGACAGTGCGATGCGGTGGGCGAGCGTGCCGTCGTCCTGGAGCCACGCGCGCACGAGCAGCACGATCAGCAGGATCGTCATGACGATGCCGGCGAACGGCAGCAGCAGCATCGGCCACACCGCGGCCGGCAGCCCGAGGCTTCGCGTGACCGTGTCGGAGGAAACGAAGACGATCGCGATCCCCAGCGCGTAGAGCAGATTGAACGACGACGCCATCACCGCGGCCGCGACGGCTCCGGCCGGAATGTCGCCGCGCAGCCGCACGCGGCGACCGAGCGCGACCGCGATCCCGTAGCCGAGCGTCGCGATCATCACCAGCAGCGAGGCGATCAGGACGATCGTCGAGAAGGGCGACCGCTGCTGCACCAGCTCGCGATCCAGGCGGTACAGCGCCGTCGTCGGGTCGATCGTCGCGGTGGTGGCGTACCCGACCGCGGGCTGGTTCTCGACGCACGCGATGTCGATCTCGCCGGCGGGGTCGTTCAGGAACCTCCCGGCGATGATCGCGGCGCAGCCGTTGACATCGCGCTGCCACACCGATCCGTGCGACATGGGCGTGAACAGCTCGAGCCTTCCCGCCGACAGCGTCTCGACGGTCGCCTCCCCGACCGCGTTCGGCGCGATCGGATCGAAGGCGCCGACGGTCACGAGGGCCGGGACGTCGCTCGACACCGCGGCGGAGGCGCGATCGGTCAGCGCGGGGACCTCCCACGTGGCGCAGTCTGCGACGAGATCCACCGCGCCCAGGTGCGCCGCGATCGGGTCGGCCGCGTAGGCCTCGGCGACCGCCTCCTCATCGGAGAACGGCAGCACCTCGGCGCACTGCTGCGACAGGACGAGCCCTTCGGACCCGGTGCCATCGGCGTCGACGAGCAGCTGCGCCAGCGGCAGCGCGGCGTCGGCACTGCCCTCGGCCAGCTGGTCGATGACGAACGGCAGGGTCGGGACGACGCGTGCGTCGGCGAGTGCGCGCACGAGCCCGCGGGCGAGGGTCGTGTCGTCGAGGTCGAGCTGGACCGACCCGCCCGCCGGATCATCCACGGTGAGGGTGAAGGGCGCGGTCGCGGCCGACTCCAGGACCGTCCCGACGGTGGCCCGGAGGTCGGGATAGCGGTCGGCGCAGTCGGCATCCGCCTCGCACGTGGACGCGAGGTGGTCCACGGCGGCGCCGATCGATGCCGGCGCGGTCGCGATCGGGTCCACCTGCAGCGGGGCCGGCGCGTCGAGGATGACCGAGCGCAGCCCCTGCGGCACGTCCCGCATGGCGGTCAGGGCGAGGCGGGAGCCGTACCCGAGGCCGTAGAGGTTCCAGGTGTCGTATTCGAGCGCCGCCCGAAGATCGGCCAGATCCGCCGCCGAAGAGCGCGTCGTGTACGCGCCGAGGTCGACGCCCTCCGCGGTCACGCGCTCCCAGCACGCCGCCAGCAGCTCCTGGCGCTGCTCGACGCGGGTGGCGCCGGTCAGATAGACGCCGTCGACGGTGAGGTTCTCGGCGCTGACCTCGGGGCAGTCCAGCGACGGCTCGGCGAGCGGCTCGCCGCGCTGCTCGAGCACGATCACGTCGCGGGAGGTGGTCGCCCACCAGCCCTGCGTCAGGAAGTACTCAACGGCTTCGCGCATGCCGGCGCCGACCGCGCTGTTCGTCGGGAAGACCAGGGGGTCGGGCGCGGGGTCGCTCGAGGCGCTCGAGATCACCGCATAGGGCAGGGTGATGATCCGGGCGGGGTCTGCCGACTCGCCGCGGCGCTCGGCGACGACGAGCTCGCCGCAGTCGATGCGGTCGCCGGAGCCCTCGGGAACGGGCATGGGGCACTCGCTGCGGACCTTCGTCCCCGGCGTGGGCGCGGCGCTCGGCGTGGGATCCTCGGCGGATCCGGCGGCGGGGCTCGCGAGCGCCGTCGAGATCCCTGCCGTCAGCGCGATCGCCGTGACCGCCGCCGCGACGATCCGGATGACGCGACCCGGTGCGGGGATCGATCGGGACGCGGCCATGCCCGCCACTATACGGAGGATTCCGCGGGTGCCGCGCACGCCGTGCAGACACGACGAAGGGGGCCGCCCGGACGGGCGACCCCCTTCGTGGAGCGAAGCGTCAGTTGCTGCCGCGGACGATCGCGATGATGCGGAGGATCTCGACGTACAGCCACACGACGGTGACCATGATGCCGAAGCCGCCGAGCCAGCCGTACTGGCGGGGAGCGCCGTTGCGCACGCCCTGCTGGATCTGGTCGAAGTCGAGCACGAGCGAGTACGCGGCCATGATGACCACGAACACGCCGATGATCACGCCCCACGGGATGCCGAACAGGAAGCTCGGCTCGCTGCGCAGGCCGAAGGCGGAGTCGGTGACGCCGAAGAACATCAGGCCGATGTTGATGAGGCTGAAGACCAGGTAGCCGACCATCGCGACCAGGAAGATCTTCGTGGCGCGCTTCGAGGCGCGGATCTTGCCGCTGGCGAACAGCGCCAGCGTGACGCCGACGACCGTGAGGGTGCCGAGCGTCGCCTGGAGCACGATGCCCTCGTAGAACATCTCGAAGAAGGCCGAGATGCCGCCCACGAACAGGCCCTCGAAGGCCGCGTAGGCGAAGATCAGCGCGGGGCGCACCTTCTTGCGGGACGTGAAGATGATCACCATCGACAGCACGAAGCCGCCGAGGGCGCCGATGATCCACGGGAGCGCCGAGATCGTGCCGGTCGCGGCGACCGGGGCCATCGTCCACATCCAGCCGGCGACGGCGCCGATGAGCAGGATCGCGAACAGGCCCACGGTCTTCCAGACCGTGTCCTCGATGGTCATGCGGTCGGTCTCGCGGGCGCCGGCCGGCGGCGCGGCGTACATCCCCTCGAGGTTCGCCTGGGCGGCGGCATCCGTGCCGGCGCGCGCGATCGTGCTGTGCTGGCTCGGGACCCCGAGGTTCGCCGCCTGGGCGCCTCCGGGGTAGGTCTGAACTGCTCGCTGGTCCTGGAACGCCGGGTTGTTGAACGCGGGGTTGTTGAGGGCCACTGCTCTCACACTCCAAAGTCGGGGGTCTCACAGCACTGTGCTGTTGATCCACGATATCCGACGCGCGCCCCGGGAACGCCGCCGGGGGCTGTGAGGGACCTATGAGCGGATGCCGCGGGCCCCCGGGCCGCGGGAGTGCGCGGGTAGCCTGGGCGGGTGCCAGGCCGGACCCCGCTCGTGATCGGTCACCGCGGGGCGCCCGGCTACCGGCCCGAGCACGCGGCGTCGTCGTACGAGCTCGCCTTCGCCTCGCGCGTCGATGCGGTGGAGCCCGATGTCGTGGTCTCGCGCGACGGGGTGCTCGTGGTCCGGCACGAGAACGAGATCTCGGGGACCACCGATGTCGCGGATCGGATCGAGTTCGCGGACCGCCGGACGACCAAGACCGTCGACGGCGCGTCGATCACCGGCTGGTTCACCGAGGACTTCACGTGGGACGAGCTGTCGACGCTGCGCTGCCGCGAGAGGCTGCCGCGCATCCGGCCCGACAGCGCAGCGCTCGACGACCGGGAGCCCGTCCTGCGCCTGCGCGACGTGCTCGCGATGGTCGACGCGTCCTCGGCCGCGCAAGGCCGCGAGATCGGTCTCGTCCTCGAGATCAAGCATCCGACGTACTTCGCCTCGGTCGGCTTCGACATCGCCGGGATCGTCGCCGACGAGCTGCGCGCCGCCGGCTGGGCGGCACGCCCGGGGCAGCTGACGATCGAGTCGTTCGAGTCCACGGTGCTCGGCCGTGTGCGCGATCAGGGCGTCGCGGCGACATGGATCTATCTGCTGGAGGCATCGGGGCGCCCGGCCGATCTCGTCGCGGCCCGCGGCCTCCACGCCCCGACCTATCGCGCGACGGCGCGCCCCGCCGGCCTGGACGACCTCGTCGGCCGCGTCGACGGCATCAGCGTCGCCAAGCGCATGATCCTCGCACCCGACACGCTGGGGCGCCTCACCGGGCCGTCGCCCGTGGTCGCCGACGCGCACGAGCGCGGGCTCGTCGTCTTCACGTGGACGTGCCGCCCCGAGAACCGGTTCCTCGTGCGCGGAGCGCGCGGACCGGGCGGCGCCGCGGCCTTCGGCCACTACGAGGCGGAGTGGGCGGTCATCCGCGACAGCGGCGTCGACGGCGTCTTCGTCGACCACCCCGACCTGGGGGTGGCGTTCTTCCGGGACGGTTCGGCGCGCGCACTAGGCTGAGCCCATGGCGATGCCAGAGCGCAGAGAACCGGGGCGCCGGGGGATCGTCGCCATCGTCGTCGCCGCGGGGCTGCTCGCCGTCGGCCTCGTGCTCGGCATCGCCTTCGACGGACTCATGCGCTTCCGGTCCGATGTCGGCGGACCGCAGGATCTTCTCGCGTGGCTCTCGCGCGGCATCCTGGTGCTCGCGCTCGCCTGGATCGTCATCGGCATGCTGTCGGCGCGCACGAGCCTCGTGCGCCGGCCGGGGGCGGCGGCCGCGCGGGCGACGTGGATCGCCTCGACGAGACCGTGGCGGGCGCGCGAGTCGTCGCTCGGGGTGCTGCCGTTCGACCGGTTCCTGATGCTCAGCGTGCCGGTCGCCCTGCTGGTGGCCACGCGCCTGCTGCAGGCGTCGTTCACCGCGTGGGCCGAGCTCGGCGCGGTCATCGCCGGATGGCTCGTGTTCGCGCTCGTCGTGCGGCTGCTCGTGGGCCGGGCGTCCCCGTGGCCCGTCATCGTCGCTCTGGGCGGCGGCATCGTGCTCCACAGCACGCTCGTCCTCATCGCGCTCTCGATCGCCGGTCCCGCGGCGATGTGGGCGGCGCTGGGCGAGTCCACGGCGCTGCGCGTGGCGGCATCCGCCCTCTCGATCGCCGCGTTCGGATGGATCTTCGTCGTCGGCGCGTGGTCGCTCATCGAGCAGTTCGGTCCGCGGCGGGCGTGGGGCACCATGGCCGCCGGTGCCGGCTCGGGACTGGCCGTGACCGCCGCGCTGGTCGCGGGCGCCGGCTTCGGCCCGGCGTCGCCGTTCGCGATCCCGCAGCCGACGCCGTGGGTGGCGGCGACGATCGGCGGGCTGCTGTTCGCGGTGGGAGCGGCGGTCGCGCTCGTCCGCCCGCGGGGCGAATAGGGGCTCGCCGGCTCCGAGCCCCATCTCTTCGCGACATACCTTGTATCCCAATGATTGGCATGCGAATATAGCCGTATGACCTCGTCGCTGAGCCCGACCCTGGAGTCGTCGGTCTGCTTCGCGCTCTATTCGTCGCTGCAGACCACGCTCGGGCTGTATCGCGACCTGCTCGCCCCGTGGGGGCTGACGTACCAGCAGCTGCTGGTGCTCGCCGTCGTATGGGAGCGGGGCGAGGTGGCGCCCAGCGCGCTCGCCGACGAGCTGTGTCTCGACCCGAGCAGCGTCTCGGGTCTGCTCGGCCGCATGGAGCGCGCCGATCTGATCCGGCGCGAGCACGACGCCGTCGACCGGCGCGCGGTCCGCGTCCTGCCGACCGAGCGCAGCCTCGACATCCGCGCCCAGCTCGGCCACCTCGAGCGCTGCGTCACCGAGGCGATGCAGATCACGCGCGGCGACGCCGAGACGCTCGTCGCGTCGCTGCACTCGCTGCGGACCACGGTGCGGGCCTACGACGCGCGCGCCGCGACCGCCGACGCGCTCGCGTCGCGGCCGGCGCCGTCCGAACCATCCGAACATCCACGAGACAGGAGTGCATATGAGTGAGCTCACCGACATCGCCGTCACCACCATCCGGGGCGAGGAGACCACGTTCGGCGAGATCGCCGACGGTCGACTCGCGCTCGTCGTCAACGTCGCGTCGCGGTGCGGCCTGACCCCGCAGTACGAGCAGCTCGAGCAGCTGCAGAGGACCTACGGCGAGCGGGGCTTCACCGTGATCGGGTTCCCCAGCAACCAGTTCCTGCAGGAGCTGTCGACCGAAGACGCGGTGTCGGAGTACTGCTCGACGACGTGGGGTGTGACGTTCCCCATGACCGAGAAGGTCAAGCTGAACGGGCGTCACGCGCACCCGCTCTACAAGGAGCTGACCGGAACCCCCGACGTCGCCGGCAAGTCGGGCCGGATCACGTGGAACTTCGAGAAGTTCCTCGTCAGCCCGACCGGCGAGGTCAGGCGCTTCGCGCCGCAGACCAAGCCCGACGCCCCCGAGGTCATCGAGGCGATCGAGGCCTGGCTGCCCGTCGACGCCGGCTGATCGGCGGGCCGTTGTGCCCTGGAGCGCGCGGTCCCGCGCCGTAGGCTGAGGGCATGGGTCAAGGGTCGGGCCCGATCGCGGGCGAAGTGCTGACGGCCATGGTGCGCCAGGCGGCCGACGCCGTCGCCGACACCGAGGCCGCGGCGATCGCCGATGAGCCCGACGGCGTCCACCAGCATCGTGTGCGGGTGCGCCGGCTGCGCAGCATCCTCGCGGGACTGCGTCCTCAGCTGGACGAGGTCGCCGCCCAGCGCCTGCGCGTCGAGTACGGCGCGTGGGGCGGCCAGCTCGGGCTCGTGCGCGACATCGAAGTACTCGCGGACGTCGCCGACGGCGCGCTCGACGCGCTCGGCAGCGACGACCCCGACGCGCGGCGGCGCCTCGTCGACGATCGCCGCGACGAGTACCGCCGCGACCACGCACGATTGGTCGAGCTCGCCGCCACGCCGCGCGCGGCGGAGCGGTCGCGGCTGCTCGCCGAGTTCGCGCAGCGTCCGCCCCTCGTCGATCCCGAGGCCCCGGCGCGCGACGTGCTGGCCGCCACGCTGCGCCACGAGGCCCGGCGGGTGCGCCGCGCCGCGCAGGGCGTCGACGGCTCGATCGGGTCGTACCACCTGGTGCGCAAGGCCGGCCGGCGGATGCGCTACGTCGCCGAGGCGGTGCGGGATGCCGCACCCGGTCTGTTCGGCGACGAGGTCGATGCGCTCGCCGAGGCCGGAGACGACATCCACGGCTCGCTGGGCGACCACCGTGACGCGCTCGTGTTCGCCCGCACCCTCGAGCAGGCGCGCGCGCTGGCAGGCCGCGCCGGCGAGTCGGTGCTCGTGTACGACGCGCTGCTCGCCGATGCGCACGAGCGCGCCGGCGGCAAGCTGGAGTCGCTCGAGCCCGCGCTCGCCGCCGTCCGCCACGCCGCCAAGCGGCTGCCGTAGCGGCATCCGGATGCGGATGCCGCGGCGACGACGATCAGCGCACGCGGCGGCCGTGGGCGAGGTCGATGAGGTGCGGCAGGACGCTGCCGGCGCGCAGGCCGTTGTGCTCGTGCTCGCTGGTGACCCACGGGGTGACCCCCGGCAGCAGCTGCGCGGTCTCGAGCGAGAACTCCAGCGGCACGTACACGTCGTTCACGTACACGGCGGCGGCGCCGCGCGCCCCCGAGGCGGCGATGGCCTCGGCGTCGTAGAGCACCGGCCACTCGTGCTCGGCGAGGGCCAGGGCCACGTCGGTCCACGGCCGCAGCCCCGGCACCGTGTCGAGCCACTCGCGGCGCACGTGCTCGCCGGTCAGCAGCGTGAGGTCGTCGCGGAAGTCGTCGGGCTCGACGCGCTCGGCCGACCACTGCGTCGCGTGCCCGTCGGCGTAGCTGGACTCGTGGAGCACGTAGTACAGGGGATTGCGGACGTCGTAGCCCATCGCGGCGGCGAAGTCGTGACGGAACGCGTTGCTGCGCGGGTCGCGCTCGAGCAGAGACCACAGGGTCTGCCAGCCGTCGTTGCTGCCGAGCAGGAAGCCGAGCGAGCGCACGCGCGAGACGGATGCGACCTCGCCGGTGGGCAGGACGAGCTCGCCGTCGACCGCGACGTCGATGACCCGGCGCATGGCGTCCCGGTGGCCGGGGAACCGGCGGTAGTAGCGCTCGGACGCCGCCCGCATCTTGTCGTACGTGAGGGCGTAGACGTCGTCCGGATGCCGGCCCACGGCGCTCAGGCCTCCCGTGATGAAGACGTGCTCGAGCGAGGCGGCATCCGTCGTCAGGTAGGCGAGCGTCGTGAAGCCGCCGAACGACTGGCCCAGCACGCTCCAGGTCGAAGCCCCCAGGTGCTCGCGGACCGCCTCGCAGTCGCGCACGATCGCGTCGGCGCGCAGGTGGGTGAGGTGCTCGGCGAGCGCGTCGGCGCCGCGCTCCAGGTCGGCGTCGCCCACGGGCGTCGACAGACCCGTGCCGCGCTGGTCGAGCATGACCACGCGGTAATGCTCGAGCGCCGCGTCGAGCCACGAGGGCCCGGCGGGGGAGTGGAACGGGCGGGGCGCCTCGTGCCCGGGCCCGCCCTGCAGGAACACCAGGAACGGCAGGTTCTCGCCGCCGTCGCGGCTGACCACGGCGGCGTGGATGTCGATCGTGCGCCCGTCGGCGGGGTCGCCCCACACGAGGGGAACGGTGAGGGTGTGGTCGTGGATCGTGAGGTCCTGCATGCGGCGGGTCGTGACGGACATGCTCCGAGCGTACGACCGCGCCCACGCTGCGACCACGGGTGCGGCGCCCCCGCACGCGCGCTGCGACCACGGGGTGCGGCGCCCCCGCACGGAGTGCCGGCGGCGGGTACCGGGCGAAGCCGGCCGGGTCAGGCCATGACGGCGCGCGGGTCGGAGGTCGAGACGATCTCCTTGCCGAGGGGCATGAGCGAGATCGGCACCATCTTGAAGCTGGCGATGCCGAGCGGGATGCCGATGATCGTGACGCACAGCGCGATGCCCGTGATGATGTGGCCGAGCGCCAGCCACCAGCCGGCGAAGATCACCCAGATGACGTTGCCGAGGAACGAGCCCACTCCCGCGCCGGGCTTGTCCACGATCGTCTGGCCGAACGGCCACAGCGCGTAGACGCCGTTGCGGAAGGACGCGATCGCCCACGGGATCGTGATGATCGGGATCAGCAGCAGCACACCGGCAGCGAGGTAGGCGAGGAACATCCAGAAGCCCGCCAGCACGAGCCAGATGATGTTGAGGAGGATGCGCACGGGACGATTCTCCCAGCCCGATTCCGGGAGGGTGCTGGGCAGGCGCGGCGACGTGCGTCGGAGATTCGCGCGAACGTCGGAGAGTCCGGCGCGAAAGCATCCGACGTTCGCCGGGAAATCCGACGTTCGGATGCCGGGCGTCGCGCTCAGCGCGGGTGTCGGCGTCGCGACCTAGACTTGACGGGCCATGACCGACGCTTCTTCGCCCCTCATCGTCGGCGGCGACCGCGGACCCCAGCGAGGTGCCGTGCGACCCGACGAAGACCTGCTCGCCGGCCTCAACCCTCCGCAGCGCGAGGCCGTGACCTATCGCGGCCAGGCGCTGCTCATCGTCGCGGGCGCGGGCTCCGGCAAGACGAGCGTGCTCACGCGCCGCGTCGCGTCGCTGCTGCGCACCAAGGACGCGTGGCCCAGCCAGATCCTCGCGATCACGTTCACGAACAAGGCGGCCGGCGAGATGCGCGAGCGCGTCGCGCAGCTGATCGGCGACCACGCGCAGGGCATGTGGATCTCGACGTTCCACTCGGCGTGCGTGCGGATCCTCCGTCGCGAGGCCGAGCAGTTCGGGTTCACCAAGTCGTTCACCATCTACGACTCGGGCGACTCGCGCGCGCTGATCAAGCGGCTCGTCAAGGAGCACGAGGCGGATGCCTTCGGCCTCACGCCCGCCGCGACGCAGAGCCGCATCTCGAAGCTCAAGAACGAGCTGCTGGACGCCGAGTCGTACGCGCGCGACGCGAACATGAACGATCCTGCCGAGCGCGTCTTCACGGCCGTCTTCGCCGACTATCAGCGCGAGCTGCAGCGGGCCAACGCGTTCGACTTCGACGACCTCATCGCGCAGACGGTGTACCTGTTCCGGGCCTTCCCGAAGGTCGCCGACGTGTACCGGCGCCGCTTCCGCCACATCCTCGTCGACGAGTACCAGGACACCAACCACGCCCAGTACGCGCTGATCCGCGAGCTGACCAAGCCCGTCGGGGCGGATGCCGAGCCGATCTCGGGCGGCGGCGGCATGATGATCTTCGAGCCCGAGCCGAGCGCCGAGGATGCCGCGTCGCTGACCGTCGTCGGCGATTCGGACCAGTCGATCTACGCCTTCCGCGGCGCCGACATCCGCAACATCACCGAGTTCGAGCGGGACTTCCCCGGCGCCAAGGTCGTGCTCCTCGAGCAGAACTACCGATCGACGCAGAACATCCTGTCGGCGGCGAACGCCGTGATCGGGAACAACTTCGACCGCAAGGACAAGAAGCTGTGGACCGACGTCGGCGCGGGCGAGAAGATCGTCGGCTTCACCGGCTACTCGCAGCACGACGAAGCGCAGTTCGTCGCGGACGAGGTGGAGACCCTCCGCAAGGCCGGCGTCGACTACAGCCAGATGGCGGTCTTCTACCGCACGAACTCGCAGTCCCGTGCGCTGGAGGAGATCTTCATCCGCTCGGCCGTGCCCTACAAGATCATGGGCGGCACGAAGTTCTACGAGCGCGCCGAGATCAAAGACGCCCTCGCCTACCTGATCGCGGTGTCGAATCCGGCCGACGAGATGGCGATGCGCCGCATCATCAACCGTCCGCGCCGCGGCATCGGCGACGTGACGATCGAGACCATCTCGCGCTATGCGCAGGACGAGCAGATCACCTTCCGCGACGCCCTGGCCAGCTCCTCGGCGCTGGGCGTCGGCCCGAAGATCCAGAAGGCCATCGCGCACCTGGACGCCGTGCTGGCCGAGGCGACCGAGATCATGCTCCCGGCCTCGGGTGAGCTCGCGCCGCCGACCGCCGTCGCCGAGGGCCTGCAGCTCCTGCTGAACAAGAGCGGCTACAGCGACGCGCTGCGCGCGAGCAAGGATCCGCAGGACGAGGCGCGCCTCGAGAACCTCGACGAGCTCGTCGCGGTGACGCGGGAGTTCGCCCGCAACAACCCCGAGGGCACGCTCGTGGACTTCCTGGCCGAGGTCGCGCTGGTGTCGGATGCCGACGACCTGGACGACGCGACGGGCACGGTCTCGCTCATGACGATGCACACCGCCAAGGGCCTGGAGTACGACGCGGTCTTCGTCACCGGCGTCGAGGAGGACCTCATCCCGCACCGCATCTCGGCGGGCGAGCCGGGCGGGCCGCAGGAGGAGCGGCGCCTCTTCTACGTCGGCCTCACGCGCGCCCGCAAGAGGCTGTATCTGTCGCTCGCCATGACCCGCGCGCAGTTCGGCGAGGTGTCGGTGGCGATGCCGAGCCGGTTCCTGCAGGAGATCCCCGCCGAGCTGGTGGACTGGCGCCAGTCGCCCGGCGACGTCAACTCCCGCGGGGGCACGCAGTCGCGGGCGCTCAACGCCCGCCGCGGCGGCGGGAGCGGGGGCGGCTTCGGCGGCAAGCGCTACGGCGACGACCTGGTGCCGCTCGCGCGCCGGGAGCCGAGCGCGAACATGAACAAGTTCGCCAACCGCATCCCGGCGAAGGTGCGCGACAACGGCGACATGGAGCTGGCGCCCGGCGACCGCATCCGTCACGAGGACTTCGGCGAGGGGCGCATCGACGCCGTCACCGGCGAAGGCGCCAAGCGCGTCGCGCACGTGCGCTTCGAGAAGGCCGGCGCGAAGAAGCTGCTGATCAAGATCGCGCCGATCGAGAAGCTCTGACGCCGCCCAGCGCACCTTTCCGCGTGCCCGCCCCGCGGGCGGACGACGCGGCGGCGATGGCGGGTTCCCGTCATGGCGCGATTCGGTCACCGTCGGCCTGCGCTGTACGATGGGGGCGCGGCATGAGACATCAAGTCTCATGTTCGGCGATCGGGGGATCCGCATCGGGGGATGCGATGCCGAGGCGCGGTCGGGGGGCCTGTGCCCGCATCGCACGATGCCGGGGGATCGATGAGGCGTCGGCGGGCTCGGGATGGCTCGCCGGCGCCTTGCTCGACGACTCACTGTGCAACCATGCAGACGTGCACCTGCGGATCGTGCCATAGTTGTCCCCGCGACGGAGCAACCCCCCTCTCCTCCGTCGTGAGGACGCCATGGACGACAAATCGTTCGGGACGCGCAGCAAGCGCCAGCCTGCCGACGAAACACGTCGGAAGATGCTCGACGCCGCCGTGCGCCTCGTCACCGAACAGGGTCTCGAGCTCGATTTCGCCAACCTCAACCTCGAGGAGTTCATCCGCATCGCGGGTGTGCCGCGCAGCACGGTCTTCCGCATCTGGCCGGATCGCCGTGCCTTCGTGGCGGACCTGATCAGTGCCCTGTTCGCCGCCACCCCCGAGATGGGGCAGGGGTTCGACGAGGAGACGTTCCGCGTGGTCGAGGACGTGATCCGCGACAACGCCGACGAGCTCGCCACCCCGGAGGGGCGCGCGCGTCTGATCGCCGAGGCCGCTCGCATCGGAGGGGCGCGCAACCTCACGGCCGTGGCGCACTCGCGGCCGTGGGCGATCCAGCGCAGCATCATGTCGGCGGCGATGAGCGGGTCGGACACGGTCGCCGACGACGCGGTTCGCGAGGCCCTGCTGGCCCTCGAAGAGCGCTTCCGCTCGCGCATGGAGGAGATGTTCGCCACGTGGGCCGAGCAGTTCCAGCGCCGGATGCTGCCGGGGATCACGCCGCGCGACATCGCGATCTGCAGCGCCGCCATCGTCGAGGGCATCGTCGAGCGCCGGCTGTTCGACGACCCGGTGCCTCCGCGCACGCTCGCGGTGGGCGGGGGCGAGCCGCGCGAATGGGAGATCGGAGCACTCGCGCTGTTCGGCATCTTCATGACGTTCACCGAAGAGGCCTGAGCCCGTTCCGCACGCGTCACCGCATCGGGTTAGGCTCGAACGATGGCGATCTTCTCCCGCGGAAAGCGCACGCGCGACGACGACACGACGCCCGAGGCCCCCGAGCCCGCCGCGCCGTCGTCCGAGACCGAAGCGGCCCCGGCAGGCGAAGAACCGCCCGCCGACGAGGCCGTGCCCCAGGTGGGGATCTCGGTCTCGACGTTCGGCAAGGCACCCACGGCCCCCGCCGCGGCGAGCCCGTCGGCGCCGAAACCCGGGACGAGCACGCAGCCGCGCTCGCAGACCGCCGAGACGGCGCCGGAGGCGACCGAGACGATCCCCGGCCTCCGCGACAACACCGTCCTGCGGGCGGCGCTGGCCGCGCTCCCCGAGAAGCCCGATTCGATCGATCTGCTCAACGTCGCCCGTCAGCTGCTGCAGGGACACGTCTTCCTGCGGGTGCGGGGCGACGCCCGCGCGCTCATCGCCGAGGGCAAGGATCTGCCGCTGGCGACGGCGACGCTGCGCGACAAGCGGTACGCCCTCGCTTACAGCAGCGGCGCCGCCCTCCAGGCGAGCGTCCGCCAGGACGGCGACGCTCAGACCTCGGCGATGGGTCAGCCGGTGCTCGCCGTGATCCGGCACGTGCTCGCGGGCAGCTACGAGGGGCTGATCCTCGATCACGCATCGGCACCGGCGCGTGCCGTGCTGCCGCGGCCGCTGCTGGAGAAGATGGTCGAGGCGCACGACGAGCAGCTCACGATCAAGCAGCTGCTGGCGGCCGACCGCACGGCCGAGACGGCGGCGCTCGTCGCCGATGCGCTCACGCGCGTCAAGCTGTGGGTCGCGGTCAACCGCACGGGCGAGGACGGGCCGGTCGGCGTGGCGGAGTCGCGCACGAGCTCGGGCGAGCGCTTCCTCGAGGTGTACTCGCACCCGCTCGAAGTCGTCGCCGGCGGCCGCGGCGACCAGGCGGCGCCCATCACGGCCCCGCAGCTGGCGAAGGCCCTGCGCGGAGACGACGCGCTCACCGGCGTCATCGTCGACCCGCGTGGCCCCTGGATCCGCCTGCGACGCGACGATCTGGCCCAGCTGCTCGCCAGCGGCGACTGACGTGCGCCGCACTGTGGCATCCTGAACCCGAGGCGACGAGCAGGGAGACAGGTCGAGGGGGCGCCGCGGTGATCGAGCACACGCAGGCTCTGCTGGACGAGATCCTGCGCGCGGACGACCCCGTCGCGCGCAATCGCATGATCACGCTGTGCTACCGCGACCTCGCGACGGGACTCGCCGGGATCGTGGGGGCGCAGGACCTGAACTGGTTCGTCTTCGGTGTGTGGGCGTCGGGCACGGCGGGGGCCGCGATCCGCGGCGAGGGGCTTCCGCTCGACCTCGGGACGTCCGAGAACGTCGCGGCGGGGAATCTCGCCATCATCCGGGATGTCGCGCCGCCGTTCGTGCGATGGCTGCGCGAGGTGGAGCGCGCCGGTGCGCCCACGCGGGAGGCGTGCGAGCGCGCGCTCGCCGATCCGCTGTTCGCCCGCGTCCCCAAGCTCGCCGCCGCGATCCGCTGCTATCAGGCCGCCGCCGAGCTGCGCGCCGGTGCGCCGGACGGCGGTGATGCCGACAAGCAGGCCGCGGAGCTCGTCCTGCTGGGCAATCTGCTGCTGGGCGAGCACGAGCAGGCCGTCGTCGACCGCTTCATCGATGCCGCGATGCCGCTGGGATGCCTGTTCGGCCTGGTCACGACGCGCTTCGTGCGCATCGACACCCCCGACGGGCCGCTGGACGTGTGCCGCGATGTCGCGCCCCCCGTCTATCTCGCCGGGGCGCTCTTCCCGGACGTCCTCAGCGATCTGGCCAACCCCGAGCTGTGCGCGGCGTGCGAGCGGTACGGCCAATCCATCGGGCCGGACGCCGCCGCATCCAACGCCCTCGCGTGGGAGGACTACGACGACCGCATGGGATACATCCTCACCTTCTTCCGCGCCTACCAGCGCGACGCCCGGTTCTTCGAGGTCCCGCGACGGTACCTCCCCGCCGATGCGGAGTCCGCGCATGGCCTCTGAGCGCATCACCCTCACCGTCCCGGGCCCGCACGGCGACCGCGAGGTCGGCCTGTCCAGTCCCAACCGCGTCCTGTGGCCCGAGCTCGGCATCACCAAGCACGAGCTCGCCGAGTACCTCGTCGCGGTGTCAGGGCCCTTCCTCTCCGCCAACGGCGACCGGCCGGTGTCGCTCGAGCGGTTCCCCGACGGCGTGGACGGTGAGCGCTTCTTCTCGAAGAACCCGCCCAAGGGGGCGCCGGCGTACGTCGAGACCGTCACGGTGCGCTACAACAGCGGGCGGCGGCATCCGCAGATCGTGCTCACCGAGCCCGCGTCGATCGTGTGGGCGGCGCAGATGAACACCGTCGTCTTCCACCCGTGGTCCTCGCGCACCGAGAACACCGACAACCCGGTCGAGCTGCGGATCGACCTGGACCCGCAGCCCGGGACCGATTTCGCGGATGCCGCAGCCGTCGCCCCGGCGCTGCGCGACGTGCTCGCCGAGGCGGGACTGACGGCGTTCCTCAAGACCAGCGGCAGTCGCGGCATCCACGTGTTCTGCCCCATCGAGCCCACCCACGAGTTCCTCGACGTCCGCCATGCCGTCATCGCCGCCGGTCGTGAGCTGGAGCGGCGCATGCCCGGCCGCGTGACCACGAACTGGTGGAAGGAGGAGCGGGGCGAGCGCGTCTTCGTCGACTTCAACCAGGCCAATCGCGACCGCACGATGGCGGGTGCGTACAGCCCGCGGGCGCTGCCGGGCGCGACCGTGGCGACGCCGATCACGTGGGACGAGCTGGCGGATGCCGATCCGGCGGCCTTCACGGTGCGCACCGTTCCGCAGCGCCTCGCGGACGTCGGCGACCCGTGGGAGGGGATGTCCGAAGCCCCCGGACGCGTCGACACGCTGCTGGAGTGGTGGCGGCGCGACGTCGAGGCGGGTCTGGGCGAGCTGCCGTTCCCGCCGGAGTTCCCCAAGATGCCCGGGGAGCCGCCCCGCGTGCAGCCGAGCCGGGCGAGGAGGGCAGATGACTGAGCACGCCCGCTGGGCCGACCGCGCCATGGCGAAGGCCCTGAAGACCCCGTGGCTGATGCGCCTGCCGATCCCGATGTTCCAGGCGGGGCTGGGGTGGATGCTGGGCGACCGGTTCGTCATGATCGAGCATCTGGGGCGCACGTCGGGGGAGCCGCGCTACGCCGTCGTCGAGGTGATGGGGCGCGAGCCGAACGTGATCCGCGTCGCGTCGGGCCTCGGCACGAAGGCGCAGTGGTACCGCAATCTCAAGGCCAACGGGGTCGCCTTCCTCAGCACGGGGAAGGCCCGCCGCGTGCCGGCGCACGTGCGCCTCCTGTCCGAGGAGGAGTCCCAGCAGGCGCTCGACGACTACGCGCAGCAGTACCCCGATGCGTGGAAGCACCTCAAGAGCGCGATGGACTACGCCGCGGGCGGCGAGGCGGTCATCCCCGTCATCGAGTTCACTCCGCCGCAGGGCTGAGGAGCAGCGCGGCGGAGCCGGTCAGTGCGCCGCGACGGCCGCTCGGTGCGCGCGGATCGGATGCACCAGCCGGAACGACCATGTGGGCCGTGCGATCGGCGACGCGTCCCGTGCGCCGCGGCGCGCGACCGGGGCCGCTTCGCGTGCGACGCGCTGCAGATGCGCGACCTCGGCATTGGGGTGCGGCCGTGCCGGCGTGAACAGCGACTGCGCGAAGATGGCGTGATACATGGCGGCCTCCAACGAGGGATCGGACTCTCCCATCACGAGGACCGCGGCCGCTGGGTGATACGTCGCCGTTGCGCCGTCAGCGCGCGCGGTTCCACTCGCGCTCGGTGAGCACGCGAGCCACCGTCAGTCCTGCGGCGAGCGCGACGACGACGAACACGGCCTCGAACGCCTGCTGCACGGCCGCCAGGGTGTCGCCCTCGATGGTGGCCGCGATCGCCTGATATGTCGCGGCACCCGGCACCATGATCAGCACGGCCGGGACGGTGAGCGTGACGCGGGCTGCGCGCAGGGGGTCCGAGACGAACGACGCGATGATGCCGACCGTGAACGCCGCCGCGAGGGCCGCGACGCCCGCCTCGACGTGCGCGTCGGTGAGAAGCAGTCGACCGGCGTTGGCGACGGTCCCGATCGCGGCGGCGGTGGCGGCCACCGCGAACGGCGTCGAGAACAGCAGGGCGAAGCCGAGGACGCCGACGAATCCGGCGACGAGCCGCGCGGCGGTGAGGATCGGCTCGTCGATGAGCGGGGCCGCAGTCGCCGTGGCGCTGGCGCGCACGATCGCCGCGACGGCCCATACCGCCGTACCCGTCGCCAGCAGCACGAGGGCCGCGTAGACCACGCGGTTGATCCCCGCTGCGAGGTCCAGCCGGGCGAGGTCGAGCGCGCCCGTGACGAGCGGAAACCCGGGGACGAGGAACAGCACCGCCGCCGTCAGCACCGTGTCGTGGCCGCTCGAGGGTGCACCCAGCAGGTCGAGCAGGGCCGTGCCGCCGAGGAACGACACCAGCGACGCGACCGCCGCGAGGAAGACCACGAGGAACTCGTTCAGGCCGCTGCGCATGAGCATCATGCGGATCAGCTGGCCGATCGCCGCGGCGACCCCGACGGCCACGGCATCGGCCCATCCGCCGTTGAGGAGCACGGCGAAGGCCGCGCACGCGGCGCCCGCGGCGAGGGCCCGCACCAGCAGGGGATACCGCGGCCCCGCGGCTGCGATCTCGTCGAGCCGCTGCTGCAGCTGCTCGACGGTCGTCTCGGTGGTCACGTCGTGCGAAAGCCGCTTGAGCGCGGTGATCTTCATGGCGTCCACGGCCGGCCGGACCTCGGCGACGCGTGTTCGGTACAGCCCCGCGCGCTGCGCCGTCACCACGATCTCGGTCATGCCCACGCGGATGTCGAGGCGGTCGATGCCGAGGGCCACCGCGACGCGCGACATGACCGCGCGCACCCGTGCGGAGGAGGCGCCGGCTCCGAGCATCATGGCGCCCAGGCGCAGCACGGCGTCGACGCGGGCGATGAAGCGGACCGGCTCGAGGTGCAGCTCGGAGGTGCCGTCGTGCTCGTGATCGCTCATGAGTCCAGGACGTTCCCGAGGTCGTAGGCCGACACCGTCTCGAGCTGGTCGTACGTGCACGAGCGCGCGTCGCGATCGGGGCGCCAGCGCTCGAACTGGACGGTGTGGCGGAACCGCCACCCCTCGAGCTGGTCGTAGCGCACCTCGAGGACCTTCTCTGGGCGCAGTCGCACGAACGAGACGTCCTTCGACCCGGTGAACCGCGAGCGCTCGGTCTCGCCGGTCGCCGCTTCGCCGTCGGCGTCGAGCTCCACGAGCGGTGCGAGCTCGTCGATCAGCTCGAGCCGGCGCTTGTCGCTGAACGCCGCGACGGCGCCGACGTTGACCAGCTCCCCGGCCGGCGTGTACAGCCCGACCAGCAGCGATCCGAGGCCGCGACCGGACTTGTGGATGCGATAGCCCAGCGCGACGACGTCGGCGGTGCGCGCGTGCTTGATCTTGAACTGCGACCGCTTGTTCGGCTCGTAGGGCTTGGCGAGCGGCTTGGCGACCACGCCGTCGAGGCCCGCGCCCTCGAACTCGTCCAGCCAGCGCCGGGCGACGTCGGGGTCCTGGGTCGTGCGCGTGACGTGGACCGGATGCGGCACGCCGCCGAGCAGGTCGACCAGCTCGGCCCGCCGCACCGCGAACGGCTCGTCGCGCAGGTCGCGCTCGCCGCGGGCGAGGAGGTCGAAGGCGATGAGCATCGCCGGCGTCGATTCGGCGAGCATGTTCACGCGCGACGCCGCCGGGTGGATGCGCTGGGTGAGCGCCTCCCAGTCCAGGCGCTGAGCCCCCGGCTCGCCGGTGGGCACCACGATCTCGCCGTCGATCAGGCACGGCTCGGGGAGCAGACGCGCGAACGCCTCGACGAGTTCGGGGAAGTAGCGGGTCAGCGGCTTCGCGCCGCGGCTGCCGATGTCGACGCGCTCGCCGTCCCACGACACCAGTGCGCGGAAGCCGTCCCACTTCGGCTCGAAGCTGATCCCGCCGGGATGCTTGGCGGCATCGGGCACCGCGGGCACGGCCTTGGCGAGCATCGGCGCGGGGATCTCGTACGGCATGGGTCCATCCTGCCCCCGGCGCTGCCGACGCGGGAGGTGCCGCGCGCCGGAACGCGTGCCGACGCGCTGCGGGCGGGGCGGGACATCGTCCCGCCCCGCCCGTCCCCAGCGGCAGAGGTCAGCCGGTGTGCGCCGCGACCAGTCGCGTGCGGGGGCGCACGAGCCCCGTGAACCAGTCGGTCACGACGGCGAATCCCGTGGGCCGCTTCTTCGCGGCGCCGCGCTCGTAGTGGGCCAGGATCATCTCGTTCTCCCGGGCGAGCTCGGCGGCCCGATGCGCATCCAGCTTCTGCGCGGTGTAGACCGTGTACATGGCGTTCTCCCTTCGCTCGGTCCGTTGCCTGTGAGGAGTCGGGAACGGGCGGTCTGATACGTCAGTGCGCGGACGCGACGCGGTGTAGCCGCCGGGGCGCGACGAATCGCAGGACGCGCGCGATCACCCCGCTGTGCGTGTACGGCTCCGCCGATGATGCGCGCTCGCGCTGTGCGCGGATGATCGCGTTCTCGCGGTCGAGCTGCGCGGCGCGGTGGTGGTCGAGGCGGTAGGCGGTGAAGGTCGTGCTGTCCATCGGTTCGTCTCCCTGTCGCAGCCGGTGATCCGGCGGTCCGTGCTGACAGGTACGACGATGCTCCCTAAGGGGGTGCGCCCCCATCGGGAGGATGCCCTATCTTCGGCGCCCGGATGCCGCCGATCGGCTCGGTTCTGCCTCAGGCATGTCCCACTTCTCGCCGCTGCGAAGCGCGTCAGGCGGCCAGAAGTGGGACACGTCGACCGTGAGGCCGAGGACTCGGGCGTGGCGGAGGACCCGGGTGCGGCGGACGGGGCTCAGTCCCCGGGATCGAGGGCCACCTGCGGGTTCTTCTTCGGACGCGCCCACCGGGCGGGCAGGTCCTCTCCGTACCACACCTGCACGATGCCCCAGGCCACCGCCGTGATCGGAACGGCCAGGACCGCGCCGAGGATGCCCCCGACCGTGGTGCCGGCGGCGAGGGCGACGAGCACGACGAACGCGTTGAGCTTGGTCTGACGCCCCATCAGGACCGGCTGCAGGAAGTTGCCCTCGAGCTGCTGCACCAGGATGATGACCCCGACCACCAGGACGGCGTTGAGCCATCCGTTCGCGACGAGCGCGACGAGCGCGGCGAGGATGCCGGCGATGGTCGCGCCGACGATCGGGATGAACGCCAGGAGGAACACCAGCACGGCCAGCGGAATCGCCAGCGGCACCTGCAGGATGAGCAGGCCGATCAGGATGCCGATGGCGTCGACGAGTGCGACCGACGCGGTGCCGCGCACGTACGAGCCGAGCGTGACCACGGTCTTGTCGCCGATGCGCTGCGCTCGCTCGTACGCCGCCCCGGTGAACGGCCGGAGCACGAACTCCCACATCTGCGGGCCGTCCTTGAGGAAGAAGAACAGGATCACGACCATGAGCACGAGTCCGGTGATGAAGCTCGCGACGGCGCTGACACCCGCGATGGCCCCCGAACCGAACTGGGCGCTCGTGACGAAGTCGATGAGCTGCGCGGTCCAGTCCGCGATCTGATTGTCGCTCGGGGCGAACGGAAGCGTGTCGATCCAGGCCAGCAGCGACAGCAGGCCTTCCTCGGCCTGGCTGTACAGCTCCTCCCACTGATCCTGCACCGCCCACGTGATGAGCCAGCCGACGCCGGTCAGGATGACCAGGACGGCGAAGAGGGAGATGACCGTCGCGAGCACAGAGGGAACGCCGCGCTGCCGCATCCACGTCATCACCGGTGCGAAGGCCGAGGCGAGGATGAGCGCGATCGCGAGCGGGATCGACACGAGCGTGACCTGCTGGATCGCCCAGATGATCCCGGCGGCCACGGCCACGACGAGGATGATCTGCAGCGCGCGTATCGCGAGGCGTCCGAAGCCGTCGGCCCACAGGCTCCACGGCGCCCGGGTCGCCTTCAGATCGGCATCCTGCGACGCAAGCTCGATCGTCTTCGGGGTGCGAGTGAACAATCCCATGCACCAGACAGTAGCCACCCGGCGCGCTGCCGGTCGACACGACCCCGCCGATCCGGTGGTGTCGCAGCGACCGGCGGCGACGCGACCGCGCTACGACTGGGCGCGCGCCCGCCGCACCACCTTGCCGAGTTCGATCAGCACCGCCGGCGCGACCGCCAGGCCCAGGCTCGCCAGCCACTGCATCCCGGTGAGGCTCGTCGTGCCCACGAAGTTCTGCATGAACCCGACCTCGACGGCGACGACCGTCAGGGCGAACGGGATCGACAGCCACTTGACCGCGCCGAGGATCGGCGCGGCGAGTCCCGACTCGGGGTCGCGGCGCAGCACGAGTCCGTAGAACACCGATCCCAGCGCCATGACGACGAAGGCCATCGTCACCGGGACGTTGGGCTCGGTCGAGCTCAGCTGGCCGGGAAGCGCCAGCAGCGGCACGAGGGTCGCGATGAACAGCAGGGACCCGTACACGAGCCATGCGGTCACGGCGCCGCGGTTCGCGATCGTCTTCTTCGGGTCGCGCGGGGGCTTGCGCATGATGTCGTCCGGCGCCGGGTCGAGCATGATCACGATGACGGGGAAGACCGTGATGAAGAAGTTCAGGAACAGCACCATGATCGGCGACAGCGGAACGCCGTTGTTGATGTCGAAGACGGATGCCGCCAGGAACAGGATCACCAGGGCGAACAGCTGCGCCATCTGGAACCGCACGTAGCCGACGACCTTGTCGTAGATCGCCCTGCCGAGCTTGACCGCCGTGACCAGCGTGCCGAAGTTGTCGTCGACCAGGATCATCTTCCCGGCCTGCTTCGTGACCTCGCTGCCCGATCCCATCGCGACGCCGATGTCGGCCTGCTTGAGCGCGGCGGCGTCGTTGACGGCGTCGCCGGTCATCGCCACGATCGCGCCGTCCTCCTGCATGAGCCGCGCCAGGCGCAGCTTGTCCTGCGGGGTGACGCGTCCGAACACGTGCAGGTCGGGGAGCTTCTTCTTCAGCTCATCGTCGCTCATCGCCTGGATGTCGGCGCCGCTGGCGGCTCCGGGGCCGAGCCCGAGCTTCGCGCCGATCGCCGCGGCGGTGATCGCGTGGTCGCCGGTGATCATGCGGACCTCGATGCCGGCCTCGCTCGCAATGCGCACGGCCTCCTTGGACGAGGGCCGCAGCGGGTCGATGATCCCGACGAGGCCCACGAAGGTCAGCTCCTCGACGGCGCTCATCGGGTCGGCGGGCAGCGGCTCGTCGAGGTCGAAGCGCCGCACCGCGAAGGCGAGGACGCGCAGGCCCTGCTCGGACAGCTGGCGGTTGGCCTCGACGATCGCGTCCCGCTGCTGGTCGATCGGCACGACGCCCGCCGCCGTCGCGGCGGTCGTGCAGCGGGCGAGCACGACGTCGGGGCCGCCCTTGACGAAGGCCCCCTGCACCGGCGTGCCGGTGAAGTTCACGCGGTGGAAGGTCGCCATGAACTTGTACTCGGAGTCGAAGGGCACCTCGGCGAGCCGCGGGTACTCGGCGCGCGTGAGCTCGGCGTCGACGCCCATCTTCGCCGCGAGCACGATGAGCGCCGCCTCGGTCGGGTCGCCGACCACCTCGCCGTCGTCGGAGACCGTGGCGTCGCTGCAGAGGGTGAGCCCGTAGGCGAGGCGCTCGAAGTCGGGGACGGGATGGCCGGCGACGCCGCGGATCTCGCCGTGCTTGGCGTAGCCGGAGCCGGCGACGGAGTACCAGTCGCCGAGGTAGTACAGCGACTCGACCGTCATCTCGTTCATGGTGAGCGTGCCGGTCTTGTCGGAGTTGATGGCGCTCGTCGCGCCCAGTGTCTCGACGTCGGTGAGGTTCTTCACCACGGCGTTGTGCTCGGCCAGCTGCTGCGAGCCGTACGACAGCATTCCCTGCACGAAGGTCGGCAGGCCCGTCGGGATCGCCGAGATCGCCATCGAGATGCCCAACAGGAGCACCGAGGCGATCTCCTGACCGCGCACCAGCCCGACGACGACGATGACGGCCACCGCGCCCCAGGCGATCCATCCGAGGACGCCGGTGAGCGAGTCGAGTTCGCGCTGCAGCGGCGACTTCGCGTGCTTGACGGCCGAGAGCATCGACGCGATGCGCCCCATCTCGGTGTCCATGCCGGTCGCGGTCACGACGGCGGTGGCGGTGCCGCGCGTGACCTGCGTGTTCTGGAACACCATGTCGGAGCGGTCGCCGAGCGTCGTATCGGGATCGGCGACGGTCGCGGCGTCCTTGGCGATCGGCGCGCTCTCGCCGGTCAGCGCGGCCTCCTGCGTCTCGAGCGTCGCCGATCGCAGGATGCGCGCGTCGGCGGGCACGACGTCGCCGGCCTCGAGTTGGATCACGTCGCCGGGGACGAGCGTCGTCGCATCGATCTGCTTGAGAGACCCGTCGCGCGTCACGCGTGCCTGCGGGATCTGCATCTTCGCGAGGGCGTCGACCGATGCGAGCGCCTTCATCTCCTGCCGCGTGCCGAGCACCACGTTCAGGATCACCAGAGCGCCGACCAGGATGCCGACGCTGAGCTGGTTGATGACGATGCTGATGACCGAGACGGCGACCAGCATGATGTTCATCGGGTCGGCCAGGGTGCGCAGGCCCACCTGCCACACCGAGGGCGGCGGCTCGGAGGCGATGGCGTTGGGCCCGTGCTCGGCGAGGCGCTTGTCGGCGTCGGCGCTGCTCAGGCCGCGATCGCGGTCGGAGCCGAGCGCGGACACGACATCATCGGCGTCGCGGGCGAACCAGGCAGCGGTGGACGAGGTCTCCGTCGCGGTCATGGCTCCGAACATACTCGTGCGACGCGTGCCCTCGCGGGTCTTTCGGTCCGCGTCCTCGGCGCGCCTCGTCGGCGCCTGACGGTCCCGTCAGTCCAGCTGTGCGCCGAGGCGGCGGGCGACCTCGGCACGCGGCATCCGCTTGGGGAAGACGGCGACCACGACATCGTCGTCCGCCGGTTCGGGGTCGTCCAGCACGCCGAATCGGCGCATGGCGTCGTCCAGCGCCCTCCGCAGCGTCGCGACGGGCACGCGCTTGGGGCCGCGCAGCAGCTGCCGAAGCACGTGGTTGTGGACGGCGGTCACCAGTGCGGCGAACCCGACCGCGTCGAGCGGGTCGATGCCCGGCAGCGCATCGCGCAGGTACTCGTCGAACAGGCGCTCGTAGCGGAAGACGGTGATGATCTCGCGTTCGCGGAGCGCCGGCACCTCGCGGACGACGCCGTAGCGGCGCCTCGCGAGCTCGGGGTCGGCGGCGAAGTGGCTGAACACGCGGACGGATGCCTCGCACACCGCGTGCCACGGATTCGCGTGCGGCTTGGCGAGGAACTGACGCAGCTCCTCGAGCAGCTGTTCATGGTCGGTGAAGATCACATCGTCCTTGCCGCCGAACTGGCGGAAGAACGTCGAGCGCGAGACGCCCGCGGCCTGGGCGATCTGCTCGACCGAGGTCTGATCGAAGCCCTGGGCGGCGAAGAGCTCCAGCGCGGCGGCCACGACCGCCGTGCGGGCGGCGGGTGCGCCGGACGCGACATCGCTCATATCCCGAGCCTAACGGCACCCGGCGGCGGTCACACGGTAAGAACCGCCTCGCCGCCGGTAGTAGGCTGGGGGATCGGTCGAGTCTCTCGACGTCAAGACAATCCCGGCGCCGGCTGCCGGCGCCGCCCATTCGCCACAGCGAAGGACTGCACGTGGATCTCTACGAGTACCAGGCACGCGATCTGTTCGAGAAGTACGAGGTGCCGGTGCTCGCCGGCATCATCGCGGACACCCCGGAAGAAGTGAAGGCGGCGGCCGAGAAGATCGGCGGCGTCGTCGTCGTCAAGGCCCAGGTCAAGACCGGCGGCCGCGGCAAGGCCGGCGGCGTCAAGGTCGCCAAGACCCCCGACGAGGCCTACGAGGCCGCGAAGGCCATCCTCGGCCTCGACATCAAGGGCCACATCGTCAAGCGGGTCATGGTGGCCCAGGGCGCGCGCATCGCCGAGGAGTACTACTTCTCGGTGCTGCTGGACCGCGCCAACCGCTCGTACCTGAGCCTGTGCTCGGTCGAGGGCGGCATGGAGATCGAGGAGCTCGCGGTCGAGCGCCCCGAGGCTCTCGCGCGGGTCGAGGTCGACCCGATCGCCGGCATCGACGCCGCCAAGGCGCTCGAGATCGCGAAGGCGGCGAACTTCCCCGACGAGCTGGCCCCCAAGGTCGCCGACGTCTTCGTCAAGCTGTTCGACGTCTACAAGGGCGAGGACGCCACGCTCGTCGAGGTCAACCCGCTGGTCAAGACCGAGGAGGGCGACATCATCGCCCTCGACGGCAAGGTGTCGCTGGACGAGAACGCCGAGTTCCGCCACCAGAACCACGCGCTGCTCGAGGACAAGGCCGCGGCCGACCCCCTCGAGGCAAAGGCCAAGGAGAACGACCTCAACTACGTCAAGCTCGACGGACAGGTCGGCATCATCGGCAACGGCGCGGGCCTGGTCATGTCGACCCTCGACGTCGTCGCCTACGCCGGCGAGAGCCACGGCGGCGTCAAGCCCGCCAACTTCCTCGACATCGGCGGCGGCGCCTCGGCCGAGGTCATGGCCGCGGGCCTCGACGTCATCCTCGGCGACCCGCAGGTCAAGAGCGTGTTCGTCAACGTCTTCGGCGGCATCACCGCGTGCGACGCCGTCGCCAAGGGCATCGTCGGCGCGCTCGCCGAGCTCGGCTCGACCGCGTCGAAGCCGCTCGTGGTGCGCCTGGACGGCAACCGCGTCGACGAGGGCCGCAAGATCCTCGAAGAGGCCAACCACCCGCTGGTGACCCTCGCCGCGACCATGGACGAGGGCGCCGACAAGGCCGCCGAGCTGGCGAACGCCTGACCGCCGAGACATCCGAGAAGGACTGGAAAACAAACATGTCGATCTTCCTTGACAAGGATTCGAAGGTCATCGTCCAGGGCATCACCGGCGGCGAGGGCACCAAGCACACCGCGCTGATGCTCAAGGCCGGCACCCAGGTCGTCGGCGGCGTTAACGCGCGCAAGGCCGGCACGACCGTGCTGCACAAGGACGCCGCGGGCGCCGACATCGAGCTTCCGGTGTTCGGCTCCGTCGCCGAGGCGATGGCGGAGACGGGAGCCGACGTGTCGATCGCGTTCGTCCCCGCCGCCTTCACCAAGGCCGCGATGGTCGAGGCCATCGACGCCGAGATCCCGCTGCTCGTGGTCATCACCGAGGGCGTGCCCGTCGGCGACACCGCCGAGGCGTGGGCTTACGCCCAGAGCAAGGGCAACACCACCCGCATCATCGGACCGAACTGCCCCGGCATCATCACCCCCGGCGAGTCGCTGGTGGGGATCACGCCCGCCAACATCACCGGCAAGGGCCCGATCGGCCTCGTGTCGAAGTCGGGCACGCTGACCTACCAGATGATGTTCGAGCTGCGCGACCTCGGCTTCTCGACGGCCATCGGCATCGGCGGCGACCCGATCATCGGCACCACCCACATCGACGCGCTCGCCGCGTTCGAGGCCGACCCCGAGACGAAGGCGATCGTCATGATCGGCGAGATCGGCGGCGACGCCGAGGAGCGCGCGGCGGACTTCATCAAGGCCAACGTCACCAAGCCGGTCGTCGGCTACGTGGCCGGCTTCACCGCGCCCGAGGGCAAGACCATGGGCCACGCCGGCGCCATCGTCTCGGGCTCGGCGGGCACCGCGCAGGCGAAGAAGGAGGCCCTCGAGGCCGCCGGCGTCAAGGTGGGGAAGACCCCGTCCGAGACCGCCGCGCTCATGCGCGAGATCATCGAGTCGCTCTGACCGACGGCGAACGAACGCCGGAAGGGGCGGATGCCGCATCGCGCGGCATCCGCCCCTTCCGCATGTCGCGCGGCGGTCAGCGGCGGAGCCCTGCGAGCTCCGACACGGCGCGCTCATAGGCCGGGGCCCGGTAGTAGGCGCCGTGCGTGCCGACCTCGACCATGTAGCCGCTGAGGTCCAGCTCCTCGGCGAAGCGGTCGACATCGTTGACGAAGCCGCCCTCGCCGGCCGCGGGGGCCGAGCTCATCGCGGGGAAGCCGAGGTAGTCGGTCAGGCGCCACAGGCTCAGCCACGGGACCTCGCAGCCGCTCAGCAGGGCGCCTCCGAGCGCGCCCGCTGGACGGTCCGCCCCCGGCTGCGCGCCCGCGGCTTCGCCGCCCTCGGCGGCGAAGTCGTCCCACCACGGGTCGTGCGCCAGCAGCCGCGGCGCGCGGCATCCGTGCGTGCCGAGGACCTGCGGGCCGAGCAGCTCC
Source organism: Microbacter sp. GSS18 (assembly GCA_029319145.1). Classification (NCBI taxonomy): domain Bacteria; kingdom Pseudomonadati; phylum Bacteroidota; class Bacteroidia; order Bacteroidales; family Porphyromonadaceae; genus Microbacter; species Microbacter sp. GSS18. The sequence goes on along the minus strand of CP119753.1, from coordinate 2,086,095 downwards.
GGCAGAAGACGTCCGAACAGCGGCCGCAGCTGGACGCCGAACGTCAGCAGCGACACGCGCCCGAGCACGGGTCGCGTCTCGGGCGAGCTGGCCAGCAGCCCCAGCGCCGAGACCGCCAGAACGCCGCCCATCGAGTGCGCAGCGAGCACCGCCCGCCGTTCCGGCCGGTCCGTGAGCCACGTGAACAGGCGGCCGGCGATCTCGGGCACCGCGCGCTGCGAGTAGGGCGGCGGTCCGAACGGATGCCCCGCGCGGGGCAGGTAGCTCACGATGTCCCACACCACCCCGAGCGGACGCGTGCCCTCGCGCACGGATCCGCCGGCCAGCATCGCCACGAGGCCGAGTCCGACGACCGCGAGCGTCGGGATCGCGAGGTTCAGCACGTTCGCCGTCACCTGCGGCAGGGGCGTGACCGAGGCGAGCGTGTTGTCGTCCACGGCGTACGTCGCCCACGTCCACGCGAGCGAGCAGGCCACGGCCAGGCCCAGCGTGACGGCCGCGATCGCGCCGATCGGCTCGATCAGATGCAGCCGCGCGGCGGTCACGCGCTTGGCGCGGATCCGGGCGAGCAGCGTCGTCGGCGACGGCGGCAGCACGGCCGGGCCGACCGGGACGATCTCGTCGTCGGCACCCGCGGGAGCCCCCCAGGCCCGCGCGCGCGGGCGCATGTCGCGGCGGGGGAGGAGCACGGTCGCCGCAGCGACGGCCGCCGCCACGATGGCGCCCGCGAGCACCGCCGTACCGCCGGCGATGTACGACGACGAGATCAGCACGCCGTTCGCGGCAGCCCCCTGCTGCCGCACCAGCGTCGCCGCCCCCAAGCCGCCGTTGAGATAGTCGCCGGCGGTGACGGTCGCGATCGCGCTCGCCGCCACGGCGAGCGTCAGCGACACCGTCATGAACACCGCCGGCGCGCATCCCGACCACGCCGCGGCCCGCCGCGATCCGCGGCCGCGCCACGCGACCCCGCTGACGGCGATGGCACCGGCGACCATGATGATCACGAGGGGCGTGGCACCGGCGCCGTAGAGGCGGCTGACACCGACGTCGAGGGGCGTCTCGGGGATCGCCAGGAGCAGCTCGACGGCGGCGAACACCGCGAACGCACCGCCGAGGAACGAGCCGCTGAGGACGGACGACCGCGATGCGGCGGCCCGTTCGGGCGTCGAGACGCCCGGCGCCGGGAGCAGCACCGCGAGGACCGTCGTCGCCGCCAGGCCCGCCAGCGCGGCGGCGGCGAGCCAGAAGAAGGCCGTGAACATCGGTTCGCCGAACGCATCGCCCACGCACGCGCCCGACACGCCCAGTCCCTGGCAGTCGGTGTACCAGTCGAATGCCGCATGGGCTGCGAGGAACGCGGCGGTGAGCAGCAGCGCCGCGGCGAGGTGGACGCGCGCGAGGTGACGCGACGCCCGCGTCGACCAGAAGTGGGGGTGGGACAGCAGCGCCGAGGGCTCGCGGGTCGGCGTCGCGCCGCGGCCCACGGCTGCTCTCGGGGCGGACACCGCATCGCGGCGCATCCCGGGGAGCACGTCGTATCGCACGCGCGCCACGGCCGACATCAGCCACAGCACGCCGACGGCGGCCGCTGGGACGAGCCCGAGCAGAGCGAATCTCACACCGACCTGCCACTGCGACAGGGGTCCGAACACGCTCTGCATCGGCGCGCACATGGCCGGATCGGCCGCGCACTGCGCCGCGCCCACGTCGAGTGCCACCGTCGCGGCGGCACTCGTGAACAGCAGCGTCAGCATCAGGCCGAACAGCCTCGTCAGACCCGCCGTGATCCGCGGGCGCCGGTCGCCCGCCTCGGGGAGCCGCCTCGTCCAGTGCACCGCGTTGGCGATGCTGAACGGGAGCAGCAGGGCGTACACGACGCGCACGGCCGCACCCGCCAGGATGCTCAGCGCTCCGACGTTGCCCACATTCGGCGTCGTGCGGACCATGCCGCCCCACGAGTACGCCTCGCGCAGGATGCCCTTCGGCACGTAGCCGCGCCCGCCCTGCTCGATGGCGTCGAGGGCTGCGCCCTTCGGTCTCCAGAAGCTGCCGAGCTTGTCGCCGGCGACGAGCTCGACGTCCTCGGGGCGGAGGTCGAGCAGCGCCGGCGCCGTGGTGTTGTTCACGCCGTGCACCCGCAGCTCCAGCACGCGCGGCTCGTCGGCGCCCCGCAGAACATCCCTCAGCCCCACGGCGTCTCCCGTCCTGTCGGCGCGATCAGGCGCCATGCTAGCCAGCAGGTCGTACGGTGGGAAGATGCCGCTGACCGGAGAGTACAAGCCGTCGACCGCCGAATGGGCCCGCACCCAGGCCGAGAAGTTCGAAGCCTCGGGAGGGACCGAGGCGAACACGCTGCGAGGCGTGCCCATCATCGTGCTGACCACGGTGGGCGCCAAGACCGGAGCCCTTCGCAAGACCGCCCTCATGCGCGTCGAGCACGACGGGCACTACGCGGTCGTCGCCTCCAAGGGCGGCGCGCCGGATGAGCCGGTGTGGGCCGAGAACATGCGGCGGCACCCGCATGTCGAGCTTCAGGACGGCGCGGTCAAGCGCGACTACGCCGCCCGCGAACTCGACGGCGACGAGCGCGCCCTGTGGTGGGAGCGCGCGGCGGCGGTGTGGCCCGACTACGACGTCTACCAGACGCGCACCGATCGACAGATCGCCGTCTTCGCGCTCGAGCCGTTGCAGGCGTAGCCTCCGCGGGCGATCGACCGGTCCGACACGACGCGCGCCGGGCGCGCGCATCGCCGGGCAGGACGATGCGCCGAAGGTAGGGTCGATGGCGCATGCATCGCCTCACCGTCGTCATCCTCGCCGCCGTCGACGCCGCCATCGCGGTGGCCGTCGGCATCGCGGCCATCCTGGCCCCGCTCACCCTGCTGTGGGTGCTCGGGTTCGACGGCGCCGCCGATTGGGCGGCGCTGTGGCCGGCGAGCGCCACGATATGGCAGTTCGGTCATGCCGTGCCGGTCTGGGTGACCTTCCCGGGCGACTACATCGCCGCCACCGGCATCGACGTCGCCGCCGCGTCGTTCGTCCTGTCGCTCCCGCCGCTGGCCTTCGCGACGTTCACCGCGATCTTCGCCGCGCGATCGGGGGTGCGGGCGTCGCGGGCCGAAGCCTGGATCACGGGCGTGATCACGGGTACGGTCGTCGTGGCCGCGCTCGCCGCACTCGCGGCGCTGACCTCGTCGACCGCCGTCGCCGCGACCGAGACGTGGCAGGCGGTGCTGCTGCCGACGCTCGTGTACGCGCTGCCCGCGGCCGGCGGCGCGATCGTGACCGAATGGTCGGAGGCGGGCTCCGGCCGGGTCGCGCAGCTGCGCGACCGCGTCGAGGCGTCGCGCACCTGGGGCCCCGTGCCGGCGCTCGTCACGCGCGGCTCGGCCCTCGCCGTGGCCGGGCTCGTGGGACTCGGCGCCCTGCTCGTCGCGGTCGCCGTCGTCCTCGGTGCCGACGAGATGATCGCGCTGTTCGAGGCCGGGCACGTCGACGCGCTCGGCGCGACCGTGATCACCCTCGCCCAGCTCGCGTATCTTCCCACCGCCGTCGTGTGGGGACTCGCCTTCGTCGCGGGCCCCGGGTTCGCGCTCGGCGCCGGCACGGCCGTCTCGCCCGCGGGCACCCAGGTCGGCGTCGTGCCCGGCATCCCGATCCTCGGCGCCGTGCCCGAGTCGACGACGCCGTGGCTGCTGCTGCTCGCCCTCGCACCCGTCGCGGTGGGGGTCCTCGCCGGATGGATCGCACGCTCGCGGCTCGCCGCTCTCGAGGCGGATGCCGACCCGGCGCCGGCCGCCGAGACCGAGGCGATGTGGCCGCGCTTGGCGATCACCGGCGGCATCGTCGCCGTGTCGGCGGGCGCGGCCGCGCTGCTCGCGTGGCTCGCGTCGGGCGCCCTCGGCCCCGGCCGGCTGGCCGAGACCGGGCCGCAACCGGGGCCGGTGGCGCTGGCGGTCGGCCTCGAGATCGGCGTCGGCGCGGGCATCCTGCTGCTGTCGCCGCGCAGGCGCGCCGACGCGGACGACGACGAGGCCGGCCGCGCGTTGCGCGCAGATCGCGGTCCCGCCGATGACCGGCAGGCGAGCGACGATCAGGAGACGGCTCCGCTGCCGCCGATGCCCTCGCTGCGCCACGGAGGACCCCCGGGCGACGCGGACGCGCGTGAGTAGACTGATCAGGTGCTGACTGTCGCCGTCCTCATCTCCGGCGCGGGGTCGAATATGCGGGCCCTCCTGGAGGCGGCGGCCGACCCCGCATTCCCGGCCCGCGTGGTCGCGGTCGGGGCGGATCGTCAGGCCGACGGCTTCGCCCACGCCGAGGACTTCGGCATCCCGACCTTCCTCGTCCCGTACGCGCAGTTCCCCTCCCGCGAGGCGTGGGGAGACGAGCTCGGTCGCCAGCTCGACGTGTGGAACCCGGACCTGGTCGTGCTGAGCGGCCTCATGCGACTCCTGCCTGCGGCGCTCGTCGACGCCCGCTCGCCCCGCATCATCAACACGCACCCCGCCTACCTGCCCGAGTTCCCCGGCGCCCACGGCGTGCGCGACGCGCTCGTCGCCGGCGTCACGCACACCGGCGCGAGCGTCATCGTCGTCGACAACGGTGTGGATTCCGGCCCGATCCTGGCGCAGGAGCGGGTCCCGGTCCTGCCCGGCGACAGCGAGCACGCGCTGCACGAGCGCATCAAGCCGGTCGAGCGCCGGCTGCTCATCGACACCGTCCGTCGCGTCGCGACGGGTGAGCTCGACCTGGACGCCGTCACGGCGCACCAGCCCACCTGAACCCCGCCCCATCCCCCCAAGGAGCACCGTATGGCCGGCCCGAGCCACGACCCCGCCCTCTACCGCCCCCGCGACGTGGTGCCGATCCGCCGCGCGCTGGTGTCGGTCAGCGACAAGACCGACCTGCTGAGCCTGGCCGGCGCGCTGGCCGGCGCCGGGGTCGAGATCGTGTCGACGGGGTCGACGGCCGCCACCATCCGCGACGCCGGGTACGAGGTCACCGACGTGTCCTCGGTCACCGGCTTCCCCGAGAGCCTCGACGGCCGCGTCAAGACGCTGCATCCGGCCGTCCACGCCGGCCTCCTCGCCGACCTCCGCCTCGAAGACCACGAGAACCAGCTCGCCGAGCTCGGCATCCGGCCCTTCGAGCTCGTCGTGGTGAACCTGTATCCGTTCGTCGAGACCGTCCGCTCGGGCGCCGAGGGCGATGCCGTCGTCGAGCAGATCGACATCGGGGGTCCCGCGATGGTGCGTGCGTCGGCGAAGAACTACGCCAACGTCGCGATCGTCGTCTCGCCCGAGTCGTACCCGGCGATCATCGAGTCGCTCGGCGAGGGCGGCACGTCGCTCGCACAGCGCCGCGATCTGGCTGCGCGCGCCTTCGCGCACACCGCCGAGTACGACCGCGCCGTCTCGACATGGTTCGCCGAGGAGACGCTCGTCGACGAGGGCGATCTGCCGCAGCACCTGACGATCAAGGCGGAGCGGCTGGAGGTCCTGCGCTACGGCGAGAACTCGCACCAGCGCGCCGCCATCTACACCACGATCGGCGGCCACGGCATCGCACAGGCCACGCAGCTGCAGGGCAAGGCGATGTCGTACAACAACTACGTCGATGCGGATGCCGCGCTGCGAGCCGCGTTCGACCTGGTCAAGCCGGCCGTCGCGATCATCAAGCACGCCAACCCCTGCGGCATCGCCGTGACGGCGCCGCAGGCTCTCGATCCGATCGCGAGCGCCCACTTGCGAGCGCACGAGTGCGACCCGGTGTCGGCCTTCGGCGGCGTCATCGCAGCCAACCGCACCGTGACGCTGAAGATGGCGGAGAACCTGCGCGACATCTTCACGGAGGTCATCGTCGCCCCCGACTTCGAGCCCGAGGCGCTCGAGGTGTTCAAGCTGAAGAAGAACCTGCGCGTGCTCAAGCTCCCCGAGGACTGGAAGCAGGAGCGCATGGACGTGCGGCTGCTGTCGGGCGGTCTGCTGCTGCAGGACGCCGACCGCTTCCCGGACGACATCGAGTCGGTCGCGAAGGACTGGGAGCTGGTGTCGGGGGAGCGGCCGTCCGACGCCGACATGACCAACCTCATCTTCGCGTGGAAGACGTGCCGCGCGGTCAAGTCCAACGCGATCGTGCTGGCGAAGAACTCCGCCACGGTGGGCATCGGCATGGGCCAGGTCAACCGCGTCGACTCGTGTCGCCTCGCCGTCGAGCGGGCCGGTGACCGGGCTGCGGGATCCGTTGCGGCATCCGACGCGTTCTTCCCCTTCGCCGACGGTCCTGCCGTCCTCATCGCCGGCGGCATCAAGACGATCGTCCAGCCCGGCGGCTCGGTGCGCGACCAGGAGGTCATCGACGCGGCGCGCGAAGCCGGCGTGACGATGTTCTTCACCGGGGAGCGCCACTTCTTCCACTGAGCCGGCGCGGCCGGCGTCAGTCAGACGTGCTGCGGTACTCCTCGAGCCAGCGCAGCCACACCTCGCTGAGCGTCGGGTAGGGCGGCACGGCGTGCCACAGACGGTCCAGCGGGACCTCGCCCACGATCGCGACGGTCGCGGCGTGGAGGAGCTCCGCCACGCCGGGGCCTGCGAACGTCGCCCCGATGAGCACGCCGCGGTCCTCGTCGACGATCGCCCGCGCGTGCCCGCGGTAGTCGTCGGCGAGGGTGGTCGCTCCGGCGATCCAGCCGAGGTTGTAGTCCAGCACCCGCACGTTCCGGCCCGCCGCGGTCGCCGCCTCCGCCGTGAAGCCCACCGTCGCCACCTCGGGGTCGGTGAAGACGATCTGGGGGACGACCTCGTGGTCGGCCGTCGCGGCGTACGGTCCCCAGGCCGTGTCGTCCACCGGGACGCCGGCGGCGCGTGCGGCGATCGCGGCACCCGCGGCACGTGCCTGGTATTTGCCCTGGTGGGTGAACAGCGCCCGGTGGTTGACGTCGCCGACGGCGTACAGCCAGTCGAAGCCGCGCACCCGCAGCGTGTCGTCGACGTCGAGCCACTCGCCGGGCGCGAGCCCGAGCGAGTCCAGGCCCAGGTCGCCGGTGCGGGCGACGCGGCCGGTCGCGACGAGCACCTGATCGGCGGTCACGGGTTCGCCCTCCGAGAGGGTCAGGACCGAGCCTGCCCGTGTGCGATGGGCCGACACCACTTCGGTCCCGGTGTGCACGGACACCCCCGCGTTCTCGAGGGAGGCCGTGACGAGCTTCGACGCGAACGGCTCGAGGCCGCGCAGCACGCCGGAGCGGCCGATGACGGTGACCTCGGTTCCGAAGCTCGCATAGGCGGTGGCCATCTCGGCGGCGACGACGCCGGCGCCGATGATCGCGAGACTCGCCGGGGCGCTGCGGGCGCTCGCCGCGTCGCGGCTCGTCCATGGTGCGACGTCGCCGAGCCCGCGGACGTCGGGGAGCAGCGCGGCCGACCCGGTGCAGATCGCGACGGCGTGCCGGGCGGTGACGTCCTGCTCGGAGCCGTCGTCGCCGCGCACCGCGACCTGTCGCGGGCCGGAGAACCGGGCATGACCGCGGATCAGGTCGATGCCGGTCTTCTCGAGCCATCGCACCTGCGAGGAGTCGTCCCAGTCGTGCGCGATGCGGTCGCGCCTCGCGAAGACCGCCGCGGGGTCGACGCCGCCGGTCACCGCTTCGCGAGCGCCGCCGACGCTCCGGGCGGCCCCCAGGGCGGCGGACGACCGCAGGAGCGCCTTGGAGGGCATGCACGCCCAGTACGAGCACTCGCCGCCGACCAGTTCGGCCTCGACGATCACGGTGGACATGCCCCCGCGCACGGCGGCGTCGGCGACGTTCTCGCCCACCGCGCCCGCGCCGATCACGATGACGTCGTACTCACGTGCGGTCATGCGCCCCAACCTATCGGCGCGGGCAGGCAGTGCCGAGGGGGTTGACGCGATGGCGCTCGAGCCGATGTGCAGAACTCCACGGATCGGGGCGCCGCGGGGCCCCCGCCGCGGCTCCGGCGCCGTTCGCCGCTGATTCCGTGGAGTTTCGCGCATGCGCACCAAGGCCCCGCCGGCCCGGGGGACCGGCGGGGCCGCGGGAGGTGCGGGTCAGACCCGCGCTGCGACCTGCTCGGCGCCGCGGCCGGCGGCGCGCAGCCGCCGCGCGGCGACGAACAGCCACACGGTGAGTCCGAGTTCGGACAGCATGGAGGGGATCGCGACGATGACGAGCATGACGCCGGCGATCGCGGCGTAGTCGGCGACCACGAGGTGGGCGATGGTGTCGGCGATGTAGGCGGCGCCGGCGATCATCAGGCCGATGGCGAGGATCCGCGGCGCCAGGCGTGCGTCCAGGAGGATCGCGCCGATCAGCAGCAGGTGCGCGCCGAAGGCGATCAGGCCCACGAGCCACGTGATGTCGAAGGCCTCGAGCAGCAGCGCGGCCAGCCCGGGGCCGTCGGACGCCTCGATCCCGCCGGTCGCGAGCTGTCCGGCCAGGTGCAGGAACGCCACCCCGGCGCCCAGGAGGACCGTGTAGGTGAGCCGCATCCAGGCCGCCAGCAGCGAGCGCATCTCGCCCGCGGGGCGCAGGATCACGTGCAGCGCCCACGCGATGACGACGTCGATGACGAAGATCGCGGCGAAGGCGAGCACGGCGAAGCGGAACGCGCCCGGATCGGCGGCGATCGCCTCGACGCTCGCCGCAGCCGAGCCCGCGGTCTTCACGGGCTGGACGACGGCGAAGTTCGCCACGATCGCGAGGGCGAACAGGAGCGCGTAGCCGATGCCCGCCCACAGGGCAGCGGTGGCGCGGGTGGTGTCGGACGTCGGGCGAGTCGTGAGAGTCATGGTCTTGTCCTTGCGGGTGGTCCGGGCGGTGTCGGGTGAGGGGCTGCGGGTGCGGGCGTGCGCGCTCATGACGCCGCCTCGATCTCGATCGCGGCCTTGCCGGCGATGCGTCCGGCGACGAGGTCGGCGATCGCCTGCGGCGCGTCGGCCAGGGCGTACGTGCGGGTGACCGCCGGGCGCACGCGCCCCGCGGCGACGTGCTCCGAGAGGCGGTCCATGGAACCGGAGTCCTCGGGCGAGATGAAGAAGGCGAGCTTCTGCTTCGTGAAGTTCGAGAGCAGCGATGCGCCGATCTGACGGCCCAGACCGCCGGTGAGCCAGCCGCCCCCCTCGCCGCCGACGATCACCAGCGTTCCGGTGGGAGACAGGACGCGGCGGAGGCGCCGCACCGGCGTGTTGCCGCCGGTGTCGATGATCGCGTCGAACACCTCGCGGGACGCCGTGACATCCTCGGCGCGGTAGTCGACGAAGCGCTCGGCGCCGAGCCCGCGCACGAAGTCGGCCTTCGCCGCGCTCGCCACGGCCGTCACGTGGGCGCCGCGGGCGGCGGCCAGCTGCACGACGTACGATCCGACACCGCCTGAGCCGCCCAGCACCAGCACGCGCTGGCCGGCCTGGACGTCGGCGACCTCTTCGACGGCGTAGAGCGCCGTGATGCCCGAGACCGCGAGGACGGCCGACTCGGCGGGGGAGAGCTCCGCGGGCGCAGGGGCGAGTCTGTCGGCATCAGCCACCGCGTACTCGGCATACGAGCCGTCGGCGACGCCGAAGACCTCGTCGCCGGGCGCGAAGCGGTCGACGCCCTCGCCGACGGCGACCACGGTGCCGGCGACGTCGCCGCCGCGCACCGGCTGCTTGGGGCGGCGGAACCCGAACCCGAGCACGCGAATCAGGGCGGGCTTGCCGGTCATCAGGTGCCACACGCCCCGGTCGACGCCGGCGGCGCGCACGCGCAGCAGCACCTGTCCGGCGTCCGGCTCGGGGACGGGCAGGGTCTGCACGGCGAGCACGTCGGCGTCGCCGTAGCGGTCCTGCGCGACCGCGCGCATCGTGCGGGTCGTCGTGAGGTCTTCGGTGGTGGTGGTCGTGGTGGTCATGGCATCCTCCCGTGGATAATGTCGTACTTAGTACGAAACTTGTCATGACGGTACTCGTACTTAGTACGATGAGTCAAGACCGAAAGGGGAATCCATGTCGGACGCTCCCGCCAAGCGCGTCAAGCCGACCCGCGAGCGCATCATGGCCGCCGCCGTCGATCTCGCCGACCGTGAGGGGATCGAGGCGCTGACGATCCGGGCCCTTGCGGGCGAGATGGGCGTCGGCCCGATGACGCTGTACCACTACGTCGACGGCAAGGAGACCGTGCTCGACGGCATGGTCGATGCCGTGTTCGCGAAGATCGCACCGCCCGACCCCGCTCTGCCGTGGCGTGACGCCGTCCGCTCGCGGTGCGTCTCGGCGAAGGGCGTGCTGGTGCGGCATCCGTGGTCCGTGCCGCTGCTGGAGTCGCGGCGCACGCCCGGGCCCGAGACGCTCGGCCACCACGAGGCCATGCTCGCGTGCTTCTTCGGCGGCGGGCTGTCGATGCAGCTCGCCGCTCACGCGTATGCCGTGCTCGACGCGTACGTCTACGGCTTCTCGATCCAGGAGGCCAGCCTGCCGTTCCAGGGCGGAGAGGGGTCGGCTGAGATCGCCGCCGAGATCTCGTCGGCGTTCCTGCCCGATCAGTACCCGAACCTGGTGCGGTTCACCGCCGAGCACGCCATGCAGCCCGGGTACGACTTCGGCGTCTCGTTCGAGTACGGCCTCGACCTGCTGCTGGACGGACTGGAGGCGGCGCACCGGGCTGAGTCCGTCGAGTAGTCGCGGGCGGGCCGGCGAAACTCCACGGATCCAGGGTGCTGCGCGCGCCATGCGGGCGATCCAGCTGCGAATCGGTGCAGATCCGTGGAGTTCTGCACGCGACGCGCGCCGGTCCACGCGCGAGCGGCGGGCCTGCGCGCCGGCGGCAGGGCTGTGCCCACGGCCGTGTCCGATTTCCGCCAGCCGGCGTCGCCGGCGCGTGTCAGAGTGGAGGCATGAGCCTGGCGATGACCTTCGATGAGCGGTATCGCGCGATCCACGCACGCGACGCCCGCTTCGACGGCCAGTTCGTCACGGCCGTGCGCTCGACGGGGATCTACTGCCGGCCCAGCTGCCCCGCGCGCACGCCGAAGGAGAGCAACGTCACGTTCTACCCCACCTCGGCGGCGGCGCACGAGGCCGGGTACCGGGCGTGCAAGCGGTGCCTGCCCGAAGCGGCCCCCGGCTCGCCCGCCTGGAACCTGCGCGGCGACACGACCGCCCGCGCCATGCGCCTCATCGCCGACGGCGTGGTCGAACGCGACGGGGTGCCCGGCCTCGCCCGGCGTCTCGGCTACTCGCCGCGGCACCTGACCCGGCTCCTCACCGCAGAACTGGGGGCGGGGCCGCTCGCCCTCAGTCGTGCGCACCGGGCCCACACCGCCCGCATGCTGCTGGTGGGCACCGACCTCGCGGCATCCGACGTCGCGTTCTCGGCGGGCTTCCGCAGCGTCCGGCAGTTCAACGACACCGTGCGCGAGGTGTTCGGGCTCACGCCGCTCGAGCTCCGCGCCCGTCGCCGGGGCGGCGACGTCCGCACCGCCGGGACGATCGACCTCCTGCTGCCGCACCGCGCCCCGTTCGACGCGCCGGGCCTGTTCGCGTGGATGGCCGCGCGCGCCGTGCCCGGCGTCGAGGAGTCCGGCCCGGTGTCCTTCTCGCGCACGCTGCGGCTGCCGGGCGGGCCGGCGTGGTTCGAGGTGCGCGCCGAGGCGGGGCGGATGCGGCTGCGGGCGCATCTGACGCACCTCGGCGACCTCGCGCCGCTCGTCGCACGCGCGCGGCGCCTGTTCGACCTCGACGCCGATCCCGTCGCGATCGACGACGCGCTGGCACGGCATCCCGCGATCGCGGGGCGCGTGGCGGCGCTGCCGGGCATCCGCGTCCCCGGCGCCGCCGACCCGCACGAGATGCTCATCCGCGCGATGGTCGGGCAGCAGATCACCGTCGCCGCGGCGCGCACCGCCCTCACCGGACTCGCGGACGCCCTGGGGGAGCGGATGCCGCACGGCGACGGCGAAGCGGTGCTCTTCCCGACGATGACGGCGATCGCCGAGCGCGGCGCGGAGGCGCTGCGCGGCCCGGCAGCCCGCATCAGCGCCATCACCGGGGCGGCGGCCGCCCTCGCCGCCGGAGACCTCGTCCTCACCGCCGGCGACGACGGCGCCGACCAGCGCGCAGCGCTGCTGGCCATGCCCGGCATCGGCCCCTGGACCGCGGACTACGTGCGGATGCGCGTGCTCGGCGACCCCGACGTGACGCTGCCCGGCGACGTCGCCGTGCGTTGCGGTGCGGCCGCCCTCGGCGTCCCGTCGGACCCGCGCGGATTCGCCGCGTGGGCCGAGCGCCTCGCGCCGTGGCGCAGCTATCTCACCGCGCACCTGTGGCGCGCGGCACCCCAGGCCCGGACCCGGAAGGACCCGTCATGACCGCCATCGCCCAGACCCTCGAGACCCCCGACGGCTCCTTCACGCTCGTCGCGGACGGTGACGGCGCGGTGCTCGCGTCCGGCTGGACCGGCGACGTCGTCGCCGTGCTCGAGCGGATCCGCCCCGCCCTGCGCCCCGCGGAGGTCGTCGAGGGGACGACGGATGCCGCCGACGCGGTCGCCGCCTACTACGCCGGCGACCTCGACGCCGTCGCGCGCGTCGCGGTGCGCCAGGACGGCACGGCGATGCAGCGGGCCGGGTGGGAGGCCCTGCGCGGCATCGCTCCCGGGCGCCCGCTGACGTACGCCGAGTTCGCCACGGCGCTCGGCTCGCCCTCGGCCGTGAGGGCGGCGGCCTCGATCTGCGCCCGCAACGCCCCCGCCCTCTTCGTGCCCTGCCATCGTGTGCTGCGCACCGGAGGAGGTCTCGGCGGCTTCGCATGGGGCGTCGAGGTCAAGCGGAGCCTGCTCGCGCGCGAAGCGGCCTGACTCCGGGTCTCGGAGAGCGCTTGCACCCAGCTGCCTCTCAGGCTTATGCTGGAGGGCTGTCGCGATCGCGACGTTCCGCTCGCCCTTGGGAGGTTGTCATGTACACCGTCGCCGCTGCCGCGAAGACCACGTTCCTCCCCGCCGCCGTCGCAGGGCTCGAGCGCCTTCGCATCCGGGGTTAGTCGCTCCCGTCCCGGCTCGACCGGGCATTCGTCTTTCCGGCATACCGCCGTCCTCCGGAGCGTTCCTCCCCACAAGGACTTCGCGTTCCGGCGCGCTTCGCGCATCTCTCCTGGCCCGAACCGGGCCATCCGCTCCACCCTCCCCACAAGGATCATGACCACCACCGCTGAACCGCCACGGTCCCAGTTGTCCACCTTCCGCGCGCTGGCGCGGCTGATTCCGTTCGCCCGCCCCGTCCTGCCGCGCCTCGGCCTCGGGGCCGCGAGCGCGCTCGCAGCGAGCCTGCTCGCGCTGTCGATCCCGCTCGTGCTCGAGGTCGTCGTCGGCGGCCCGATCGCCTCCGGCGACATCGCCCAGATCGCGTGGGGTTCGGCCGCCATCCTCGGACTCGGCCTTGCCGAAGCCCTCATGGTGTGGCTGCGCCGCTGGTTCATCCTGGGGCCCGCGACGCGCGTCGAGTACGAGATCCGCCAGGGGTTCTACTCGCGTCTGCAGCGCCTGCCGGTCGCCTTCCACGATCGCTGGCAGTCCGGCCAGCTGCTCAGCCGCATGATGCAGGACATCAGCATGCTGCGACGCTGGATGGCGTTCGGTCTCGTGCTGCTGGTCGTCAACGTCCTCACGATCGCCGTGGGCACGCTGCTGCTGTTCCGCTGGCACTGGCTGCTGGGGACGGTGTTCCTCATCACGTCGGCGCCGCTGTGGTACGCCGGATACCGCTTCGAGAAGTCGTACGGCACCCTTGCGCGCCGCAGCCAGGATCAGGCGGGCGACCTCGCGACCGCCGTGGAGGAGAGCGTGCACGGCATCCGCGTGCTGAAGGCCTTCGGCCGCGGGAAGCACGCGCTGCTGAAGTTCGCGCGGCAGGCCGAGACGCTGCGCGAGACGGAGCTCGGCAAGGCACGCGCGGTCGGCTGGATCTGGTTCTGGCTCGTGCTGCTGCCCGACATCGCCTTCGCGCTGTGCCTCGGCGCGGGCATCTACCTCGTCCAGCTCGGTCAGCTGCAGACCAGCGAGCTCGTGGCGTTCTTCGCCATGGCGACCGTGCTGCGCTGGCCGATGGAGTCGATCGGTTTCCTCTTCTCGTTCATGCTCGACGCCCGCACGGCGACCGACCGCCTCTTCGAGGTGTTCGACGAGGAGAACACGATCACGGATGCCGACGATGTGCGCACCGTCGACGACGTGCGCGGCGAGCTGGCGTTCGAGGGGGCGCACTTCCGCTACCAGGACGCCGCGGCCTCCGAGCGCGACCTCCTCGACGGCATCGACCTCGTGCTGCGTCCCGGTGAGACCATGGCCCTGGTCGGGCTCACCGGCTCGGGCAAGACGACGCTGACGACCCTGCCGACGCGTCTGTACGACGTCACCGGCGGGCGCGTGACGCTCGACGGCGTCGACGTGCGCGACCTCACCCTCGAGGAGCTGCGCCGACACGTCGGCATGGCTTTCGAGGACGCGACGCTGTTCTCGCAGAGCATCCGCGACAACGTGCTGCTCGGGCGCGAGGACCTCGTGCCCGGATCGGCCGAGGCCGAGAGGGTGCTGCGCGAGGCGCTCGCCGTCGCGCAGGCAGGGTTCGTCGACGAGCTCCCGCAGGGGGTCGACACGATCATCGGCGAGGAGGGTCTGTCGCTCTCGGGCGGCCAGCGCCAGCGCCTCGCCCTGGCCCGCGCCGTCGCGGCCCGCCCCGCGGTGCTCGTGCTCGATGACCCGCTGTCGGCCCTCGACGTCGACACCGAGGCGCTCGTCGAGGACGCGCTGCGGCAGGTGCTGTCGGACACGACGGCCCTCGTGGTCGCGCACCGCCCCTCCACCGTCATGCTCGCCGACCGCGTCGCGCTCCTGGAGCGCGGCCGCATCACCGCCGTGGGCACGCACTCCGAGCTGCTGCACACCAGCGAGCACTACCGCCACGTGATCTCGAGCCTCGAGGACGCCGAGGCCGAGCAGCGCGAGCGAGAAGCCGACCGACGAGAGAAGGAGGTGGCCCTGTGAGCACCGCATCCGTGACCGGAACCAGCGGCGAGGACCGCTCCGACTACACACGCGAGGAGAGCCGCGCGATCCGCCGGCGCTCGCTGCGCCTGCTCGGCTCGCTCGTGTCGCCGCTGCGCTGGCAGCTCGTGCTCGCGGCCGCCGTGCTGGTCGTGTCGACGGCGTTCCGCGTCGCCGGCCCCGCCCTGATCGCGTACGGCATCGACAATGCGCTCCCGGCGGTGATCGACCGTCTCGACTGGATGCCGGCGATCGGCGTCGTGGTGGTGTACCTCGTCACCGCGATCGGCGGTGCCGGCCTCATCGGCTGGTACGTCGTGGTGTCGGCGCGCCTGACGCAGGCGGTCATGCTGGACCTGCGCAAGCGCATCTTCCTGCACACCCAGCGCCTGAGTCTGGAGTTCCACGAGTCGTACACGTCGGGCCGCATCATCTCGCGCCAGACCAGCGACCTCGACTCCATCCGGGAGCTCCTCGACGGCGGACTGAACGAGCTGGTCACCGGCATCCTGTACGGCGTGTTCACGCTCGTCGCGCTGCTGCTGATCGACTGGCAGTCGGGGCTGATCCTGGTCGGGATGGGCGTGCCGCTGTTCCTCCTGATGCGCTGGTTCTACCTGCGCTCGCAGGTGGTGTACCGCGAATCGCGCGTCATCAGCGCCCAGGTGATCGTGAAGTTCGTCGAGACGATGACCGGCATCCGCGCCGTCAAGGCGTTCCGCAAGGAGCCGCGCAACGACGAGGAGTTCGGCAAGCTCGCGAGCGACTACCGCGACGTCAACATGCGCTCCATCCGTCTGTTCGGCACCTTCGAGCCCGCACTCATGGCGGTCGCTTCCACCTCGATCGCGCTCGTGCTGCTGTGGGGCGGCATCCGCGTGGTCGGCGGCGGCATCGAGGTCGGCATCCTGCTGGCGGCGGTGCTCTACATCCGCAACTTCTTCTCGCCGCTGCAGGAGGTCGCGTTCTTCCTGAACTCCTACCAGTCCGCCACGGCGGCGCTCGAGAAGGTGTCGGGCGTGCTCGAGGAGGAGCCGACGGTCCCCGATCCCGTGGACCCGGTGGACCTGTGGACCGCAAAGGGCGGCATCCGCTTCGAGGACGTGCTCTTCGGGTACCAGGACGACCGCGTCATCCTGCCGGACTTCTCGCTGGACATCCCCGCGGGGCAGACGATCGCGCTGGTGGGCACCACCGGCGCAGGCAAGTCCACGCTCGCCAAGCTCGTGTCGCGCTTCTACGACCCGACGCGCGGGCGCGTGACGCTGGACGGCGTCGACCTGCGCTCGATGCACCCGAAGGACCTGCGGCGCGCGATCGTCATGGTCACGCAGGAGGCGTACCTGTTCAGCGGGACCGTCGCCGACAACATCGCGCTCGGCAAGCCCGACGCGACGCTGGAGGAGATCCAGGCCGCGGCCCGCGCCGTCGGCGCGCACGAGTTCATCGAGGCCCTGCCGGACGGGTACGGCACCGACGTCAACAAGCGCGGCGGACGTGTGTCGGCCGGGCAGCGTCAGCTGATCTCGTTCGCGCGTGCGTTCCTGGCGAACCCGGCGGTGCTGATCCTCGACGAGGCGACGGCGTCGCTGGACATCCCGAGCGAGCGGCTCATCCAGGACGCGCTGCAGACCCTGCTGGCCGACCGCACGGCGATCATCATCGCGCACCGCCTGTCGACGGTGGCGATCGCCGACCGCGTGCTGGTGATGGAGCACGGCCGCATCATCGAGGACGATGCGCCCGCGAACCTCATCGGCGGCGACGGACGGTTCGCCCGGCTGCACGCCGCCTGGCAGGAGTCGCTGGTCTAGCGCGACCACCCCGGATGCCGGGACCGCCCGTCCGCGGCGGGCCCGGCATCCGCCGTGTGTGCACGCTGCGGCGCCCTGTCGGGCGCTACGCGGCGTGGCTAGGATCGGCGGCATCCGAGACAGCCGCGAGGGGAAGCCGCACGATGCCGCAGACCGACGTGACGACGCCCGATCAGTACCCGACGACGGACGTGTCGTGGTGGTCGGAGACACCCGAAGAGGCGTGCGCACGCATGCGCGTCGACGGTGCGGACGGCCTCGGGGCGGCCGAGGCCGCCCGCCGGCGGTCGGTGCACGGGGCGAACTCCATTCCGTCGCCGCCGGCGCCGTCGACGTGGTCGGTGCTGCTGCGCCAGCTCGCCGACCCCATGAACATCATGCTGATCGCGGTGGTCGTGGTGAGCGTCGTCATCGGCCAGTTCGCCGTCGCCCTGCTCGTGGCGGCGCTGGTCGGAGCGAGCGTCGTGCTCGGCACGCGGCAGGAGCTCGGGGCCCGCGCGAGCGTCGACGCCCTCGCGAACCTCCAGATCCCTCAGGCCCGCGTGATCCGCGACGGGTCCGTCGCCCTCGTGCCCGCACCCGACATCGTCCCCGGCGACATCGTGCAGCTCGAGGCTGGTGACATGGTCCCCGCCGACGGGCGCATCGTGCGCGCGGCGAGCCTCGAGACCCAGGAGGCGGCGCTCACGGGTGAGAGCGCGCCGGTGCCGAAGTCGGCGGCGACGATCGACGATCCCGATCCCGAGCTGGGCGACCGCGCCAACATCCTCTTCCAGAACACGACCGTCACGCGCGGCACCGCGACGATGGTCGTCACCGACACCGGCATGACGACGCAGATGGGTCGGATCGCCGCAATGCTGCAGGCGGTCGAGCCGTCGCCGTCGCCGCTGCAGCGCGAGCTGAACGGGCTGACGAAGGTGCTCGGGTTCGTGGCGTGGGGCGCCGTCGCGGTGATGATCGTGATCGGGCTGGTGCGCGGCGAGACGCTCGCGACGCTGCTGCTCATCGGGATCTCGATGGCCGTGTCGGCCATCCCGGCGGCGCTGCCGACCTTCGTGCAGGGCATGCTCGCGTACGGCGCGCGCCTGCTCGCGGACCGTCGCGCGGTGGTGAAGAACCTCACGGACGTCGAGACCCTCGGGGCGACCAGCGCGATCAACTCCGACAAGACCGGCACCCTCACGCTCAACGCCATGACGGCGACGCGGCTCTACGCGTTCGAGCACTGGTACACGGTGGAGGGCGAGGGCTACGACAAGCGCGGCACGCTGCGCCACGTCGCCGGCGCCGAGGTCCCCGACTTCACCCCGCTGGCCTACGTGCTGTGCCTGAACAGCGACGCGACGGTGTCGGACGCCGGCGCCGTGGTGGGCGACCCCACCGAGGCCGCGCTGGTCGTGCTGGCCGCCAAGCTCGGCGTCGACGCCGAGGAGAGCAGGCGGGAGTATCCGCGCGAGGCCGAGGTGCCGTTCGACTCCGCGCACAAGTTCATGGTCACGTGCCATCACGCACCGCTGGACGAGCATCCGACCTTCCTGGCCACCATGAAAGGCGCGCCCGACATCGTCATCGATCGCTGCACGTCCGCGTACGGCGATCGCGGGCCCGTGCCGATCGCCGCGCTCCGCGAGAGCATCGACGCGGCGAACGCCGAGATGAGCGGTCGCGGGCTGCGCGTGCTCGCGGTCGCCATCCGCGAGATCCCGGGTCTGGAGACCGAGGCCGCCGCCGATCCGATGTCGATCGCCGAGGACTTCACGTTCGTGGCGCTGATCGGCATCATCGATCCGCTGCGCCCCGAGGCGATCGAAGCCGTGCGCGTGGCGAGCGAGGCCGGCATCGAGGTCCGGATGATCACGGGCGACCACGCCGACACCGCCGCGGCGATCGGCCGGGATCTGGGTCTGAAGCCGGGCGCGATCAGCGGGGCCGAGCTGCGCGCGCTCGACGACGCCGAGCTCAGCGCGCGGCTTCCGGCGCTGCACGTGTTCGGGCGCGTCACGCCCGAGGACAAGCTGCGGGTGACGCGGCTGCTGCAGGAGCGGGGTGACGTGGTGGCGATGACGGGGGACGCCGTCAACGACGCCGCCGCGCTGAAGCAGGCCGACATCGGCGTCGCGATGGGCTCGGGCAGCGAGGTGACCAAGCAGGCCGGGCGCATGATCCTCACCGACGACGACTTCGGCACGCTGGTGGCCGCGGTCGACATCGGCCGCGCGGTCTACGACAAGATCGCCACGTTCCTGCGGTACCAGATGTCGACGATGCTGGCCCTGGTGCTGCTGTTTCTCGTCTCGAGCATCGTCGGGGTCAATGGCGGGGTGCCGCTGACACCCCTCATGGTGCTGTATGTGAGCATGTTCGTGCTCGCGTTCCCCACCGCGGCCCTCACTTTCGATCCGCCGCCCGAGGGGCTGATGTCGCAGCCGCCCCGCGACAAGTCGACGGGCCTGGCGCATCCCGGCGCCGTCATCCAGTGGGCCGTCTACGGCGTCGCGCTGTTCGCCGCGCCCTTCGCGGCGCTGCTGCTCGCTCCGGGCCAGGCCAGCTCGACCGAGCCGAGCGTGCCGATGACCATGACGTTCGCCGTGCTGAGCCTCGGCTCGATCGGCGCGGGCCTCGCGATGCGCCGTGACCCCGATTCGGGACTGTCGCGCCCGGTCGTGCCCGCTCTGAAGTGGCTGTGGGTGCCGGTCGTGGTGACGGTGCTGTCGGTCGAGGTGGACTTCCTCCAGGCGTTCCTCATGACGACGGCGCTGACGGGCCCGCAGTGGTGGGCCGTCCTGGGGCTCGCGCTCGTGCCCGGACTCGTCGTCGAACTCGACAAGCTCATCCGGCGGCGCGCGTCCGTCCGCTGAGTCCGGCGCGTCGGTCCGCTGGGCTCGGCGCCCGGTGCGTCTGCCCGCTGAGCCCGGTGCGTCCGCGCCCGCTGAGGCGCTCGTGCAGCGCGAGGCGGCGGGGCCCGGCCGGTGCCAGGCGGTGCAGCGCTGAACGTCGACCCCCGCAGCGCTGAACGTCGCCGCACCGTTCCGATCTTCGGACATCCGACGCGATCTCGGATGTGTGTGCCACTCGTGTCCGAAGAGGGTGCTTCGGTCCGAACGTCGGACTAACGCTGTTCCGAAACTCGGACCTGTTCGCTCCGAATGTCGGATCCGACCCCACCGACCTGGGAATCCGATTGCGTGCGGGCATCGGGCCTGGTCGCGATCGCACGTCTGATCAGCCGATCAGGTGCGCACCGGCGGCTACCGCGCGGGCAATTGTGCGCTCGACCTCGTCCCAGTGGTGCACCACATGGGCGTAGGTGAAGCGCAGCACCGTGTAGCCGCGCAGGGTGAGTTCGGCGTCGAACGCGACGTCCTTCGTGCGCTGCGCGGATGACGCGTGGAATTCGAATCCGTCGAGCTGCACCACAAGGCGCTCTCCGACGAGGAGGTCCACCGGGCGACCTGCGATCTCCACCTGCCGGCGCACCGGCAGCCCCAGCGATGTGAGCCGCAGGAACGCGATCGTCTCCAGACCCGAATCCGCAAGGTCAGTGGCTCGATGCGCGCAGGTGCGAGCCGGCGACGTGCGCCAGCGCACCCGCCGCAGAGCGCCGAGATCGAGCCTCTCGCGCTTGACCGCAGAGTCCCACACCGTCTGCGCGCCCTCGGCATCCAGGCAGGTCGCGATGTGAGCGAGGGTGTCCTCGATCGACTCCATCAGCCCGAAGCCCGGCGGCGGCGCGAGCCGATGGGTCCAGTGCGCCGTGACGCCGGCGGTCGCCGGAGACGCGCCGTGCGGCGCGATACGCACATGAATGTCGGCGGGAGCGTCATCGGGAACCCACCAGCCGCGGCGACGGGCGGCGGACACGCACGTGAGGCTGCCGCCGTTGAGCGCCGCCGTGCACAGGTCCTCGGGCGCATCGGCGGTGGCGATCCAGTCGCGCCGCAGCTTGCGGAGGGAGCCGCCGCGGACCGCCGCGCGCATCGTGGAAACCGTATGGCCGGCGCGGACCGCCGCGTTCCTGTGGGCGATCCCACCCGAGGCGGTGACCCACGCGACGAGGTCCTGCACTGCAGGCGGGTGAGTGAAGGTCGAGGCGAAGTGCGCTGTCATGCCCGGGAGCCTCCGACATGGAGGGCCCGGCGCGACGGGTGGCGCTGCGACCGGTGGAGAACGCCGCCCGGTGTCGCGCCTGGGAAGGAGACCGCGGAGCGCCGTGCGACTGCGGATCCGAGGTTCGGATCGCGCTGGGAACCGCGGATCCGCCTTTCGGGGGTTGCCGCGCGATTCGGAGAACCTGCGAGTCCGGCTCCGAAGTGCGGGGGTTACTCCGAAATCCGGATGCCGGCGGGCGCGGATGCGCGGGCCGCTGAGCCCGGCGGGCGACCAGGCGGGGCTACAGGCGGATCTCGGCGACGACCTCGCCGTACTCGGTCTCGCCGACGGGCGTGAAGCCGACGCGCTGGAAGAACGCCTCGGGGCCGCCCTCGCCGGCCTCGTAGATCACGCTGACGTGGTCCATGCCGCGCCCGCGGGCCTCGTCGATCAGCTTCTCGACGGCGAAGCGGCCGACGCCGCGGCCCTGCTCGCCGGCGTCGACGTTGATGCGCCACAGCACGGACTGGAAGTGCTCCTGCGGGAAGTCGGGGTCGAAGTTGGCGCTGACGAAGCCCACGACCTCCTCATCGTCGAGCACCACGCGCTGCCACGACGTCTGCGGGTTCACGACGGTCGCTGCGATGCCGTAGCTCACGGGGGAGAGGAACTCTTCCTGCCCGGGCTTGAGGGACATGTTGTTCACCGCCACGATGGTCCCGGCGGAGAGTTCCTCGAGTCGCAGTTCGCCCATACCGGACAGGCTAACGCGTCCGGCGGGTCCCAACACGCGCGCGCGGACATGTTTCACCTGCGCGCCATGCGGGAGATATCTCGACGTCAAGATAGTTGAGGTCCGTGCGATAGGCTGATCGCCGTCCCCGAACGAAAGACGCAGTGGTGACCGATTCGACCATCATCTACACCTACACCGATGAGGCTCCCGCGCTCGCGACGGCCTCATTCCTCCCCATCGTCCAGGCTGTGACGGGTCAGGCGGGCGTCGACATCGAGACGCGCGACATCTCGCTCGCCGGCCGCATCCTCGCGGCCTTCCCGCAGCGGCTGACGGACGACCAGCAGGTGCCCGACGCGCTCGCGCAGCTCGGGGGCCTGGCGACCCTGCCCGAGGCCAACATCATCAAGCTGCCCAACATCTCGGCGTCGATCCCGCAGCTCAAGGCCGCGATCGCCGAGCTGCAGGCGCAGGGCTACGACATCCCCGCGTACCCGGACGAGCCGGCGACCGTCGAGGAGAAGGACGTCCGCGCCCGGTACGACCGCATCAAGGGCTCCGCCGTGAACCCGGTGCTGCGCGAGGGCAACAGCGACCGCCGCGCCCCGCTGTCGGTGAAGAACTACGCGCGCAAGCACCCCCACCGCAACAAGGCCTTCGCCGACGGTTCGAAGACGCGCGTGGCCACCATGGGGCACGACGACTTCAAGAGCAACGAGAAGTCGTGGATCGCCGCTCACGACGACGTGCTGACGATCCAGCACGTCGCCGAGGACGGCACCGTCACGGTCCTCAAGGACAACCTCAAGGTGCTGCCGCGAGAGATCATCGACGCGACGTTCCTGTCGGCCGAGGCGCTCGACGCCTTCCTCGCCGAGACGCTCGAGACGGCCGCGGCCGACGACGTGCTGTACTCGGTGCACCTCAAGGCGACGATGATGAAGGTCAGCGACCCCATCATCTTCGGACACGTCGTCAAGACCTACTTCGCCGACGTCTTCGCGCAGTACGGTGACAAGCTCGCCGCCGCGGGTCTGACGCCGAACAACGGCCTCGGCTCGATTCTGTCGGGCCTGTCGTCGGTCGAGGGCGGCGACGAGATCGCCGCGGCCATCACGGCGAAGCTCGCCGACGGACCGCGTCTGGCGTACGTCAACTCCGACAAGGGCATCACCAACCTGCACGTCCCCTCGGACGTCATCGTGGATGCGTCGATGCCGGCGCTCATCCGCAACGGCGGCAAGATGTGGGGCGTCGACGGCGGCGAGGACGAGACCCTCGCCGTGATCCCCGACTCGTCGTACGCCGGCGTCTACCAGGCCGTCGTCGACGACGTGATCGCCAACGGCCCGCTCGACCCCGCGACGATCGGCACCGTGCCGAACGTCGGCCTCATGGCCCAGGCGGCCGAGGAGTACGGCAGCCACGACAAGACGTTCGAGATCGCCGCGCCCGGCCGCGTCCAGATCGTCGACGGCGAAGGCGACGTGCTCATCGAGCACACCGTCGGCGCCGGGGACATCTGGCGTGCGACGCAGACCAAGCACATCCCCGTCATCGACTGGGTGAAGCTCGCCGTCACCCGCGCCAAGGCGTCCGGGGCGCCGGCGGTGTTCTGGCTCGACGTGAACCGCGCGCACGACGCTCAGCTGATCGCCAAGGTCCACCAGGCCCTCGCGCTGCTGGACACCACCGGGGTCCAGATCACGATCCTCGCCCCGGCCGAGGCCACGCGCTACACGCTGGCGCGCATGCGCCACGGGCTGGACACGATCTCGGTGACCGGCAACGTGCTGCGCGACTACCTGACCGACCTGTTCCCGATCCTCGAGGTCGGCACGAGCGCCAAGATGCTCTCGATCGTGCCGCTGCTGGCCGGCGGCGGCCTGTTCGAGACCGGCGCCGGCGGCTCGGCGCCCAAGCACGTGCAGCAGCTCGTCGCCGAGGACTACCTGCGCTGGGACTCGCTGGGCGAGTTCTTCGCGCTCGCCGCCTCGCTCGAGCACTACGCGACCTTCACCGGCAACGCCAAGGCCCAGGTCCTGGCCGACACGCTCGACGCCGCGACGGGCACGTTCCTCGAGAACGACAAGTCGCCCGGTCGCGCCCTCGGCACGATCGACAACCGGGGCAGCCACTTCTACCTCGGGCTCTACTGGGCGCAGGAGCTGGCGAAGCAGACGGCGGATGCCGAGCTCGCGGCTGCGTTCGCCCCCGTCGCCGAGGCGCTCACGGCCAACGAGGAGAAGATCGTCGCCGAGCTGAACGCGGTGCAGGGCTCGTCGGTCGACATCGGCGGCTACTACCGTCCGGACGGCAAGCTCGTCGACGCGGTCATGCGCCCGTCGGCCACGCTGAACGGGATCATCGACGCCATCGGCGTCTGACGCTCTGAAGCGAGGGAGGGAGCGGATGCCTCACGCGAGGCGTCCGCTCCCTCCCTCGTTGTCGTCGGCCGGTCGCGACCCCCCGCGTCGGATCAGTAGTGGACGGAGACCTCGGTGCCGACCGGCGCCCAGTCGTAGACGAACTTGGCGATCGGGGTGGGCATGTTGACGCAGCCGTGGCTCATCTGGTTGCCGAAGTTGTTGTGCCAGTAGGTGCCGTGGAAGGCGATGTCCGGGGCGAACCACGTCAGCCACGGCACGTCTTCGGTGCAGTAGCTGTCGGTGCGGCTCGGGTCGTAGCAGAGGGCGCCGAGGTCCTGGATGGCGGTGTGGGCGAAGACGCGGAAGTTGCCGGTCGGGGTCGGCGTGGCCGGCAGGCCCGACGAGATCTTGTACGAGCGGTACACCTCGCCGTTCTGGAACAGCGTCGTCGTCTGCGTCGAGAGGTTGACGTCGATGCGGCGTTCGATCGCCGTGGTGGCGAACTCGTCGACCTTCACCGGCAGAGCGAACGCGGGCTCGCCCGCGGCCAGCTGCGCGGCGTAGTCCGCGGCGATGCCGTCGGTGCTGCCGAGCTCGCGGCCGTCGACGCCGGCGGTGACCGTCTGCAGCACGTCGCCGCCCGAGTCGGTGATCACCGTCGCGTCGACGGGGTCCCGGTTGATCTTCTCGGGCAGGCTGTCGACGACCTCCTGGATGGCGGCCTCGTCGGCGGTGATCTCGAACGCGCCGTCCGCCGTCTGCGAGACGGTCAGCCACGATGCGGCGGTGGCGGGGGAGACCTCGACGGCGCGCGAGTCGCCGACGTAGAACCCGGCCTTCTCGAGGATGCCGTTGAGGGTCGCCGCCGTGCCCTCGGCCGCGTCGCTCGTCACGGTCGGCGCGAGGGTGGCGGCGGTCGGCTCGAGCTCGACGCGCGGACTCCCGTCGGCGAGCGCGCCCTCGAGCGCCGCCTGCACGGCGGTCGTGTCGATGCCGGTGCCGTCCTCGGCGGCCGTCCACACGTACCTCACCGCGTCGGCGTCGTAGACGAGCGTCGCGTCGACGGGGTCGGTGTAGAGGTCCGGCACCGCCGCGCGCAGCGCCGCATCGGCGGTCGCCGGGTCGAGCGTGACGGCGGCGTCGGCAGGCTCGGAGTACCACTGCGTGGTGTTCCACATCGGGTGATCGGCGAAAGCCTCTTCGGCGAGTGCGCGCGAATCGACGCTCGCGCCGAGGTCCGCGCCGGTCAGCTCGACATCGCCGCCGTCGCCCGTGAGCACGACGACCGTCCCGGCGAGTCGCTGATCGATGGCGTCGGCGGCCGCTCCGGCGGTCATGCCGCCGATCGAGACGCCGGCCACGGTCGTGCCCGGCGCGATCAGGACCAGCGAGGATCCCACGAGCGCGAGCGCCGCCACTCCCGCCGCGATCGAGACCCACAGCGCGGTGCGTCGACGACGGGGGGCCGGCTCAGCGGGCGCCCAGGCGTACGTGGGAGCATCGGGACCGCCCCCTGCGGGGGTCTCCGCCGTGTGCTGCGCGTCGTCGGCCGCCCCGTCACCTGCTCCCGGCTTGGTCGCCAGATCCGTCACGCCACCACCCCCCGATGCGATACGCGTTGCGTCCATGGTAATGGACGCCCGTGTGCAGGAGGAGATGGGCCGCCTGCGATGGACCGGGATCGGACCGGGCGGCGACCGCACGGGCCGGGCGGCGCCCTGTGCTGACAGCGAGCCTGCGGCCGGAGGCAATGTAACGGTTTTGTAAACGAGCCGTGCAAATTCCCGTCAGGGGTTGCGCGGACTTTGTTCGTAAGGTCTACTAACAAACATGTCTGCATCGGAAGTGCAGCGCGGCTCTTCCACCGAAGTCGAGTCGCCGCACCCTCACCGCCCCAGCGCACCGCGTTCGTTCGGTCGCGTGAAGGCCGTGCGCCACGGCGCCAAGGTCCTTCCCGAGCACGCCCGGGCTCACAACCGCTCGCTCGTGCTGCAGACGCTGTTCCACGAGGGCGCCATGAGCCGCGCGGACCTGTCGCGCGAGACCGGCCTGACCCGCGTGACGATCTCCGACCTCGTCGCCGAGCTCATCGCCGACGGCTTCATCGCCGAGAAGGGCGTGCGCGAGGCATCCGGTCCCGGCAAGCCCGCCATCCTGGTCGACCTCGACCGCGCGGGGCACCGCATCGTCGGTCTGGATCTGTCGGGCAGCGACCGCTTCATCGGCGCTGTGCTCACCCTCGACGGCGACATCGTCGTGCGTCGCGAGGTCGCCGTGCCGGCCTCCGAGGACGTCGTGGCCACCGCCGTCGCCCTCGCCCGCGACCTCGTCGCCGAGTCGCACGCGCCGGTCCTCGGGATCGGCGTCGGCACCCCCGGCGTCGTCGACGACCGCGGCGTCATCCTCACCGCCCCCAACTTCGGCTGGGCCGGGTTCGATCTCGAGAGCGCGCTCGAAGGCGCTCTCGGCCTGCCCGTCCTGGTCGCCAACGACGCCAACGCCGCGGTCCTGGCCGAGTACACCTTCGGCGGCGCCGGCGACGACGTCATCCTGGTCAAGGTCGGCCGCGGTGTCGGCTCGGGCCTGCTCGCCGCCGGTCAGCCGCTTCGCGGCAGCCGCTTCGCGGCCGGCGAGATCGGGCACGTCACCGTCGGCACCGACGGCGGCCCCGTGTGCGTGTGCGGCAAGGTCGGATGCCTCGAGGCCTGGCTCTCGGTGCCCGCGCTCGAAGCCCGCCTCGCCGCCGTCGCCGACGATGCCGGGCGCGAGAGCATCCTGCGCGACGCGGGGGAGCGCCTCGGCATCGCCCTGGCCCCCGTCGTCGGCGCACTGGACCTGTCGGAGGTCGTCCTGTCGGGTCCCGAGGAGCTGCTCGACGGCCCGCTCGCCGAGCAGGCGGTCACGACTCTCCGGGCGCGCACCCTCGCGCAGTTCCACGACGGCGTGCGCGTTCGGATGACGGGGCAGGGGCAGGACATCGTCCTGCGCGGTGCCGCCGTCATGGTCCTGTCAGGACAACTCGGGGTGTCGTAGACGCCCCCTCATTCCCCCCCCGGATGGGTCACCCGGCCCTTCCTCACCAAGAGAAAACACGAAGGAACAACACGATGAACAAGAAGCTCGGCGCCTTCGCGCTCGTGGGTGCTTCGGCCGTCGTCCTCGCGGGCTGCGCTGCCTCTCCCGAGGCCGCACCCGAGCCCGAGACCGGCGACCTGACGGTGTGGCTGGTCGGTGCTGACACGCCTCAGACCGCTCGCGACTACCTGGTCGACACCTTCGAGGCCGAGAACGACGGCTGGACCCTCACGATCGAGGAGAAGACCTGGGCGGACGTCTCCGACACCTACACCGCGGCGCTGTCGTCGAACGACTCGCCCGACGTGGTCGAGGTCGGCAACACCCAGGCGCTCGGCTTCGCCGACGCGGGGCTGTTCCTCGACATCTCGGACATCCAGGAGGACCTCGGCGGCGATGAGCTGCTCGGCGGGCTCGTCGACGCCGGCACCTACGAGGGCTCGCTGTACGCCGCCCCGTACTACGCCGGCGGCCGCGTCGTCTTCTACAGCCCGATGCTCGTGGACGAGGTCCCCGAGACCCTCGACGAGTACGTCGCCCTCGGCAAGGAGCTGACCACCGACAGCGTCTCGGGCATCTACGCCCCGGGCAAGGACTGGTACAACGCCCTTCCCTACATCTGGGCGCACGGCGGCGAGATCGCCGTCCAGGACGGCGACAGCTGGGACGCGCAGTTCTCCAGCGCCGAGAGCCTCGCGGGTCTCGAGCAGCTGCAGGACGTCTACCTCAACGCCACGGTGGCCCCCGCCGACGGCAACGAGCTCATGGGCAACATCGCGTTCTGCGCCGGTGAGGCGGGCTTCCTCTCGAGCCCGGCCTGGGCCGCGGGCAACCTGACCGGTGCATGGCCGTGGGCCGACGAGGCCGCCGGCCAGAACTCCGAGGGCTGCCCCGACACCTACGCCAAGGACCTCGGCGCCATGGCGCTGCCGGGTGTCGACGCCGGCACGACCGCCCCGATCTTCGCGGGCGGCTCGAACATCGCCGTCGCGACCAAGAGCGACGCGCCGAACAAGGCCAAGGCCGCGCTGCAGATCATGCTCAGCGAGGACTACCAGGCGCTCCTGGCGGAGCAGGGCCTGACCCCCGGCATCGTCTCGGCCGCCTCGTACCTGCCCGACACTCCCGTCGCGCAGGCGCAGGCCGCGGCTCTGGCGAACTCGAAGGGCACTCCGGCCAGCCCGAACTGGGCCGAGGTCGAGGCCGCCCAGATCATCCCCGACGCTCTCGTGAAGATCGCCCAGGGCGGCGACGTCGCCGAGATCGCCGCGGAGCTCGACGAGCAGATCGAGGCCATCCTCAACTCCTGACCCGAACAGGACCCGAGCAGGGGGTCCCGTCCCGACGGGACCCCCTGCCCCAGGGCCGCCGCGGCCGCATCCGCGGACCGCTTTCTCGGACAGGCTCAGCCGCAGCGCTGCTGCGCCTGTCCCGGAGATCGGTCCCCCCAAACACCCCAACCCTTCCCCGTCGTGCGGGGCACCTGTCGTGCCCTGCCGCACCCCGGTACTTTCGCAACATCCAGAGAGGAGGCGACATGAGCGAGACCGCAGCCCTCATCACCCCGTCCGATGACAGCCGTTCGCGCCATCGGGCGCCCCTGAACCCGCGCGACAAGTCGCGCCGGCGCCGTGAGGCTCGCGGCGCCTGGACCCTGCTGGGCCCGTCGCTGATCATCCTCGGCGTCATGGTCGGCTATCCGGCCGTCCTCATGGTCATTCAGTCGTTCACCGACTACACCGTCAAGAACAAGGTCCAGGGCACGCTCCCGGCCTTCATCGGACTCGAGAACTACGTCGACCTGTTCACGCAGTCCGACTTCCCGGCCGTCCTCATGCGCAGCCTCGGGCTCATGGTCGTGCTCACCGTGCTGAACCTGACGTTCGGCATCCTCATCGCCGTCCTCATGACGCGGCTGAGCAAGCCGTGGCGCATCCTCGTCTCGGTCGGCCTGCTGCTGGCCTGGGCGATGCCGCCCCTGACCGCCACCGTCGTGTGGGGCTGGATCTTCGACACCCAGTACGGCGTCGTGAACTGGCTCATGAACACCCTCACCGGCACGAGCGACTGGACGAACCACTCGTGGCTGCTGAACCCCTGGTCGTTCTTCCTCGTGCTGACGATCATCATCGTGTGGCAGTCGGTGCCGTTCGTGGCCTTCACCACGTACGCGGGTCTGGGCCAGGTCCCCGGCGAGGTCCTCGAGGCAGCCTCCCTGGACGGCGCGACCGGCTGGCAGCGGTTCCGCCTCATCGTCTTCCCGTACCTGCGCAGCATCCTCACCGTCGTGCTGGTGCTCCAGATCATCTGGAACCTGCGCATCTTCACGCAGGTCTACGCGCTGCAGAGCCGCGGCGGCCTCGCGTCCGAGACGAACGTGCTCGGGACGTACCTGTTCCGTCAGGGCGTCGGCGAGTTCGGCGCGACCGCCGCGATCGGCGTGGTCATGGTCATCCTGCTGCTCGCCCTGTCGTGGGGATACGTGCGCACCACCCTGAAGGAGGAGGAGCTGTGAGCACCCAGGTCAGCGTCCCCACTCAGCTGTCGACCGTCGGCGTCGACGACGTCCTCGGCGAGGTCGGCCAGGCCAAGACGCCGAAGTACCGCTCGATCCGCGCGCGCCGCCCCTCGGCCAAGCGCACCGTGTACCGCACGCTGCTCAACATCGCCGCCGCGATCGTCTTCGGGATGAGCGTGTTCCCCGTCTACTGGATGGTGAACATGTCGCTGACCCCGAACAGCGAGATCGTCAGCCGCGAGCCGAGCTTCTTCCCGTTCCAGCTGACGCTCGACAACTACGTCACGGCGTGGACGCGCGAAGCCGCGCCCGGGCAGACGGACTTCCCGCACGCTCTCATGACGTCGATCACGGTGACGGCGGGCGTGCTCGTCGTGACCCTGCTGTTCGCGTTCCTCGCCTCGATCGCCGTCGCCCGCTTCCACTTCAAGGGACGCCGCGGCTTCATCATCTCGGTGCTGATCGTGCAGATGATCCCGGGCGAGGCGATGATGTTCACGATCTACGGCATGATCGACGACTGGCGCCTGATGAACACGCTGCTGGGCCTCGGCATCGTCTATGTCGCCTCGGTCATCCCCTTCACGATCTGGACCCTGCGCGGGTTCGTCGCCGGGGTCCCCGCCGACCTCGAGGAGGCGGCGATGATCGACGGCTGCACCAAGTCGCAGGCGTTCTGGAAGGTCACCTTCCCGCTGCTCGCGCCCGGTCTCATCTCGACCGGCATCTTCGCCTTCATCCAGTCGTGGAACGAGTTCACGATGGCCCTGCTGCTGATGAAGGGGTACAACCTGCCCCTCATGCCGTGGCTCAACGCCTTCCAGTCCTCCAGCGTCGGCGGCTCCGTCGACTGGGGGGCCGTGATGGCCGGCTCCACGCTCATCGCGATCCCCGTGGTGATCTTCTTCCTCATCGTCCAGGGACGCATGACCGGCGGCCTCGTCGCCGGGGCGGTCAAGGGCTGATGCGCGCGATCGTCGCGGCCGTCCTCCGAGGGGAGCACGGCCGATGAGAGTGGGACTGGACGTCGGAGGCACCAAGACCGATGCGGTCGCGGTGGCGCCCTCCGGCGACATCGTGGCGCGGCTGCGCCGTCCGACCGGGTGGGGTCCGGACGCCGTGTCCCGCACGATCGTCGAGGTCGTGGGCGCCCTCGCCGCCGAGCCCGGCATGGAGTCCGAGCGCATCACGTCCGTGGGCGTCGGCATCCCCGGACAGGTCGAGCCGGGCACGACGCGCGTCGTGCACGCCGTGAACCTCGGCGTCGACGAACTCGACCTCGCCGCCGCCGTCGGCCCGGTGCTCGGTGTGCCGGTGTTCGTCGAGAACGACGTGAAGGCCGCCGCGCTCGGCGCCGATGCGATCCACCGCGCTGCGGGGCGCGAAGTCGCCTCGATGGCGTATCTGAACCTCGGCACGGGCGTCGCGGCGGGCATCGTCGCCGACGGCCTGCTGTGGCGCGGCTCGCGCGGCACGGCGGGCGAGGTCGGGCACGTCCCGGTCGACCTGAACGGCCCCGTGTGCCGCTGCGGTCAGCGCGGATGCGTCGAGGCGTACGCCGGCGGCGGAGCCATCGCGTCCCGGTGGCGCGCCGCGCGCTACCCCGTGCTCGACGTTTTCGACGCCGCCGATGCCGGCGACCCGGCCGCGCGCGAGCTGCGCGGCGGGCTCGCCCGCGGCGTGGCCGCCGCCATCCGCGTGCTCGTGCTGACCGCCGATGTCGATGCGGTCGTGCTCGGCGGCGGGCTCACGGCCCTCGGCGACCGGCTGCTCGCCGACATCCGCGCCGAGCTCGACGCCGCCGCATCGGCGTCGGCGTTCATGCGCTCCCTCCGCCTCGACGAGCGCGTCGAGCTGCTGCCCGTCGGGTCGCCCGCGGCCGCCCTGGGGGCGGCCATCGTGGGAGCGACCCGTGACCCCGAGGAGGTCCTCGCCCATGGCTGAGATCGTGATCGTGAAGGATGCCGCTGCCGCCGGCGCCCTGGTGGCCGACGAGATCGTGCGCCTGATCCGCCGCGAGCCCGAGGCGGTGCTGGGGCTGGCGACCGGCTCGACACCGCTGCCGGTGTACGAGGCGCTGCGCGAGCGGATCGCCGGCGTCGACGTCTCGCGCGTGCGCGGCTTCGCCCTCGACGAGTACGTCGGCATCGACCCCGCCCACCCCGAGTCCTACCGCTCGGTCATCGCGCGCGAAGTCGTCGAGCCGCTGGGGCTGGACCCCGACCGCATCCGCGTGCCGAACGGCTCGCTGCAGGGCATCGAGCACGCAGGCGTCGACTACGAGGCCGCGATCGACGCCGCCGGCGGCGTCGAGCTGCAGATCCTCGGCATCGGCACCGACGGGCACATCGGCTTCAACGAGCCGGGCTCGTCGTTCGCCTCGGTGACCCGCGTCAAGACGCTCACCCGGCAGACCCGCGAGGACAACGCGCGGTTCTTCCCCTCGATCGAGGACGTCCCCCTGCACTGCATCACGCAGGGACTGGGCACGATCCTGCGGGCGCGTCATCTGGTGCTGCTGGCGTTCGGCGAGGGCAAGGCCGCCGCCGTCGCGGGCGCCGTCGAGGGCCCGCTCAGCGCGTCGCTGCCCGGTTCGGCGATCCAGCTGCATCCGCACGCCACCGTCGTGGTCGACGAGGCCGCCGCCTCCCGTCTCGCCCACGCGGACTACTACCGCTACACGTACGCCCACAAGCCCGCCTGGCAGGGCCTGTAGCCCGCGGCATCCGCGCAGCCCGAGCGCCGCGCGCACCGCTCGGCGTCGGTGCGGCGCCAGGAGAGAGGGGGGGTGGGAGCGGAGCATCCCTCCTGCTAGCATCGCGCTTGATCCGAGCAAGGGGTGCGGATGAGCCGACGGCGCTCCAGGGTGTTGCTTCGCGCCGCGATCATCGTCGTTGCGGTGCTGTGCGCGGCCGTGCTGGTGATGCTCGGCGTCGCCGCGCTCCAGCCGGAATCGGTGCCTCCGCCGCCGTGGTCGCAGTTCTGGGAACCCACGTCGTGGGCGGTGATCACCGTCGCCACGGCTCTCGCGTGCCTCCTGGGCTGGCTCGTGTCGCTGCCGGGCGCGCGCCGCTACGGCACGCGGCGGCTGGTCGCGATCGGGATCCTGGGCACCTCCGCCGTGGGGCTGGCGTTCGTGTCGTACGTCGAGTGCGCCGCCGACGCGGTGCCGTTCTGGAGTCCGCTGACGTGGGCGCTGGAGCTGTTCCTCGGCGTCGTGCCGGAGGTCTTCGGCGTCGTCGAGGGGTGCGCCGCCGAGCCGCCGCTGGCGCTGCTGGCCGCGCGCATGCTCGTCATCGCAACGGTGGGCATCGGCTTCGCCGCCGCCGTGGCGGTCCTCTTCCGCTCGCAGCTGGACGTGCTGCGCATGCGTCGCTCGGGCTCGCGCGTGGTGGTCGACGGCCCGCTCGACGTCACGCTGCCCGCCGCGGAGCGCGTGCGCACGCGGCTCGATGAGCGCACGATGGTCGTGGTGCGCGCCGACCCGAACGACCCGCCGCCGCCTCACCCGCGGCACCCGGGAATCGTCGTGCTGCGATGGTCGGAGACGCCCGACGTGGCGCTGCGCATCTTCTCCCTGCGCACGCGCGTGCTGCGGGGGGACCGCATCGCACTGCGCGGTCTGTTCCTGCTGGGCCCCGTCGCCGGCACGAACCTCAGCCGCTTCGAGCACCTGGACTCGCGGCTGCGCGCCGTGCGGGGCGGACGACCGCAGCACATCCGGGCCGTCGTCCGCATCGACGACGTGTGGGTGGCCGAGTTCTGGCGCCGTCGGCAGGTCGACAGGCCCGGCTGGGCGCTGGATGCCGTGGGCGTATACGAGGCGACCGCCGAAGCGCTCGTGTCGCGGTGGATGGACGACGGCTGCGACCGCGTCGCCGTCCACGGCGGATCCGACCTGGTGCTGGCCATCGCGGCCGAGGCGGCCCAGCGCGCCCGCGAGAGGGCCGCGCGGCGCCGGCCCGGCCCGCCGCCGCCGCGCGTCGTGATCGTCGGAGCGGATGCCTCGTCGCTGCTGCGACGGCACACGCTGCATCAGCGGGCATTCGGCAACGCGGGGGCGGATGTCGAGGCGCTGGACGACGCCGACGCCGAGCACGGGCTGGTCACCGCGCTCGCCGGAGCCGCGTCTCCCGCGGTGATGATCGCCCCCGCCGAGGACGCTCCCGTGCTCAGCCCGTCCGAGATCGCGGCCGCGCACCCCGGCTGGCCGGTCTACGCGCAGGTCGCCGAGGGCGGTCCGATCCCGGACGAGCCCGTCATGGAGCGGCTCTACCCGTTCGCCGCGGCGATCGGCGACCTCGGGCGCCCCGACCGCTGGGAGCGGGTGGCGCGCGTCGCACACGAGAACTTCCTGGACGACCACGGCGTCGACCCGGCGAACCCCGGCCGCCGGCCGTGGGATCAGCTGGACGAGTTCTACCGCGACAGCAACATCCGGCTCGTGCGCGAGACGCTGTCGTCCGCGGTCGCCGTCGGCCGCACCTGGGGCCCGGTGCCGCCGGGCGCCGATCCCGACGACACGGATCCGACGGAGGCCCAGCTCGACGAGATGGCGCGGCGTGAGCACGAATCCTGGCGGGCCCGGCACCTCGCGGCCGGATGGCGGCACGGCAGCCGGCGGGACGACGCGCGGCGCACGCATCCGCTGCTGGTGCCGTGGGAGGAGCTCGGCGAGACCGGCCGCGCGAAGACGCGTCGCGCCGTGCTCGACGCACTCGGGCTGCTG
Source organism: Microbacter sp. GSS18 (assembly GCA_029319145.1). Classification (NCBI taxonomy): domain Bacteria; kingdom Pseudomonadati; phylum Bacteroidota; class Bacteroidia; order Bacteroidales; family Porphyromonadaceae; genus Microbacter; species Microbacter sp. GSS18. The sequence continues at coordinate 2,051,731 of CP119753.1, read as the reverse complement.
CGGGCCATGGGCTACGCATCGCGTCCGGCGATGGGCGACGAGCAGTCGGGGGGCCCGGAGTGGCGCACGTACCGCCGCCGCGGGGAGGTCAGGGCGGAGCGCGTCGACGAGTCGTGGACCTGGACGACGTCGACGGGGAGCGCGATGCAGGCGCTGCCCGGCGACTGGCGCGTGCGCGACGGGGAGCGGGAGTGGTCGGTGCGGCCGCCGGAGTTCGCCGACATGTACGAGAACTCGGGCGAGGGCCGCTTCCGCCGCCGCGGGGCGGTGCGTGCGACGCGCGTCGCCGAGCCGCAGACGGTGCAGACCCTGGAGGGCGCCGCGCACGCGGAGGACGGCGACTGGATCGTCGAGGGCGAGAACGGCGAGCGCTGGGTCGTGCCCGACGAGCACTTCCGCCGCGCGTACGAGTCCGGCTGACCGGCGGGGACAAGGCTCAGCGCCAGGCGAAGCGGATGAGGTGGTTTCGGCTGAGCGGAGCCAGCGGAGCGTCGTCGACGTCGGTCTCGGCCAGCCACCGCAGCTCCTCGATCTCGCCACCGGCGATCGCGGTCCCCGCGCCGACGCGGAGGCGGAACGCGTCGGCGACGACCCGGTGTCCGGGCTCGTTCGCCGCGGCGTCGCTGAAGCGTCCGAGCGGCTCGAACGAGCTCGGCTCGGCGACGATCCCGGTCTCCTCGGCGACTTCGCGCACGACGGCCGCGAGGGCGTCCTCGCCGGGGTCCGGCTTGCCGCCCGGCTGCTGGAACACCTGTGCGCCCCGCTTGCGGACCACGAGCGCCCGGCCGTCGTCGGCGACCACGACCGCCGCGCTGACGTGGACGACGCCGCTCACGGGGCGAACACCTTGCCCGGGTTGAGGATCCCCAGCGGATCGAACGCGCGGGTGATCCGGCGCTGCAGCTCCCACTGGTCGTCGCCGAGTTCGTCGGCCAGCCAGCGGCGCTTGAGCACCCCGATGCCGTGCTCGCCGGTGAGCGTGCCGCCCAGCCGCAGCGCGGCGCGGAAGAGGTCGTCGGCGGCGTCCCAGATGTGCGCCGGGACCGCGGCGATGCCGTCGTCGTCGTCCGCGGGCGGGTCGAAGACGAAGTTCGGATGCAGGTTGCCGTCGCCGGCATGCGCGACCGTCGGGATGACGAGGCCGTGCTCGCGCTCGACGCGGGCGATCTCGTCGAACATCGCCGGCAGCGCGCTGCGGGGCACCGAGACGTCCTCGATGAGCGTCGTGCCCAGACGCTCCATGGCCGCGTGCATCGAGCGCCGCACCGTGAGCAGGCGCTCGCCCTCGTCCGGATCGTGCGACACCGCGACGGTGCCGCCCGCCGCGCGCAGCACCGCGGCGATCGCGTCCGCTTCGCCGGCCGCGGACGGCCCGTCGGTCTGGATCGTGAGCTGCGCCGCACCGGCCGCCGGGGGATCCAGGTGGAGCAGGGCGTGGACGGCCGAGAGCGAGGCGGCGTCCATGAGCTCCATGATCGCCGGCTGCGCGCCCGAGGCCGTCACGGCCGCGGAGGCGACGGCGGCCGCACGCACGTCGGGGAAGGTCGCCGCGAGCGTGCACACCGTGCCCGGGACCCGGCGCCGCAGCTTCAGCGTGGCTCCGACGACGACCCCGAGCGTCCCCTCGGAGCCGATCACGAGCGATGTCAGGTCCAGCCCGGTCACGCCCTTGACGGTGCGGTGGCCGAAGTGCATGAGCCGGCCGTCGGCGAGCACGAGGTCGACGCCGAGGACGGCATCGCGCACGACGCCGTACTTGGCGCACAGCAGCCCTCCCGCGCCGGTGGCGATGTTGCCGCCGACGGTCGAGATGTCGCGGCTGGCGGGATCGGGAGCCCACCAGACGCCCTGCTCCGCGAGCGCGGCGTTCAGATCGGCGTTGACGATGCCCGGCTCGACCACCGCGATCAGGTCGTCGGGCCGCACCTCGAGGATGCGGTCCATGCGACGCACCGACAGCGCGATCTCGCCCGGCCCGGCGATGGCTCCGCCGGCGAGGCCGGTGCCGGCTCCGCGGGTCACGACGGGGGTGCGGGTGTCGGTGGCGATGCGCAGCGTCGCCTGGACGTCCTCGACGCCGGCGGCGTGCACGACGGCGAGCGGACGACCCGCCGCGGCGTGCCCCGACTTGTCGGCGCGCGCGGCGTCGAGCGCCTCGGGCGACGTGTCGACGCGGTCGCCGAGAAGGCGGCGGAGCCGCGCGACGACGTCGACGGTCATCAGGTGAACCGGCGCCGGCCCGCCAGCACGCCGATGACGACGGCGGCGACGCCGTAGCCGAGCCCGAGCCACGTCGCGCCCATGCTCCACCACGCCATGCTCGCGGCGGCGTACACCAGCAGCTCGATCACCGCGCGGACGAACGGGTGCACGGCCAGGACGGCACGGGGGGACACGAAGAGCGCCCACACCAGGACGGCCGCGACCGGCGCGAGGATGCCGACCACGATGTTCCACGGCAGCGGCCACGACGTGAAACCCCAGATGGCGAGCGTCACGAAGGCGAACAGCTCGCTGACGAAGGCGAGGATGTCGATGGCTGCCAGCGGAGCGCGCGTCCCGGCCGGCGGGGCCGCATCGGCCGGGGTGCGAGGGGTGTCGGACATGGCCTCCAGTCTACGGCGGCCGGCCCCGCCGCCTCCGCTCAGAGCAGGTCGGCGAGCTTCGCGCCCAGCGGCTGGCCCTGCAGGTCGCCGGCGACGTAGCGCAGCTCGATCCGCGTGCCCACGAGCAGCTCCCACGGCTCGGCCGAGAGGACGAGCTGCCCGTCCCCGGCGGCGTCGAGGCTCGATCGCGCGGTCTCCTCGCCGCGCGTGCGCGCGCGCACCGTCGCCCCCGGTTCGCCCTGCAGATCGACCGTGACGGTGACGGTGCCGTCGGGCGCGATCGTGGACGAGCTCGACACGATGGTCGGGACGCCGTCCGGCAGACCCACGTCGATCGCGACCTCGTCGGCCGGGCCCGGATCCGCTTCGTCTCCGGGGTGGGCGGGTGGGACGGGCGCCGGTGCGGGTGCCGGAGCGGGCGCAGCGCCGACCGTGTCCGTGGCATCCTCGGGTGCGCTCGGCTCCTGGGGAGCCGGCGGCGCCTCGGGGACGTCGTCCGCCTCGTCGACGATCTCGGGCGCCGTCTCCTCGGCGTCGGCGGGCGGTTCGACGGTCGCGTCGATCGAGAGCTGATCGGCGGGACCCGGCGCGGGAACGGGGGCGGCGTCGTGGGCGGGCCCCAGCATCGCGGCGCCCGCGAACACACCGCCCACGACGACGACCGTGGCGGCGACGAGGCTCACCATCGCGCCCATCCCCATCGAGCTCGACGAACCCGTCGCGGCAGCGGCCGCCGAGGTCTCGGCGCCCGGGGCGACCGGGGGCGCCGCCGCGCCTTCGGTCACGATCGGCGGCATCGCCGCCATGGCCATGGTGGGAACGGCGCCGCCCTGCAGCGACGCCAGATAGCCGGCGGTCCCCGCGATGCCGACGGTGAGCGGGAGCAGCACGAGGGCGAGCCGGTTCGAGACCTCCTCCGCCTCGCCGGCGACGATCGTGCAGCGGGCGCAGTCGGCGAGGTGCTCCTCGATCTTCCGTCGATCGCGCCGCGAGATGTTCGAGCGGGCGTAGGAGCCGAGGCGCTCGATCGTCCATTGGCAGGGCGATCCGTCCTCGACCGACCGCAGATGCGCCTGGACCCACGCCTCGCGCAGACCTTCGCGCGCCCGCAGAGCCAGCTGCGAGACGGCGGACGCCTTCATGCCCAGCAGCGGCGCCACCTCGGCGGGCTTCATCTGCTCGATCTCGGTGTACCAGAGGACCTCCTGCCAGCGCGTCGGGAGGCTCCGGAACGCCTGATTGGTGAGGCTGCGATCGAGGGCCTCGGCGGTGGCCTGGTCGGACGTGGACGGATCCTCCATCGCGTCGATGGCGTCGATCGCCGTCTCCTGGCGGGCGCGCCCCCACGTCGCGGCCGTGTTGCGGATGCTCGTGAACAGGTACGCGCGGAACGACCCGGTGGGGCCTCCGCCGCTCTGGAGCGACTGGTAGATGCGGGTGTAGGACTCCTGCACGAGATCGTCGGGGTCCAGCGACGACGTCACGGAGCGGGCCACGGCGATGCCCGATCGATAGTGTCGGCGCCACAGCTCGGCGAACGCGTCGGCGTCGCCGGAGCGCGTGCGCAGCACCAGGTCGGCGTCGCCGAGCGCGGCGGTGGGGCGCTCGGCGGCCAGTTCCTGGCTCATGGGGGTCTCCGGTCGGCTCGTGGCGGTCGGCGTCGTCGACACCGTCACCCGTGAGACGCGCGATGCGGGGGGATCATCACGCCGTCGGACCATTCTCACGGCTGACACTCAGTTTCGCCAGGCCGAAACAGCGTCGTCGGGCGTGTTGGAGCGCATTCGGCGACCGATTCCGAACAATCTTCCCGAAACCGCGTTGTGAATCGGCCGGTCGTGCATCTCATGGGGTGGAGGAACGTTCCGCCGGCCGGGCCGGGGGGCGCGGCGTCGGGCGGATGACGTCCTGGAGGTCCCGATCCAGGACGCGCGGGGTCGAAGAGGTGTCTCGGGGGAGAAGCCCTTCGGCCCCGCGTTCCTCGGGGGATGGGGGGACGCGGCCGTCGCATCGCGGGGAATGCGGCGGCCGCCTCGCAGCCGGTCACGGCACGGCGGCGCCGTCGACCCACACCGAGCGCACCGCGAGGTCCGCCGTCAGCAGGACCGCGTCGGCTCGCGCGCCGACGGCGAGGCGGCCGATGTCGTCGATCCCCAGCACGCGGGCGGGCGTCCGGGTGAGGGCGCCGACGGCCGTGGCCAGGTCGACGCCGGCGTCGACGACATGACGCAGGGCGACGTCCTGCGTCAGCGTGGATCCGGCGATCGCCCCGCCCTCGGTCAGGCGCGCGGTCCCGTCCTGGACCGTCACGGCCAGGCCGCCGAGCTCGTACGCGCCGTCGGGGGCTCCGGCTGCCGACATGGCGTCGGTGATCAGGGCGATCCGATCCCCGGCGACGCGGAACAGCACCGCGATCAGCCCCGGGTCGACGTGGATGCCGTCGGCGATGATCTCGAGCACGACGCGGTCATCGCCGAGTGCCGCCGCGACGGGGCCGGGTGCGCGGTGGTGGATGCCGTTCATGGCGTTGAAGGCGTGTGTGAGAAGAGTGGCCCCGGCATCGAACGCCGCGCGCGCGTCGGCGGCATCGGCGTCGGTGTGGCCGACGGCGACGACCGTGCCGGCCGCTCGGAAGCGCTCGATCGCCGCGTCTGCACCCGGGAGTTCGGGCGCGAGCGTGACCTGCCGGATGGTGCCGCGGCCCGCGTCCAGCAGGCGCGCGACGTCGGCGGGATGGGGCGAGCGCAGCAGCCCCTCGGTGTGGGCGCCCTTGTGGCCGGGGTCGAGGAACGGGCCCTCGAGATGCGAGCCGAGGATCTCGGGGTCGGATGCCGCGAGCTCGGCGATCATGGTGGTGCGCTCGGCGAGGTCGCCCATCGCGGCGGTCACCAGCGACAGAACCGCCCTCGTCGTGCCGTGGGCGCGGTGGACGGCGCGCGCCGTGCGCACGGCATCCGCGCCCTCGTCGTGATTGCACCCGCCGCCGCCGTGCCCGTGCAGGTCGACGAAGCCGGGGGTCAGCACCGCGTCGGGGCCTGCCGATCCCGAGCCGTCGACGACGGTGTCCGCGGGCTCCCACGTCGATCCGGTGCCGGTGGCGACCACGCGCCCGGCGTCGAAGCGCACCCAGGCGTCGGGCGTCACCGATCCCGCGTCGACGAGGCGCACCGAGTGGATGACGGTGGACATCACCGCACCCACGCGATCTCATCGCCGCCGTCGAAGCCGATGCCGAGGCCCTCCCACAGGCCCGCGAGTCCGGCGACCCGGTCGCGGAAGGACTCCCACGTGCGCAGATCGCTGTCGCCGGTGGCCGGCGACCAGGCGGCCTCGGCGGCGGCCGCGATGCGCGGGAAGGCCAGCGCGTCGATGTCGGCGGGCGTGCGCACCGTCTCGGTCCACAGCGGGGCCTCCACGCCGAGGATGTCGGCCTCGGAGATCCCGTAGATGAGGTCGCGCGGCTCCCACTCGTAGGCGCGGCGGACACTCGTCGCCCCGTTCGCCCACGTCAGGCCGAGCTCCGCGTCGGGCCTCGGCTTCATGTCGAGGTAGACCGCGTCGGCGGGGGAGAGGATCACCTGCCCGCCGCGGCGGACGAAGCCGCGCGTGGTCTCGTCCATGCCCTCGGTGGGTGTGACGTACCCCCAGTACTGGCCGACGGTGTCGGGATGCAGCCCGGCGGCGGCCCCGGCCTCGTGCCACGTCACGGGCGTCTTGCCGAGGTCGGCGACGATGGCGCTCGCCCGCGCGACGAACTCCGCGAACTCCGCCGGATCGGTCCCCAGGCACTCGTCGCCGCCGAGGTGCAGGTACGGGCCCGGCGTGAGGGATGCGAGTTCGCCGAAGACGTCGGCGACGAAGTCGTACGTCGCCTGGTCGCGGATGCGCAGAGACGAGAAGCCGACGGCCAGCCCGTCGTAGGGCACGCCGGGGGCGGGTGGCCGGCCGCCGTAGTCGCGCACGACCTCGAGGATGTGCTCGCTGAGCACCGGGTCCTCGGCCAGTTCGGGGTACGCCAGTCCGACCGCGTGCGTGTGACCGGGCATGTCGATCTCGGGGACGACGATCATGTGGCGCGAGGCCGCGTAGGCCACCAGCTCGCGGTAGTCGTCCTTCGTGTAGAAGCCGCCCGGGTCGCCGCCGACCGAGAGCCCCGCGGCGCGCTCGGTCAGAGCGGGCCGAGCGTCCAGGTGCAGGCGCCATCCCTGGTCGTCGGTGAGGTGCAGGTGCAGCGCGTTGAACTTCAGCGACGACGCCCGGTCGACGAACCCCTTGACGGTCGGCACGTCGAAGAAGTGGCGGGCGACGTCGAGCATGACCCCGCGATAGGCGAAGCGAGGGAGGTCGGCGATCTCGGCGGCCGGGACGATCCACCCCTCGGTGTCGGGCTCGATGAGCTGGGCGAGGGTCTGCACGCCGTAGAAGAGCCCGGCCGCGTCCGCTCCGACGATGCGCGCACCGTCCTCGGCGACGTGAAGACGGTAGCTCTCCGCCGGGCCGCCCGGCTCGACGGAGAGGTCGATCGCCCCGGCTGCGGTCGCCGCGTCGACGTCGTCGGGCTCGCCGAGGCGCAGACCGGTGCGCGCCTCGATCAGCCGGGACAGCTCGGCGGCGGCATCCGCGCCCCCCTCCAGGCGCGTACGCGCGGCGAGGCGGAAGGGGGTGCCGCCGGCTTCGAGCGACGACGGGGCGGGGACCAGCGAGAGGGGCGACACCGAGCCTCCAAGTAAAGAGTCCTAACAAAAGGGATGACGTCAGCCTACCGCCGCCGTCGGCCGGTCGCGAGCGGACCGCATCCGTTATGCTCGTCGTGTCGCGACTGGCGTTGAGGTGGGTGACCACCGGGGAGCGACCGACTACGGCATTCGACCGCACGCCTGGGCCGATACGTCCCCCGCCACGGACCCCCGCATAGCCGCAGTCAAGGAGATCGCCATGACCGATCCGCACTTCAACGCCCCGCTCGCCGAGGTCGACCCCGAGATCGCCGAGGTCCTCGAGCGCGAGCTGACGCGCCAGCGCTCGTTCCTCGAGATGATCGCGTCCGAGAATTTCGTCCCGGTCTCGGTGCTGCAGTCGCAGGGCTCGGTGCTGACGAACAAGTACGCCGAGGGCTATCCGGGTCGCCGCTACTACGGCGGATGCGAAGAGGTCGACGTCGCCGAGGAGCTCGCGATCGCGCGCGCGAAGGCGCTGTTCGGGGCCGAGTTCGCCAACGTCCAGCCCCACTCGGGCGCATCCGCCAACGCGGCCGTCCTGCACGCCATCGCGCGCCCCGGCGACACGATCCTCGGCCTCTCGCTCGATCACGGCGGACACCTCACGCACGGCATGAAGATCAACTTCTCGGGCCGCCTCTACAACGTCGTCGCATACGGCGTGAACCCCGAGACCAGCGTCGTCGACATGGACGAGGTGCGCCGTCTCGCGCTCGAGCACCAGCCGAAGGTGATCATCGCGGGCTGGTCGGCCTACCCTCGGCAGCTCGACTTCGCCGCGTTCCGCGCGATCGCCGATGAGGTGGGCGCGCTGCTGTGGGTCGACATGGCCCACTTCGCCGGGCTCGTGGCCGCGGGCGTCCACCCCTCGCCGGTGCCGCACGCGCACGTGGTGTCCTCGACGGTGCACAAGACCATCGGCGGCCCCCGCTCGGGCTTCATCCTGACCAACGACGCCGACATCGCCAAGAAGATCAACTCCGCGGTGTTCCCGGGCCAGCAGGGCGGGCCCCTCATGCACGTCATCGCGGCCAAGGCCACCGCCTTCAAGCTGGCGGCGACCCCGGAGTTCCGCGAGCGGCAGGAGCGCACCGTGCGCGGCGCGGCGATCCTCGCCGATCGGCTCGCGCAGCCGGACGTCGCGGGCGCCGGCGTCTCGGTGCGTTCCGGCGGCACCGACGTGCACCTGGTGCTGGTGGACCTGCGCGACGCCGAGATCGACGGCAAGCAGGCCGAGGACCTGCTGCACGAGATCCACATCACCGTGAACCGCAACGCCGTGCCCAACGACCCGCGGCCGCCGATGGTCACGTCGGGCCTGCGCATCGGCACACCGGCGCTGGCGACCCGCGGATTCGGCGACGTGGAGTTCACCGAGGTCGCCGACATCATCGCCCTCGCGCTGCAGCCCGGTGCCGACATCGCGGCCCTCCGCGCGCGGGTGGACGCCCTCGCGACGGCGTTCCCGCTGTACCCGGGGCTCACGCAGTAGGCGGGCATCGAGGCTGGCGATTCGCCGCGACCGACCGTAGAATACCTATGAGCATAGGTATTCAGGATGGCGGTTCGACGACGAACGCCGGGCATCGGCATCCGCTCATCGGAAGACGCGACGCCGCCGGCGCCGTGCGACGCCGATGATGGGGTGCGCGCTTCAGGGAGGAAGATCATGACGGCACAGGTTCTGGACGGCAAGGCGGCTTCGGCCGCGATCAGGGAAGAGCTCACGGCGCGCGTCGCGGCGCTGAAGGAGCGCGGCATCACGCCCGGCATCGCGACGGTCCTCGTCGGCGCCGACCCCGCATCGCAGCTGTACGTCGGAATGAAGCACCGTCAGTCCGAGGCCATCGGCATGAACTCCATCCAGAAGGAGCTTCCCGCCGACGCCACGCAGGCCGACGTCGAGGCGCTCATCGACGAGCTCAACGCCGACCCCGCATGCCACGGCTACATCGTGCAGCTTCCGCTGCCCAAGCACCTCGACACCGACGCGATCCTCGAGCGCATCGACCCCGACAAGGACGCAGACGGCCTGCACCCGACCAACCTCGGCCGGCTCGTGCTCAACGTCAACACGCCCATCACGTCGCCGCTGCCGTGCACGCCGCGCGGCGTCATCGAGCTGCTGGTGCGCAACGGCTACGACCTCGCGGGCAAGCACGTCGTCGTGGTCGGCCGCGGTGTCACGATCGGCCGCTCGATCGGACTGCTGCTGACCCGCCGCGAGTACAACGCCACCGTGACCCTCACCCACACCGGCACCGTGGACCTCGGCCACCACCTGCGCCAGGCCGACGTCATCGTGGGCGCGGCGGGCGTGAAGCACATCGTGCGCGCCGAGGACGTCAAGCCCGGCGCGGCCGTGCTGGACGTCGGCGTCACGCGCGAGGACGACCCCGAGACCGGCAAGAGCAAGGTCTACGGCGACATCCACCCCGACGTCGCGGAGGTCGCCGGCTGGCTCTCGCCCAATCCCGGGGGCGTCGGCCCGATGACGGTCGCGCTGCTGATGACGAACGTCGTGGAGGCCGCCGAGCGCGCCGCCGGCTGAGCCGTCCGCGCGACGGGCCGCGCGCAGCATCCGAATTTCGGGGAACACGCCCGGATTCGGAGCGTTCGCGTCGCATGTCCCGAATCTCGCCCGCGGATCCGAATCTCGGAGCCCGTACGGATGCTTCGCGCCACGAATCCGTGCGGCGCCTATGGCTTCGCCGTGAGGGGACTGACGTCCCTGGCGCCGCCGGCGAGCGCGCGTAGCGTGGGGATTAGACGTGGCGACGACGCGCACCACGCCTTCCGGCCTGAGAATCGGAGGACCTGCGCATGACGGACACCGAGCTCGCTCCCGACGACCTCGTACGAATCCCCCTCGGCGACCTGCCGGATCGGCTGGGTTCCGCCCCCGAGGGGCTCACCGCGGCCGAGGCCGCCGACCGGCTCGCCCGCAACGGCCCCAACGCCGTCGAAGAGACCGCCCGCAACCCCGTGCTGGTGTTCCTCGGCTACTTCTGGGCGCCCATCCCGTGGCTCATCGAGATCGCGCTGGTGCTGTCGCTCGTCCTGCGGCACTGGCCGGATGCTGCGATCATCGGGGCGCTGCTGGTCATGAACGGGCTCGTGGCGTTCTACGAGGAGCATCAGGCGGCCGACACGATCGCGGCGCTGAAGAAGACGCTGGCGACGTCGGCGCGCGTGCGCCGCGACGGCGCCTGGACCGACGTGCCCGTCGCCGAGCTCGTCGTCGGCGACGTCGTCCACGTCGCACTCGGCGACATCGTGCCGGCCGACCTTCGCATCCTCGACGGGGAGGACGTCTCGGTCGACCAGTCCGCACTGACCGGGGAATCCCTGCCGGTTGCCCGCGATGACAGCGACGAGCTGTACTCCGGGTCCGTGCTCGTGCACGGCCAGGCCGACGCCATGGTCATCGCGACCGGTGCCGCCAGCTACATCGGCCGCACGACGGCGCTCGTGGCGTCGGCGGGCACCACGAGCCACGTCCAGCGGATCGTGCTGCGCATCGGGCGGCTGCTGATCTACGCAGCGCTCGTGCTCGTCGTGCTCACTACCGCGGTGTCGCTGCTGCGGGGGAGCGGCTGGCTGTCGGCGATCGACTTCGGTCTCGTCGTCATCATCGCGTCGGTGCCGGTCGCCATGCCCGCCGTGCTGTCGGTCACGATGGCCGTCGGCGCGCGGCAGCTTGCGGCGCAGAGCGCCGTCGTGAGCCATCTGCCGGCGGTGGAGGAGCTCGGCAGCATCGACGTGCTGTGCTCTGACAAGACCGGCACGCTGACGCAGAACCGCATCACCGTCGGCGAGCCCTGGCTCGCGCCCGATGTCTCCGCCGAGCGGATCCTGGGCGCGGCGGCTCTCGCGACCCAGCCCGGCAGCAAGGACCCGATCGACGCCGCTGCCGTGGCGGCGGCGCCGGACGGGCTCGACGCGTACCGGCGCACCGCGTTCACGCCCTTCGACCCCGTCACCAAGCGCACCCAGGCCGAGTACGAGACGTCGGGCGGCTCGGTGCTGCGCGTGACGAAGGGCGCGCCGCAGGCGGTCATCTCGCTGTGCGAGACGACGGATGCCGACGTCCGGACGGCCGCCGAAGAGGCCGTGACCGGCTTCGCGGCGCACGGCGACCGGGCGCTGGCCGTCGCCGCGGCCGAAGGACCGGACGCCCCGTGGTCGCTGCTGGGCGTCCTCCCGCTGGCGGATCCGCCGCGCCCCGACTCGGCCGAGACCATCCGCGACGCGCGGGCGCTCGGGGTCGAGGTGAAGATGATCACCGGCGACGCCCTCGCGATCGGGCGCGAGGTCGCCGGACAGGTCGGCATCCCCGGCGACCTGCAGGACGCCCGGCGCCTGCCGGAGTCCGTCGACGCGAAGACCGCCGTGCCCGACGAAACGGCCGACCTCGTCGAGGAGGCCGGCGGCTTCGCCCAGGTGTTCCCCGAGCACAAGTACCTCATCGTGCGCGCCCTGCAGTCGCGGGACCACATCGTCGGCATGACCGGCGACGGCGTCAACGACGCCCCCGCCCTGAAGCAGGCCGACGCCGGCATCGCGGTGTCGGGGGCGACGGATGCGGCGCGGGCCGCCGCCGACGTCGTGCTGCTCAAGCCCGGCCTGTCGGTCATCGTCTCGGCGATCCGGCTGGCCCGCGAGATCTTCGGCCGCATGACCAGCTACACCGTGTACCGCATCGCCGAGACGATCCGCGTGCTCCTGCTCGTCTCGGTGTCGGTCATCGCCCTCGGGGTGCGGCCGGTGTCGGCGATCATGATCGTGATCCTCGCCCTGCTCAACGACGGCGCGCTGCTGTCGATCGCCTACGACCGGGCGAAGGGCGCCGACAAGCCGGTGCGCTGGGACATGCGCAGCGTCCTCACCGTGTCGGGCAGCCTCGGCACCGTCGGCGTCATCGAGACGCTCGGGCTGATGTGGCTCGCGTGGACGGTGTTCGGCCTGTCGGGCGCGGCCGGGCTCCTCGTGATCCAGACGATGGTGTTCCTGAAGCTGTCGGTGTCGGGCCACCTGACGGTCTTCGTCGCGCGCACGCGCGGCCGGTTCTGGACCAGCCCGGGGCCGTCGTGGCTCCTGCTGGGCGCCGTCGTGATCGCCCAGATCATCGCCACGATCATCGCGGCGACCGGATTCCTCATGGCGCCCCTGCCGTGGGCGCTCATCGGGGTGGTGTGGGGCTGGTCGCTGCTGTGGTTCCTCGTCGAGGACCAGGTGAAGCTCGCGGCCTACGCGTGGCTGGACCGTCGGCGTCCGCGGAGTCCGAATCTCGGAGAATCAGCCGCGATTCGGAGCGTCGGGCGCACCTGATCCGAGTTTTGCGTGCGGATCCGAGTTTCGGATGCCGTTCCAGGAGGCTCAGCCGTTGCCGAGGTCGTCGAGCATGCGGCGCTGCTCGTCGGTGAGGCCGTCCTTCAGCTCGCGGCGGCCGGCGGCGGCCTCGGGAGTGACGGATGCCGCGGCGGCGGCATCCGTCCCCTCGCGTCCGAGCGCTCGGTCGTACAGGTCGCCCGCGTGCCCCTCGATGCGGTCGTCGACGGCGTCGTAGATCGCCCAGCCGATGAGGAGGAGGACCGGCGGCAGGATCCAGCCCCAGAACCAGCCCCCGACGCTCACGCCAGACAGGAGCACGGTGGCCACCCACACCAGGAACGCCACCGCCACCGCGAGCATGAACTCGACGAGCTTCTCGCCGGCCTTCGTGCGCTGGTGGGCGGACTTGGCGGCCATCGAGGCGAACCAGCGATGCACGAGCGGCTTGATCCAGATCGCGATCACCGTCAGCACGATGCCCGCCCACAGCGCCGACCAGCCCACGCGGGCCGGCGTGAACCACCCGATGAGCAGCAGCACGACGACGTTGAACACCAGCAGCGACGCGAACCGGACCACCCATTTCCTCATGCGACCACTGTGCCACGTGGGCGGGAGACGGTCACGAGACCGACACGAGACGATCCAGGTCGTCGGTCGGCAGATCGTCGGCGACCGCCGTGACCGTCATGTCGACCAGTTCGGTGCGGCCGGAGAGGATCGTGAGGAACGCCGTGTCGGCGGCATCCCGCCCCGTCGCGATCCGCACCAGCGTCTGGCGGGGCGCGAGTGTCGTGGCATCGACCACGCACCACGCGCCGCCGATCCACGCCTCGGCGACGGCGTGGAAGTCCATGGGGTCCAGCCCGGGCGCGTAGACCGACACGAGCCGTGCAGGCACCCCTGTCGCGCGCAGCAGAGCGACGCACAGGTGCGCGAAGTCGCGGCACACGCCCTTGCGCGCGAGGAGGGTGCGCTGGGCGCCGTCGGTCGGCAGGCTCGAGCCCGGCACGTAGGCCAGGCGCGTGCCGACCCACGACGACACCGCGGTCAGCAGCGTCGCGTTGCCCTCGAGATCAGCGAACTCGGCGGCGGCGGTCGGCGCCAGCGCGTCCGACTCGGCGTATCTGCTCGGCCGACTGTAGACGACCCGATCGACGGGCTCGCCCCCCAGCGGAGCGGCGTGGCCGTCGAGGCGTGCCGCGTACTCGACGATCAGCTCGCCGACCCCCGGCGCGACGCGATGCAGTCGGGTGCCGTGGGCGTCCTCCCATTCCGAGACCTCGAGCGGCTCTCCGCCGAGCGTGACGACGAGCGACTCGTCGGCGGGCGCGTACTGGCGTGCGACGGCGACCGACAGCACCAGCTCGGCCGGTTCGGTGACATTCAGGACGATGCGGCTCGTGACGTCTCTCTGCATTCCGCCAGAGTGGCAGACGCATCCGCCGGCGCGGGGGCGCTTCCCCGGCGGGCGCGGGCGTGATACGACGCTCCCGCCGATGCCGTCACGAGTTCACGCGGATGATCTCCTGCTGGTATGGCGCGATCACGTCGCCCGAGATGCGGCAGTCCAGCACGAGGAAGCGCCGCCTCGCGACCGGCTCGGAGGTCCACGTCGCGAGGCGCTCGAGGTCCTCGATCGTGCTCACCGTGACGCCTTCGGCGCCCACGCCCGCCGCCAGCGCGGCGAAGTCGACCTGCGGGATCAGCATCGGCTCGCGCGCGAGCCCCTTCAGCCCGTAGAGGTTCACCTCGGCCCCGTAGGCGGCGTCGTTCCAGACGACGGCGACACCCCGGCCGCCCGCGACGCGCACCGCCGATTCGAGATCGGCGAGCGCCATGAGGCCGCCGCCGTCGCCGGTCGAGAGCACGATGGTCGCGTCCGGCTGCGCCAGCGCGGCCCCGGGGACCGAGGGCCACCCGAGTCCGATCGACTGGAACGCGGTGCCGACCATCATCATGCGGTCGGGCGACGCGACCGGCCAGTGCATGTTCGCCCAGCCGATGAAGTGCCCGCCGTCCGACACCACGACGCGGTCGTCGGGGAGCAGCTCGCCGATGCGCGTCGCGACGGACCGCGGGTCCAGGCGTCCGTCGGCGGCGACCCCGTCGCCCGGGTGGTAGGCCCGCAGGGGTGCGAGATCGACCGACTCGCGCCAGCCGCTGGGACGGGCGCCGATCCGGTGCAGCTCGTCGCCGATCAGGCGGGCGACGATCCCGGCGTCGCCGCGGACGAAGCCCCCGACGTGCGGGTGGGTCGCCGCGGGCGCCACATCGACCTGGAACACGCGCGTCCCGGGGGCGAACAGCTCGCCGAAGCGCATCGTGAACTGGTTCAGCGACGCCCCGAACACCACCGCGACGTCCGCTTCGCGCACGAGGGCCATCGCCCCCGCCGCGCCGAATCCGCCCGTGACGCCGAGGTCGTACTCGCCGCGTGGGAAGATCCCGCGCCCGAGTGCGGTCGAGGCGGTCACCGCGCCCGTGGCGTCCGCGATGCCGCCCAGCGCGTCGCCGGCGCCGGAGATCCAGGCCCCTCGTCCGGCCAGCAGCAGCGGCCGCTCGGCGGCCGCGAGCGCCTCCGCGATCTCGCGGATCGCGCCAGCGGCGAAGGCTCCGGCGGGGGCGACGGGAGGGGGAAGGCGGGGCTCGGGGACCTCGGGCACGTCGCCCGCGTCGAGGCGGGCCACGTCGTAGGGCACCGCGAGCACCGTGGGGACGCGGTAGGTCAGGGCGTGCTCGATCGCGATCATCGTCGTGGCCGCGGCATCCGTGCGCCCGACCGTGTACGTGCGCGCCCCGACGGCCGAGGCCATGGCGATCTGGTCGACGTCCCACGGACGCGGTCCCGACGTGGGCTCGTCGCCCACGACGAGGACGAGCGGCACGTGCGCCTGCACCGCCTCGGCGAGGGCGGTGAGCGTGTTGGTGAAGCCCGCGCCGTATGTCGCGGTCGCGCCGGCGAGACGCCCGGAGGCGCGGTGGTAGGCGTCGGCGGCCACGACGCCGCCGGCTTCGTGGCGGACGGCGGTGAAGCGCACGCGCGTGGCGCGCTCGAGCGCGTCGAGCACGTAGGCGTTGCCGTTGCCCATGACCCCGAAGACGTGGTCGATGTGGCGGGCGAGGGTCAGCGCGACGTGCGCGGAGACGGTGGGCATGCAGTAGTCCTCCGAGACAGGGACGGATATGAGGCCGTATGTGTCTCGCGCGCGCTGCGATGCGCGGCTGCGTGCCCATTTTTCGAGCACCGGCGCACCCCTGCGCCGGACATGTCGATCTTAGCCGAGCCCGCGCGGGGCAGGATGGGGGTATGAAGACGATCCAGCTGCGCCGTTACACCCTCGTCGACGGGGAGTATGACGCCTTCCTCGCGTGGTACGACAAGTGGATGCCCGATGCCCGGCCCGCGGCCGGCTTCGCGATCGAGTTCGCGTACGGCATCCGCGAGACGAACGAGTTCCTGTGGGCGGTCAGTGCCGAGTGCGACGCCGAGGCGTTCCAGGAGCTCGACGCGGCGTGGAGGGCCTCGGACGCGCGCGCCGCGGCCTTCGCAGGCGAGCCGCAGCGCATCGCCTCCACCGACATCCGCCTCGTCTCGGACATCAAGGACTGACCGATCGGGCGCCCCCGCGCCGTGCTGTCGTGGAGCGGCGTGCGGGCGTGATCTTCGGCGGGAACGGCGAGCGTTCCCGCGAAGTCAAGTGCTGTTCCTCGTAGGACAAGGGGCGGGAGCGCTCTGTTTCTAGCCTGGGCTCAGATCGATGCCGATTCGCCCCCGGGACGCTGCCGTCCCGCGCTCACCTGAGAGGCACACACATGCACATCCCACGGAAAATGCTCGCCGCGGCCGGAGCCGTCGCGGTCGCCGCACTCGCCCTCGCCGGCTGCTCGTCCAGTGACACGGGCGGTGGCTCGGATGCCGCGACCGGCGAGCCCATCACGGTCGCGGCTCTCAGCGGCCTGACGTTCTTCCCCGAGGCGCCGCAGGCGGTGCAGGCGGTCTTCGACGACTACAACGCCGCGGGGGGCCTGGACGGCCGCCCGATCCAGTACGACGTCTTCGACGACAAGACCGACCCGGCAGCCTCGGCGACCGCCGCGCAGGACGCGCTGTCGTCGGGTGCCGTCGCCCTCGTCGGCAGCTCGTCGCTGCTGGACTGCGCCGTCAACCACGCCACGTGGGAGGACAACGGCATCGTGTCCATCCAGGGCACCGGCGTCGACCCGTACTGCTTCGCCACGCCGAACATCGCGCCGACCAACACCGGTCCCTTCTTCGACGCCTTCGCCACACTCACCTACGGGTCCGAGGAGCTCGGCTTCGAGAACATCTGCGCCGTGATCGTCCCCGACGAGGCGGCCGCGAAGTCCGCCTACGAGCAGGCGTTCGCGTCGTGGAGCGCGGCCACCGGCAACGAGCTCGCCTACCTCGACGCATCGCTCGTGCGCGGCCAGGCGAGCTACGCCGGCAACGTCTCGAACCTCAAGGGGCAGACGTGCGACGCCGTCTTCATGAACGAGGTGGGCGACGCCGTGCTCGGGTTCCTGGGCGAGGCGGCCAACCAGGGCATCTCGCTGCCGTTCCTGGTACTGACGTCGGCGTACTCCGACCAGTTCGCAGCATCCGCCGCCTACGGGGGCGACATCTACCTGCCGGCCGAGTGGGCGCCCTACGGCGACATGAGCATCGAGGCCGTCGCCGACTGGTCCGAGACGATGGACGCCCACGGCGTCCCGAAGACCTCCTTCTCGCAGGGCGGCTACCTCGCGGCGAAGTACTTCATCGACATCCTCGAGTCCATCGACGGCGACATCACGCGTGAGAGCTTCACCGCCGCCGCCAAGGGCATGACCGAGCCGATCGACTCGCCGATGGCGCAGGCGCCGTACATCTTCGGCGACGCGGAGTTCCACCAGCCCAACAACGCCGCCTACCCGGTGGTGCTGCGCGCCGGCACCAACGAGTGGGAGTCGCTCGGCCCGCTCCTGGTCGGCGACGAGCTCGGCTGGGAGTACACCACCGTCCCGGCCGGCAGCTGACCGGTCGGCACCCGACCCGGTGCGCCGCGGCATCCCCGCGGCGCACCGGGTCATCCGACACCGCCACAACGAAGGAGTGACGTGGACATCCTCGGTTCTCTCGTCGTCGGCCTGAGCGCGGGCTCCCTCTTCGCCGTCTTCGGCGTGCTGCTCACGCTCATGGCCACGCTCACCCGCGTGATCAACTTCTCGCAGGTCGCCGTCGGCGTCTTCGGCGCCTACCTCTCGCTGCGCTTCGTGCCGCTGGGGCTGCCCGACTGGGCGATCGTGATCATCGCGATGCTCGCCAGCGCCGCGATCTCGTGCCTGCTCGGGTGGGTCATCTCGACGTGGCTCGGCGAGTCGAGCACGACGGCGCGGTCCGCGGTGACCGTCGCGACGCTCCTCGGCCTGATGTCGCTGTCGTTCATCGTCTTCGGCACCCGCCCCCAGGCGAATCCGCCGCTCGTGATCGGTCCGCTGTTCAACGTCGGCACGATCGCGGTCACGAAGGTCGGCGCGCTCATGCTGATGCTCGCCATCGCGGTGGCGGCCCTCGCGACGGTCGTGCTCAAGCTCACGCCGCTCGGGGTGCGCCTGCGCGCGATCTCGGACCGCCAGACCGCCGCGGAGCTGCTCGGCGTGAACGTCAAGGGCCTGCAGCTGATGGTGTGGGCCGCCGCCGGAGCGCTGTCGGGCCTGTTCATCTCGGTCGTCGGCAACGCCCAGGCCGCCAGCGCGACCTCGATGATCGTGCTGCTGATCCCCGCGGCCGCCGCGGCTCTGGTCGGAGCGTTCTCGAACCTCTGGCTCACCATCGTCGGCGGTCTGCTGGTCGGCGCCCTGCAGGGCGTCCTGACCTCGTTCCCCGAGATCACCCTGCTGCGGGACTGGGTGCCGCTGCTGGTGATCGTCCTGTTCCTGCTGTGGAACCAGCGCAAGGAGGTGTGGGATGTCGCCCGTTGAGGTGCACACCACGACAACGACCGCCGTCGGCCCGGGCGCAGTGCGCCCCGCGGAGGGGAGGACGTGGACGCCGTGGGCGATCGCACTCGGCTCCGTCGTCGTCGCGCTCGGACTCGGCTTCGCCCTGCCCGACTACTGGCTGCTGATCGCCACGTCGGTCCTCACCGCCATGGTCTCGCTCATGGGGCTGGGACTCGTGACCGGCACCGCCGGCATGATCGCGCTGTGCCAGCTCTCGTTCGCCGCCGTCGGCGGCTGGGTGCTGGACTTCCTGATGACCCAGACCGGCCTCCCCGACGCTCTCGGCGGGGTCGCCTTCATCGTCGCGATGATCGTCGGCGGCATCGCGGCGGCGGCACTCGGATTCGTCGTGGGGCTTCCGGCGCTGCGCCTGCGCGGCGTCAACCTCGCGGTGGTCACGCTCGGCGTCGCGGCGGCGATGGACATGACGCTCCAGAAGGTGTCGTTCCCCGACCAGTGGACGAACGTCCGCGTCCAGCGTCCGTTCGGCATCCCGGGGGCAGGGGACCTGACGGGCAACCGCGCGTACTTCTTCTTCGTCGTCGCGGTCGTCGTCATCCTCGCGATCGGCGTGTTCTACCTGCAGCGAAGCCGGTGGGGCGCCGCGTGGCGCTCGGTCGCGTTCTCCGAGCGCGGCACCGCCTCGGCGGGCATGAGCGTGACCATGGCCAAGCTCAGCGCGTTCACCGTGAGCGCGTTCCTGGGCGGCATCGCGGGCGGACTCATCGTCGGCCAGATCACGACCGCGAACTACATCACCTTCCAGACCCTGAACTCGCTCGGCCTCTACGTGCTGTCGATCGCAGTCGGGGCGCACCTGCTCGAGATGGCCCTGCTGGGCGGCATCCTGTTCGTGCTCATCCCCGAGATCTTCAAGCAGTTCAGCATCCCCCTGGAGTGGGCGAGCATCGCATATGCTGCGCTCGGCATCCAGGCGCTGACGACGAACTCCAACCTCGGCAACGACATCCGCAACGCCCTCATCCGGCGCCGCCGTCGCCGGGGCGGCGCGGACGGCGACTCGACGCTCGCATCGCTCGAACCCCTCGGGGCCGACCTGCCGCAGGCATCCGATCGCGTGCTGCTCGACGTCGAAGGGCTCACCGTGCGCTTCGGAGCCGTGACCGCGCTGTCGGACGTGCGCATGCAGCTGCACGAAGGCGAGATCCTGGGCCTCATCGGACCCAACGGAGCCGGGAAGTCGACGTTCATCGACGCGCTGACGGGATTCCTGCCCCACCACGAGGGCACCGTGCGGCTCGCCGGGCGCGAGCTCGACGTCCTCGCGCCGCATCAGATCGCCCGCGCGGGGCTGCGCCGCACGTTCCAGCAGGACCGTGTGCCGGCCACGATGACGGTCGGCGCCTACATGCGGTTCGTCGCCGGCGCGGGCGCCGACGCCGAACGCATCGACGAGGTGCTGCGCCTGTTCGGCTGCCCGCACCCGCGAACGCCGCTGCAGGTCGTCGACGTGGGGACACGCCGGCTCATCGAGGTCGCCGCGGGCGTCGCGGCAGGGCCCGAGCTGCTGCTGCTCGACGAGCCCGCCGCCGGACTGTCGCACGAGGAGCACGTGGCCTTCGCCGACCGTCTGCGGGCCGTCCCGAAGCTGTTCGGCGTGACGCTGCTCATCATCGAGCACGATCTCGACCTCGTGCGGAGCGTGTGCTCGAACCTCGTCGTGCTGAACTTCGGCGAAGTCCTCGCCGCGGGACCCCAGGAGGAGGTCCTGTCGGATCCGGAGGTCCTGAAGGCCTACATGGGAGAGACGGAGATGCTGTCATGAGCCTGGTTCTCGAAGGCGTCACGGTGCGCCGAGGCATCGGACCGGTCATCTCGGACGTGTCCGTCGAGGTCGCGCCCGGGGAGATCACCACGCTGGTCGGCCCGAACGGCGCCGGGAAGACGAGCCTGCTCGAGGCGGTCTCGGGAGTCGTGACCACCGTCAGCGGCGACATCACGATGGACGGCCGCGACGTGCGGAAGCTCTCGCGCCGCAAGCGCTCGCTCGCCGGCATCAAGCACGTCGAGCAGGGCCGCATGATCTTCCCCTCGCTCACGGTGCGCGAGAACCTCAAGCTCACGGCCCGCACGCGCGCCGACTTCGACGAGGCGCTGGCGCTGTTCCCCGAGCTGGAGAAGCGCATCGACAACGCCACGGTGCTGCTCTCGGGCGGCGAGCAGCAGATGGTGGTCCTCGCGAGGGCCTTCGCATCGAAGCCGAAGTACCTGCTGCTGGACGAGATGTCACTGGGGCTGGCGCCCGTGGTCTTCCTGCGCCTCATGCCGACGATCGAGCAGATCGCGGCATCCGGTGTCGGCGTCCTCCTGGTCGAGCAGTTCGCCCACCTCGCGCTCGGAGTGGCCAAGAGCGCGCTCGTGGTCACCGGAGGGCACGTGTCCTACCAGGGCTCGCCCGACGAGCTGCTGGCCGACGACGCCATGCTGCGCCAGGCGTACCTGGGCTGACCGGCCTCTGCCGATCGGGGCCCGTCCGCTGTCAGCCGGACGGGTCCCGACTTTTTTCTGGCCCACGGGCACTCGATCGTATATGATGTGGATCACCCGAGCTTGAGGTGATGACGCCCATGACTGCGACGATGACGTCCGAGACCGTTGCGACCAACGTCGCGAGGAACATCAGCGAGTTCCGCGCGGCCGTGAGCGATTCCTTCGTGCCGCTCCAGATCAGCAGCGACCATCCCGACCGCTTCCGCGGACTCATGCGCGCCGCCGGGGCCGACCAGGTGCACATCACCGACATCCGGGCGACCGATCACGTCGTCGAGCGCACTCCTGGCCTCATCGCCCGCGGGGATCAGCCCTACTTCAAGGTGAGCCTCATGCTCGCCGGTCAGTGCCTGCTGGTGCAGGACAAGCGTGAGGCGGCGCTGCGTCCTGGCGATCTCGCGGTCTACGACACGAGCCGTCCCTACACCCTCGCCTTCGAAGAGGACTTCCGCGCCGTCGTCGTGATGTTCCCGCGGCACTTCCTCACGCTTCCGCCCGAGCTCGTCGGCGAGATGACGGCGGTCCGGATCGCCGGTGACGCCGGGCTTGCGCCGGTCGTGACACCCTTCCTCAGCCAGCTGGCCGTCAACCTCGACCAGCTGGCAGGACCCACGGGCACGCGGCTCGTCCACAGCGCGCTCGACCTCGTCACGACCGTGTTCAGTCGCGAACTGGGGTTGGACCGCGCCGCGGCAGCCGATCCGCATCGCGAACTGCTCCACCGCATCCGCGGCTACATCGACCAGAACCTCGGCTCGACCGATCTCAGCCCAGCCTCGATCGCCGCCGCGCACTTCATCTCCACGCGGCACCTGCACGGACTGTTCCAGGAGCAGGGCAAGACCGTGTCGACCTGGATCCGCGAGCGACGCCTCGAGCAGACCCGCCGCGAACTGGTCGATCCGCTCTTCGCCGAGCGCTCGGTCGCCGAGATCGCCGCACGGGCCGGCTTCGTCGACGCCGCCCACTTCAGCCGCGCCTTCAAGACCGCGTTCTCGGTGTCGCCGAGCGTCTACCGCGCCGCCAACTGAGCGGTTGCATCCGGCGGGACACGGCCGGATGATGTCCGTACCTTCCGCGTGATTCCGCGCGATGGCGGGCCAGGCCTGCCCGTCGCGCACGCCTGACCACGGCCCGATCGTGCCGCCTGCGCAGCCGCCCTTGCCGGTGCGGGCAGAGGATTTGACTCTCCCTGCGCGAAGCCGTCGCGGCGATTGAGGGCGGGGCGCGCCTGCGAACAGCATGGATGAGCGCTCCGCATCACAGGCGGCGGATGCGCGTGAGGAGTCCCGCAGACGTGACCGAGTACATCGCACAGAGCAGACAGGTCGTCTTCCCCCGCATCGGGGAGATCACCCTGCAGAGCCAGCCGGTGCCCGCACCGGGCCCGGACGACGTCGTGATCCGCGTCGCCCTGGTGGGCATCTGCGCCACCGACCTCCACCTGCTCGCCGGCCACATCGGCGACCCGTTCCCGCTCGTCCCCGGCCATGAGTTCGTCGGAGAGGTCGCTGCGCTCGGAGACCGTGCGGCCGCGTCGCGCGGGCTGTCGATCGGCCACCACGTCGCCGTCGAGATGCTGCTGCCGTGCCGTGCCTGCGCGCGGTGCCGCGAGGGCCGCTACAACCTGTGCGAGCGCGACGACATGGCCACCGGGCTCGACCGCGGTCGCCAATACGGCGTCAACATCCCGCGCACCGAGGCCCCCGGCCTGTGGGGCGGCTACGCAGAGTACCTGTGGGCGCCCCAGGAGGCCGTCATTCACCGACTCCCGGCGGAGCTGCCGTGGGAGCGCGCGGTGCTGGTGGAGCCGCTGGCGGTCGCGCACCGCGCGATCGCGCGGGGACGGGTGGCCCCGGGCGAGGACGTCGTGGTGATCGGCCCCGGCCCGGTCGGCATCCTCACGGTCGCCGCGGCCCGCGCGGCCGGCGCCGGCCGCGTCGTCGCGATCGGCACCCGCGCCTCGCGCCTCGAGCTGTGCCGCGCGTTCGGCGCCGACGCCGTGGTCAACCTGCGCGAGACCGATGATCTGCTCGGAGCCGTCCGCGAGGCCTTCGCAGGCCGCCTGCCCGATGTCGCGATCGAGATCGCCGGCGTCGCCTCGGCTCAGCAGGACGCCGTCCGCCTCGTGCGTCGCGGCGGGCGCGCCGTGCTCGCCGGCGCCTGCGGGGCGCACGTCGAGATCGGCTTGTTCGCGGACGAGGACCTTCTCACGCGCGAGATCGACGTCCTGCCGAGCTTCCTGTCGGCGGGCGGCTTCGAGCCCGCGATCGCGCTCCTGGCCCGCGACGGGTTCCCGTTCGAGGACCTCGTCACCCACCGCTTCGGCCTCGACGAGGTCGCCACCGCGTTCGATCGCATCGAATCGCGCGCGGACGGCGTCCTCAAGGCCGTCCTGGATCCCCGAATGAACGATGGAGGAAACCGATGACCGACCTGGCAGCAGCCGACCCCGCACTCGACGAATGGCGCACGTACGACGAGTTCGCCGCGGGGATCGACACCTACCGCCTCCCGAACGTCCCGCTGGCGGGACGCGCGATCTCGGTCGCGCTCGAGGACGGGACCGAGATCGACCTGACCTTCGCCGACGACCATGTGACGTGGGAGGCCTCCGGTGCGATCGAGGCCGCAGAGGGCACCGTCGACCCGTATGACGCCGTCGCCGTCCGCGACGACGTCGTGTTCGTCAACCTGCCCCTGACCAGCCGCGAGCGCTCCGCGATCACGCTGATCTACTCCACGACGACCCACCGCGCGATGGTGATCCTCAGCCACATCTCCGACGAGGCCGTCGAGGGCACCCCGCAGGTGACGCAGCGCTTCTGGGCGGGCGTCACCAACGGCGGCGAGCCCACCGGTGAGGTGCCGGGCCCCAGCCGCGACCTGATCGGCAAGCGGAACGTCTACCGCTACAGCCCGCACCACCTGTACGAGCACGTGTACCTGTCGAGCCAGCGCTACAGCTGGCAGTGCATCGAGGGCGTCCAGCGCGGTCACGGCGACACGGACCTGTCGACGGTGTGGAAGTTCGCCGACGGGCTCTACCTGTTCTGCTTCCGCGAGTTCCGCATCGCCGTGGCGAGCGTGTGGCTCCACGACCTCGGCTACCAGCTGCGCACCACCGGCATCTTCCTCGGCCTCAACGGCGAGGGCGAATCCGAGCACTCGCGCGCGGGCGGTCACATCTACCCCCTGGGCGCGGTCGTCTACCCCGACGTCCAGCCCGTCTGACAGGAGAGACATGGGAAACGCAGACATCATCCGCGCGCACTACGCGGCATCCGACCGGGGAGACATCGAGGGGATGCTGGCGCCGCTGGCTTCCGACGTGCGCTGGACCGAGGCGGCGGGATTCCCCTACGCCGGCACGTACATCGGCCCGCAGGCGGTCGCCGAGAACGTCTTCGCCCGCATCCAGGCCGACTGGGAGGGCTTCACGCTCGCGATCGACGAGGTCATCGACGGCGGCTCGACCGTCGTGGGCCTGGGGACCTACTCCGGAACCAACCGCGTCACCGGGCGCCCCTTCACGGCACGCGTGACCCACATCTGGCGCCTCGAGGACGGCGCGGTCACGGGGTTCGAGCAGATCACCGACACCGTCCCGGTCGCCCGGGCACTCGAGGCCTAGGCGTGGGCGGGCGATTCGACGGCCGCGTCGCGGCCGTCACCGGGACGACCAGCGGCATCGGCCGCGGCATCGCGCAGGCCCTCCTCGACGAGGGCGCGCGCGTGTTCGGCCTCGACCTCGAAGCCGGCGGGCCGGGGGAGTTCGTCGAGTGCGACGTCGCGGATGCGCTGTCGGTGACGGCCGCCGCCGCCGAAGTGCTCGCCGCCACCGACGGGCGCATCGACC
Organism: Microbacter sp. GSS18; assembly: GCA_029319145.1. Taxonomy (NCBI): domain Bacteria; kingdom Pseudomonadati; phylum Bacteroidota; class Bacteroidia; order Bacteroidales; family Porphyromonadaceae; genus Microbacter; species Microbacter sp. GSS18. The sequence continues at coordinate 2,026,697 of CP119753.1, read as the reverse complement.
ATGTCGTGGCGAACGCCGGCATCCGCGGCGCCGACGCGCCGGCCGAGACGGTCGCGATCGACGACTTCGATGCGGTGATCGCGGTGAACCTGCGCGGCGTGTTCCTGACGCTCCGGGCGTTCTCGGCGGCCATGCTCACGGCGCGCACGGGCAGCATGGTCGCGATCGCGTCCATGTCGGGCAATCGCGTCGTCAACGTGCCGCAGAAGACCGTCGCCTACAACACCGCCAAGGCGGGCGTGACCGCGATGGCGCGCTCGCTGGCGGTGGAGTGGGGCCCGCGCGGCGTGCGGGTGAACACCGTCTCGCCGGGGTACGTGTCGACCCCGTTCCTCGAGGCCGACACCGCGATGCATCCGCAGTGGCTGCCGGGCACGGTCCCGGGGCGGTTCGCCGCCATCGAGGAGATCGCCGCGGGAACGCTGTACCTGCTGTCGGATGAGGCCGGCTACTGCCACGGCACCGATCTGCTCATCGACGGCGGGTACTCGCTGCGCTGACGCGCACGCGAAGCAGGAGGGTCCGGGGTCGGGGGACGCCGGGCCCTCCTTCGATTTCTTCTCGGTGCGGGCAATCCCCGCAAGCGGCATGCCGCCTACGGGCTCTGGAGCGCATGAGCATCGTGTGATCGTCGACACTCCAGCCGGGGTCGGAGTCTTCGCCTCGACTGGTCGTTTGGACGGGATGCCGCTACGGGTGATCCTGCCTTGCCCGACGGACGAGACCGGTGAGGCGCTCGCCGCCCGCGACGAAGTTGTTCGCACTGCTTTCACCCGATGTGACGCCGACGACGTATGGGCCGTCCGACCAGAAGCCGAACACGGGGCTGCCGGACTGACCGGGCCAATTGTCGAACGTGTCGCTGAGGAGCACTCGCCCTCCGCTGTCGGAGTCGAAGTCGTCCTCGTCAAGCGCGAAGTCGCGCTGGTATGTCGCCAGCTCGCCGGTCCAGCTGAAGTCCTGGGGGTACCCGATGTTGCGCCAGGGGAGCACCTCGTCATCCCACGAGTCCGAGTACGTGCGCGCGCCGAACCACCCGTACGTGTCGCCCAGACGCTGATCGAGGACGATGACCGAGTAGTCGTCGTCCATGTTCGTGGAACTGTAGTTGGCGGCGGTCACCTTCTGGGCGTAGTAGGCGTGTGTTCCGTACGCGGCCGCCAGCGAGCTGCCGTTCGTGTAGAGGACGTCGACGCGGAGCCAGCCGGGCGTCCAGTCGACGCAGTGGCTCGCTGTCAGCACGTGCCGCGGCCCGATGAGCACGCCGCTGCCGCTCCACCCGGATGGACGCGTCATGCGGACCACGCAGCGCCAGGGATAGTGCTCGTCGTAGTAGACCCATCGCCCATCCGGGTTGAAGACGGTCGTCGGCCGGATGTCGCGGTCGTCTCTGAACGCCCGAACGCCCCGCAGCCCCTTCGGCAGCTTCGGAGTGATCGCGACATCGTCGCGGTCCGCGGGAATGGAGGGTGCGAGCTCGTCGGGGTTCATGCGTGACAGACCTGCCGTCAGCTTCCGCTTCGTGACCCGGACGAGTTCCGGCGCCGCGCGCTCGATCAGAGCCGTCCGAGCGCGAGCGACGGACACGTTCACGCGCCATCGACCGTCCGCGGTCTGTTCGACGGCGACCTTCGGCTTGCCGTGGGTATCGGTGGCGATGTCGAAGCTCGCCGTGATCGGCGTCGGAGGCGCGGCCTCGTGGCGCCGGATGCTCAGTTCTGCTTTGCGGAGTGCGCGTTCGGTGAGAGGCGGTTCGACACCGCCGGTGTTCTTGTCCATGCGGAGTAGAGGCGCGAGGAGCCGGCGCTGATACATCCGATCGCTTGGGCATTCGGCGCGGCGACACACGCCGAAGAAGTGCGAACGGCATGAGCACCGACCTCGGCGCGAACCACCGGAGGTCCGACTGGCATAGCGGTGGGTGGGGTGCAGGTGCAGGGCGCGCGAATGAGGTATCGCCACAAGGGCCGGGATCCTCAGGATCCCGGCCCTTGTCGGCGTGCGGCCTCAGGCGGTCGTCGCCGCCGCGGGCACGAGCGCGGCATCCTCGATGAGGAAGCGCGCGCCGAGCTCGCCGATGAGCACAGCCGGCGCGTTCGTGTTGCCCGTCGTCACCTGCGGCATGATCGACGCGTCGATGACGCGCAGCCCGTCGATGCCGCGCACGCGCAGACGCGGGTCGACCACGGCCTCGTCGTCGACGCCCATGCGGCACGTGCCGACCTGGTGGTGATAGGTCACCACGGTGCGGCGGACCCAGTCCTCCAGCTCGTCGTCCGAGACGTCGGTGCCGGGGTACACCTCGACGGCTCCCCATTCGTCGGCGAGCGCCGGCTGACGGCCGATCGAGCGGCACTTGGCCACCGACGCGACCATCGAGCGGACGTCCTCCGGGTCCTCCATCGTGGCGGGGTCGATGAGCAGCTCGTCGTCCAGCCCCGGGCCCGAGAGCGTCACGCTGCCGCGGCTCTTGGGGCTGACGATCCCCGCCATCAGCGAGAACCCGTCGTCGATGATCGGCTCGAGGTAGTCGTTGAACATCGGCACCGAGAAGTGGATCGGCTGGGTGTCGGGCACCTCGAGTTCGGGCAGGCTCTTCCAGAAGTGGTGGCTCTGGGTCACCGAGGTGCCCGGCGCGGGCGGTCCCACCTTCTTCGCGGTCGTGGTGAAGATGACCGGCGACAGGAAGTGGTCGTGCAGGTTCTTGCCGACCGCGGGCGCATCGAGGATCACCGGGATGCCGAGGGCCTCGAGCTCCGCCGCCGGACCGATGCCCGAGCGCAGCAGGATCGCGGGGGAGTCCAGGGCGCCGGCGGCGAGGACGACCTCATCGGCGCGCAGCTCGGTGTCCTCGCCCTGGGCGCGGTAGCGGACGCCGACGGCGGTGCCGTCCTCGACGATGACCGAGTGGACGTGCGCGCCGGTGACGATCGTCAGACGATCGCGGACGGGCTTGAGGTAGGTCGTCCAGGTGTTGGCGCGGACGCCGTCCTTCATGGTCACCTGCTGCTGCGACGCGCCGTCGATGCTCTCGCCGTTGTAGTCAGGGTTGCGTTCGAGGCCCTCCTCGACGCACGCATCGAGGATCGACGCCTGGATCGGCGCGAGCTCGTAGTCGTCGGTGACCGGAAGCGGGCCGCCGACGCCGTGGAGGTCGGACGCGCCGCCCGAAAAGTCCTCGATCGCCTTGTACACCGGTAGCACGTCGTCCCAGGCCCAGCCCTCATTGCCGAGCGCTGCCCAGTTGTCGTAGTCGGCCGGAGGGCACCGCACCCAGATCATGGCGTTGAGCGCGTGGGACCCGCCGAGCACCTTGCCGCGGGGCAGGTGCAGGCGGCGCCCGGCCGCGTGCTCCTGGGGGACCGTGTAGTAGTCCCAGTCATCCGCGCTGTGCCACAGCTCGCCCATGCGGGCGGGGTCGTGGATCGCCGGATTGGTGTCTTCGCCGCCTGCTTCCAGCAGCGTCACCTCGACGCCGGCGTCGATAAGCCTGCGGGCGACGACCGCACCCGCAGAGCCTGCGCCGACGACGATCGCTGTCTTGATGGACATCGTTGTTCCCTTCGTCCTGGAGTGTGTCAGCCGTTGATGATCTGCGGCACGGCCACCGCCTTGAGACCTTCGGCCCCGAACTCCAGGCCGTATCCCGACGACTTCACGCCGCCGAAGGGCACCTGGGGGTGCAGGCCGCCGTGCGAGTTGATCCACACGGTGCCCGACTGGATGCGGGTCGCCAGAGACAGCGCCTCCTCGCGCGTGCCGGCCCACACCGAGGCGCCGAGGCCCACGTCGAGCCGGTTCGCGCTGGCGATGGCGTCCTCGACGTCGGTGTAGCGGACCACGGGCAGGGCCGGACCGAACTGCTCCTCGTCCACGAGGGCGATGCCGTCGGCGACGTCGGCCACGATCGTGATCGGGTAGAAGAGGTCGCCGAGGTCGGCCGCCGGCGCGCCGCCCGTGACGATGCGGCCGCCGTTGGCCTTGGCATCCTCGACCAGGCGGCTGACGATGTCGAACTGCTGCGGATTCTGCAGCGGGCCGAGCACGTTGTCCTCGTCCAGCCCCGGGCCCATCGGCGTCTGCTCCGCGACGGCGGCGAGGGCGGCGATGACGTCCTCGTAGATCGAGTCGTGCACGTAGAGGCGCTTGAGGGCCGCGCACGTCTGGCCGGTGTTGATGAACGCGCCCCAGAAGAGATCCTGTGCGATCGCCTGCGGGTCCGCGCTGGGCAGCACGATGCCGGCGTCGTTGCCGCCGAGCTCGAGCGTGAGGCGGGCGAGGTTGCCGGCGGAGCCCTCGATGATCTTGCGGCCGGTCGCCGTCGAGCCGGTGAACATGACCTTGTCGATGTCGGGGTGCGCCGCCAGCCGCGCGCCGACGTCGCGCCCGCCCGACACGCCGATCAGGACATCCGCGGGGAGCACCTCGTTCATGATCGCGAGCATCGCCAGCACGCTCAGCGGCGTGTTCTCGCTCGGTTTGACCACGACGGTGTCACCCATGCGCAGCGCCGGGCCGATCTGCCAGATGCCGATCATGAGCGGCCAGTTCCACGGGCCGATCGCCGCGACGACGCCGATCGCCTTGTAGATGAGCGTCGCGTGGCCGGACTCGTCGTCGACGAGCACCTCGGGGTCGAGCGGCGTGTTCGCCGCCGAGCGCAGCCATGTCGAGCACGCGCCGACCTCGAAGCGGGCGCCCGGGCCGTTGAGGGGCTTGCCCTGCTCGCGCGAGAGGATGCGCGCGAGGGCCTCGGCGTTCGCGTCGATCGCGTCGGCCGCCTTCAGCAGCAGCTCCTGGCGGGCGGGGTGGCCGAGGGCCTCCCACGCCGGCTGGGCGGCCTTGGCGCGCGCGATGGCGTCGTCGAGGTCCTCCACGGTGTGCACGGGTGCACGCCCGATCACCTCGCGGGTGGCGGCGTCGAGGATCTCGCGGCCTTCTCCGGCGGGGGCCTGGACGCGATCGAGGACCTCGACCTCGTCGAGGACGGAAGGGGAATCGGACATCGGCGTCTCTTTCTGTTCGCAAGCTGTTCCCGGTGCTGCGGATCGTGCCGCAGCGCCGCAGGCGCTCTTATTCTTCGCCGCCGTCCCCGCTCGGGCTTGACGGTGAGCGCGCCGGTGATGACCCAGCGCGAACGACTGCGGCGAGGCGTGAGCATCCGCTCCACCGCCTCGCCGCAACGATCGTCCTGGCGCGTCAGTACCCCGCGCGCCGCGTGGTGTCGGCCTCGGGGATGAAGCGCGCCGCGAGAGCCTCGGAGCCGCGCGCGAGAAGCGCGACATCGGCGCCGACCAGGATGAACGAGACCCCGGCCTCGACGTAGGCGTCTGCGGTCGCCGGGTCGAAGGCGTTGACGCCGACGGGCTTGCCGGCGGCGCGGACGGCGTCGAACGTCGCCCGGACCGCGGCGACGACATCGGGATGCGTCTGCGCGCCGAGCAGCCCCATCGAGGCGGCCAGGTCGCTCGGGCCGACGAACACGCCGTCGACGCCGTCGACCGCCGCGATCTCCGCGGCGGCGGTCACGGCCGCGGCGGTCTCGACCTGCACGAACAGCGACACGTGCGCGTCGGCATCCGCGAGGTAGCCGTCGACACGGTTCCAGCGGGCCGAGCGGCCGAGCGCCGAGCCGACGCCGCGGCGCCCGCGCGGGGGATACCGCACGGCCTGGACGGCGGCCTCGGCATCCTCGGCGCTGTTCACCATCGGCACGAGGATGTTCTGCGCGCCGAGGTCCAGCACCTGCTTGATCAGCACCTGGTCGTTCGAGGGCACGCGGACCAGCGGCGTGATCGGGTACGCGGCGACGGCCTGCAGCTGCGCGAGCACCGATTCCAGGCCGTTGGGGGCGTGCTCCATGTCGATCAGCAGCCAGTCCAGACCCGAGCCGGCGGCGATCTCGGCGACGAGCGGCGAGCCCGTGCACACCCACATGCCCGCGAGGGCCCGGTCTGTGTTCGCGAGATCGTCGCGGAAGGTCGGGGTCAGACGAAGCGGCATGAGATGGTTCCCATCGGTCCGAAGTCGCAGTGCACGGTGTCACCGCGCGAGACCCACATCGGCCTCGTGAACGAGCCTGCCAGGATGATCTCCCCGGCCTCCAGACGCGCGCCGTGCTGGTGGAACTTGTTCGCCAGCCACGCGACCCCCGTCGCGGGGTGCCCGAGCACGCCGGCGGCGACGCCGGTCTCCTCGATCTCGCCGTTGCGCGCGAGCACGCCCGGCACCCACGGCAGGTCGACCTCGTCCGGGCTGCGGTGCACATCGCCGAGGACCATGGCGCCGTATGCGGCGTTGTCGCTGATGGTGTCGACGATCGTGCGACCCTCGAGCTCGATGTGGGAGTTCAGCACCTCGAGCGCGGGCACCGCGTAGTCGATCGCGGCGAGCGCGTCCTCGAGCGTGCAGTCGGGGCCCTCGAGCGGCGTCTTGAGGACGAACGCGAGCTCGACCTCGATGCGCACGTTCGAGAAGTGGTCGACGGGGATCTCGGCGCCCGTCGGGTACACGGTGTCGTCGAACATGACGCCGTAGTCGGGCTCGCTGATGCCTGTCGCCTGCTGCATCGCCTTCGAGGTCAGGCCGATCTTGCGACCCACCAGGCGGCGCCCCGCGGCCAGGTTCTTGTCGCGCCACACGCCCTGGATCGCGTAGGAGTCCTCGACCGTGGCCTCGGGGTACCGGGCGGTGATCCGCGGGATCACGCTGTGGTTCCGGTCCGCTTCGGCCAGCTCGTCGGCGATCTCGGCGATCTGCTCGGGTGTCAGCATCCGTCTTCCTCTTCTCCGGCGGAGCCCCGCCTCATATCTCGTTCCGTGTCCCACTTCTTGTCGCTCCGGCCGCCGCCAGGCGGCCAATAGTGGGACACGGCCCTTCGCCCCTCGGCATCGTGTCCCACTTTTCGCCGCGCGCCCAGGGCGCAGGCGGCGAAAAGTGGGACATGGATGCCGGGGATGCCGGCTACAGCTGGTGGCCGAGCTTGTACTCGCCGAGCTTCCAGTCGGGCATCGACTCGGTGTCGTCGGCGCGCGTGTACGAGAAGCCGTCGGCGCCGATGGTCACCGCCATCTCGGAGTCGTCGGTGCGGGCGACGACCGGCTGCGGGTTGCCGTCGAGGTCGAGCACCAGCGAGGCCTCGGTATACCAGGTCGGGACGACGGGGTTGCCCCACCAGTCGCGGCGCTGGTTGTCGTGGACGTCCCACGTGACGACCGGGTTGTCGGGGTCGCCGGTGTAGTAGTCCTGCGTGTAGATCTCGACGCGGTGGCCGTCGGGGTCGCGCAGGTAGAGGTAGAACGCGTTCGATACGCCGTGGCGGCCGGGGCCGCGCTCGATGCGGTCCGACATGCGGAGGGCACCCAGCTTGTCGCAGATGGCGAGGATGTTGTGCTTCTCGTGCGTGGCGAAAGCGACGTGGTGCATGCGCGGGCCGTCGCCGCCGGTCATCGCCGTGTCGTGCACGGTGGGCTTGCGGCGCATCCACGCGGCGTACACGGTGCCCGCCTCGTCCTGGATGTCCTCGGTGACGCGGAAGCCGAGGTCCTGCATGAACTTCGTCGCGCGCGGGACGTCGGGGGTCACCTGGTTGAAGTGGTCCAGGCGCACCAGCTCGCCGGGCGTGTGCAGGTCGTACCGCCACGACAGGCGCTCGACGTGGTCGGTGGCGTAGAAGAACTCGTACGGGAAGCCCAGCGGGTCGGTGACGCGCACCGAGTCGCCGATGCCCTTGGTGAAGCCGTCGGCCTTGCGCTCCACGCGGCAGCCGAGCTCGGTGTAGAACGCCACCGCCTTGTCGAGGTCTGCCTCGCTGCGCACGCGGTACGAGAACGCCGCGACCGCGGCGACGGGGCCCTGACGCAGCACCAGGTTGTGGTGGATGAACTCCTCGGTCGAGCGGAGGTAGACCGCGGTGTCGTCCTCTTCGGTGACGTAGAGGCCGAGGACGTCGACGTAGAAGTTCCGCGACACCGTCAGGTCGGTCACGACCAGCTCCATGTAGGCGCAGCGCAGGATGTCGGGCGCGGGGGAGGAGGGCGTCGGGATGGGATTGTCGGTGTGGATGGGCGCCTCCTGGCTCACGTAGAAGCCGGAGGAGGTCAGGGTCTTTTCAGTGCGGTCGGTCATGTCAGCGTCCTTGCTTGTCAGTGGTGGATGGTGCGGAGGCGGCGGCGGGATGAGGTCGCCGCCGCCTCCGGGTCAGCGGGGGTCCGGGTCGTCGAGGTCGGTGGCCTCGTGGTGCTCCTGCTTGCCGAAGGTCGGGTTGTGGACCTTGCCCAGCGTGATGTGCACCGACTGCTGGTCGGTGTAGAAGTCGATCGAGCGGTAGCCGCCCTCGTGGCCCAGGCCCGAGGCCTTGACTCCGCCGAACGGCGTGCGCAGGTCGCGCACGTTGTTCGAGTTCAGCCACACCATGCCCGCCTCGACCGACTGCGCGAAGTTGTGGGCGCGCTTGAGGTCGTTGGTCCAGATGTAGGCGGCGAGGCCGTACTTGGTTTTGTTGGCCAGGGCCAGTGCCTCTTCGTCGGTGTCGAACGGCGTGATCGCCACGACCGGGCCGAAGATCTCCTCCTGGAAGATGCGCGCATCCGGCGAGACGTCGGCGAACACCGTCGGGGCGACGAAGTTGCCCTCGTCGAAGCCGGCGGGGCGGCCGCCGCCGGCGACGAGGCGGCCCTCGGTCTTGCCGATCTCGACGTAGCTCATGACCTTCTCGTAGTGCTCGGGATGCACGAGTGCGCCGACCTCGGTGTTCGGGTCGTGCGGATAGCCGACCACGACGCGCTTCGCCTGCGCGGCGTAGCGCTCGACGAACTCGTCGTAGACGTCGCGGTGGACCAGGATGCGGCTGCCGGCGGTGCAGCGCTCGCCGTTCAGCGAGAACACGCCGAAGATGGTGGCATCGATCGCGGCGTCGAGGTCCGCGTCGGCGAACACGACGGCGGGGCTCTTGCCGCCGAGCTCCATCGACAGGCCCTTGAGGTACGGGGCGGCGTTGCCGAAGATGAGCTGGCCGGTGCTGCTCTCGCCCGTGAACGAGATGAGCGGGACGTCCGGGTGCTTCACCAGCGCGTCGCCGGCGTCTTCGCCGAGACCGTTCACGAGGTTGAACACGCCCTTCGGCAGACCCGCCTCTTCGAAGATGCCCGCCCACAGCGAAGCCGACAGCGGCGTGAACTCGGCGGGCTTGAGGACGACGGTGTTGCCGGTGGCCAGCGCCGGGCCCAGCTTCCACGACTCGAGCATGAAGGGCGTGTTCCACGGCGTGATGAGGCCGGCGACGCCGATCGGCTTGCGGTTGACGTAGTTGATCTGGCGGCCGGGCACCTTGTAGGTGTCGTCGGCCTGCGCCACGATCAGGTCCGCGAAGAAGCGGAAGTTCTCGGCGGCGCGGCGCGCCTGGCCGAGCGCCTGCGTGATCGGCAGGCCCGAGTCGAAGGATTCCAGCTCCGCCAGGCGCGCGTCGCGCGACTCGACGATGTCGGCGATGCGGTGGAGGATCCGGCTGCGCTCGCGGGGCAGCATCCGGGGCCACGGCCCCTCGGTGAAGGCGCGCGTGGCGGCGGCGACGGCGAGGTCGATGTCGGCCTTCTTACCGGCCGCGGCCTGCAGGTACGTCTCGTTCGAGACCGGGTCGAGCACGTCGAACGTGTCGCCGTCCACCGAGTCGACGAACTCTCCGTCGATGTAGTGCTGGATGCGGGTGGGCAGGTCGTCGGGGACGTGTCGCTGCGATGCGACCAGGGTGGTGTCGGTCATGGTGTTGCTCCTTCGGAGGATTCAGGCGTGGGTGTCGGGGTGGCGAGAGGCGAGGAAGGCGTCCATGGTGCGCCAGCGGTGGCGGCGGGCGGCCATCTCGATCTCGAGGGGGTCGGCGTGCGAGCGGATGAGGTCGACGATCTCGGCGTGCTCCTCGACCGAGTGGTGCGCGCGTCCGGGGACGAACGCGAACGTCGAGTCGCGGATGCCGGACAGCCGGTTCCAGCCGCGGTGGACGAGGTCGAGGATGTGCGGGTTGGGGCACGGCTCGTACAGCACGGAGTGGAACTGCTGGTTCAGCAGCGTGAAGGTGTGCGCGTCGAAGTCGTCGAGCAGCCGCTCCATGCGGCGATTCACCTCGAGCGCGCGGTCGAGGTCGGCGCCTGTGAGGTTCGGCGCCGACAGCGCCGTGGCCGCGCCCTCGACGACGCCGAGCGTCTGCATCGTGAAGACGTACTCGCTCTCGTCGATCACGGCGACGCGCGCGCCGACGTTGCGCTCGAAGGTCACCAGGCCCTCGGCCTCGAGGCGCCTGACCGCCTCGCGCACCGGGACGACGCTCATGTCGAGCGCGTCGGCGATGGTGCCGAGCACCAGACGGTAGCCCGGTCCGTACTCGCTGCGCCCGATCCGCTCACGGATCCAGGCATATGCGAGCTCGGACTTGCTCGACGCCGTGGTGCCCACGGTCTGCCCGCTCATCGTCCGGTCTCCTCGTCGTAGCGGCGGCGCCATTCGTCGTTCATCGGGAAGAGGCCGCCGACCGGATGCCCCTCCGCAACCTTGGCGGCGATCCAGGCGTCTTCGTCCTCCTGCGCGAGTGCAGCGTCCGCGACCTCCTCGGCGATGGCCGGCGGGATCACGATGACCCCGTCGGCGTCGCCGACGATGACGTCGCCGGGCTGCACGGTGGCGCCGCCGCACGCGATCGTCAGGTCGGTGTCCCACGGCACGTGCTTGCGGCCGAGCACCGCCGGGTGTGCTCCGGCGGAGTAGACGGGGATGCCGACCGCGGCGACGGCGTCGTGATCGCGCACGCCGCCGTCGGTGACGATGCCGGCGGCGCCGCGCGCGTGGGCGCGGATCGCCAGGACGTCGCCGAGCGTGCCCGAGCCGCGCTCGCCGCGGGCCTCGATGACGATGACCTCGCCGGCGTCGACGGCGTCGAACGCGCGCTTCTGCGCGTTGTAGCCGCCGCCGTGCGAGCGGAAGAGGTCCTCGCGGTTCGGCACGAACCGCAGCGTCTTGGCGGTGCCGACGAGCTTGGCGCCCGGATGCATGGGGCGGATGCCGTCGAGCGAGACGTTGTTCAGGCCCCGCTTGCGCAGCTGCTGCGACAGCCCCGCGACGGGGGCCTTCTCGAGCTTCTGACGCAGCTCGGGGGAGATCCCGCGGCGCACAGGGGGGAGCCCTGCGGCCTCGCGCGAACCCCACGCCTCGGCGCGCTGGGTGTCGTCGACGTCCGGGAGCGAGCCGATCTCGGGGTCGAACGAAGCCGGCGTCTCGGCGACGGTCGTGACGAGGCGCCCTGACGTGGGCGAACCGGGTGCCGTGGGCGCGTCGACCTCCACCTCGACGACGTCGCCGGGGACGACGACCGACGAGCCCGCCGGGGTTCCGGTGAGGATGACGTCGCCGGTCTCGAGTGTGAAGTGCTGCGCCAGGTCGGCGATGATCTGCGCGAACGGGAAGATGAGCTCCTCGGTGGTGTCGTCTTGCGCGATCTCGCCGTTGACCCACGTCCGCACGCGCAGCGCGGCGGGGTCGACGATGCTCGCGTCGATCAGGCCGGGGCCCACCGGGGTGTAGCCGTCGCGCCCCTTGGAGCGGACGTTCGAGCCGCGGTCGTTGGCACGCAGGTCGTACAGGCCGAAGTCGTTCGAGGCCGTGACCCACGCGACGTGGGACCAGGCGTCCTCGACGGTGACGTTCCGCGCCGGCTCGCCGATGACCAGGGCGACCTCGCCCTCGAACGCGAGCAGCTCGGTGCCGGCGGGGCGCTCGATGACCTCGCCCGATGCCGCGAGCGAGCTCGACGGCTTGAAGAAGTACGAGGGATCGGCGGGGCGGCGCCCGCGCTGCTCGGCGCGCGAGACGTAGCTGAGGTGCACCGCGATGATCTTGCCGGGGCGGGCGGGCAGTGCGGCGAATCGCTGATCCGAAGCGGTCGCCGGTGTCGTGTCGATGGTCATGAGCTCCCTCGCTCTTGCGTCGTATTCGAAATCGTATATGATCCCGAACATCGAGGCAAGCATCAAGAAACGATCGCTGCCGGACATCGCAGTCACACCCACGGACGAAGGAGTCAAGCGCATGAGCGCACCACAGCACGAGGGATTCACTCCCACCGGAACCATCGCGTCGACGACCGACCGTCGTCGCGTCGTCTTCGCCACGGTCGTCGGCACCACGGTCGAGTGGTACGACTTCTTCATCTACGCCTTCGCGGCCGGCCTGGTCTTCGCCCAGCTCTTCTTCGCCCCCGCGGGCGAGGGCTTCGCGCAGATCCTGTCGTTCATCACGGTGGGCATCAGCTTCCTCTTCCGGCCGCTCGGGGCCTTCCTCGCCGGCCACTACGGCGACAAGTACGGCCGCCGCGTCGTCCTGATGCTGACGCTGATCCTGATGGGCGCCGCCACGACCCTCGTCGGCGTGCTGCCGACGTACGCGGCCATCGGCATGGCCGCACCGATCCTCCTCGTGCTGCTGCGTGTCCTGCAGGGCATCTCGGCGGGCGGCGAGTGGGGCGGCGCCGTCCTCATGGCCGTGGAGCACGCGCCCAAGGCCAAGCGGGGCCTGTTCGGGGCGTCGCCGCAGATCGGTGTGCCGCTGGGTCTGCTGCTGGCCTCCGGGATCATGGGCCTCATGGCGCTCATCGCCCCCGGCGACGCCTTCCTCGAGTGGGGCTGGCGCGTGCCGTTCCTGCTGAGCTTCGTCCTGATCGTGGTGGGCTACTGGGTCCGCCGCCGCGTCGAGGAGAGCCCGGTGTTCGCCGAGATCGCCGAGCGCAAGGAGCAGACGAAGATGCCGATCGTGCAGCTGTTCAAGAAGCACGCGGTGCTCGTCATCGTGGCGGCCCTCGTGTTCGCCGGGAACAACGCCGTCGGCTACATGACGACCGGCGGCTACATCCAGCGCTACGCCACCGACCCCGAGGGCCCCGTCGCCATCACGCGCGATGACATCCTGTGGGCCGTCACGGGCTCCGCCGTCGTCTGGCTCGTCTCGACGTGGTTCGCCGGATTCATCAGCGACCGCATCGGCCGCCGCACGACGTACATCATCGGCTGGGTCCTGCAGCTGATCGGCGTCTTCGCGCTCTTCCCGCTCGTGAACACCGCCAACGTGGGACTGATCTTCCTCGCGCTCGGGTTCCTCGCCATCGGTCTCGGGTTCACCTACGGTCCTCAGGCGGCGCTCTACAGCGAGCTGTTCCCGGCATCCATCCGCTTCTCGGGCGTGTCGATCTCGTACGCGATCGGTGCGATCGTCGGCGGCGCGTTCGCCCCCACCATCGCGCAGGCGATCGTGCAGTCGACCGGCTCGACCACCGGCGTCACGTGGTACCTCGCCGGCGCCACGCTCGTCGGCCTGGTCGCGACGCTGCTGCTGCGCGACCGCACCGGCATCCCGCTCGGCCCCGACCACGAGCAGGAGCAGAGCGTGAGCCCGATCCGCGGTCTCGCGAAGGCCTGACGCGGGTCCTGCCACCGGCCGAGAGCCGTCCCGGGGGCGGGGGTCCACCCCGGGGCGGCTCTCTCTTGCGCGCGTCGGGGTTCAGCCGCCGAGCGCGGCGAGGATCGCGTCGGCGGATCGGCGAAGGCGCGCGGCGATCGCGCCCGGATCGTCGGGGCTCGCGACATGGATCGCGGCGATGGCGGCCGGACGCCGGCCGCGCAGCGGCAGCGGCACCGAGACGGCCTGCACCGTCGGGATCACCTCGTCGTGGCTGGTCGCGTAGCCGCGGGCTGCGGCCTCGGCGACCTCGGTGCGCAGCCGCTCGCCGACGTCGGCGGGCCACTCCTCGGGGGCGAGCAGGCTGAGGATCGCCTTGCCGGGGGCGCCGACGGTGACCGGATGCCGCGAGCCGGGGCGCTGGGCGACCGAGGCGACGGCGTGGCGCGGCTCGACGCTGGCGAGCGTGATGCACTCGTCGCGATCGAGCACGGCGAGGAAGCACGTCATGCCGAGCTCGTTCGCCGCCGCGGTGAGCTCGGGAAGCGCCTCGGCCTGCAGATCGTGCGCGACACCGGCCGCGAGCGCCGCCATGCGCGCGCCCAGCACGACGCGCCCGGCGCTGTCGCGCGTGACGAGGCCGTGGTCCTCGAGGGTGCGCAGCAGGCGGTACGCGACCGAGCGGTGAACGCCGAGCCGACGGGCGATCTCGTCGATCGCGAGGGGTTCGCGCGCCTCGGCGAGGACCTCGAGGATGCGGATGCCGCGGCTCAGCGTCTGCGAGGCGGGGGAGGAGGTCTCGGATGCGGGCACGGGTTCTCCTGCGGTCTGGCATCGTCGCATCGACGCCGGGGTCTTGTGCGAGGCGCTGCGCTTCGTATACGATCTGTTCAGTAGTAGAACGGTATGTTCGAATATAGAACATACCCTGACCGGCCGCAAGCAACGTCGCAGCGTGACCTCGACATCGGCGTCCGAGGAGGAGACAGACCCATGCAGTTCCACCACCACGGCTACGTGTCCGCCGATCCCCGTGTGCAGGACGCCGCGGGCACCGGCATCGACCGCCCCGTCGACCTTCCCGACGAGATGGACGTGCTCATCGTCGGCTCCGGCCCCGCGGGCATGCTCCTGGCGGCCCAGATGTCGCAATTCCCCGACGTGGTGACGCGGGTCATCGAGAAGCGCGACGGCCGGCTCGTCCTCGGCCAGGCGGACGGCATCCAGCCGCGCAGTGTGGAGACGTTCCAGGCGTTCGGCTTCGCCGAGCGCATCGTCGCCGAGGCCTACAACATCGCCTACATGAACTTCTGGGGTCCCGATCCCGAGAACCCGCAGAACATCATCCGCACGGCCCGCACCGAGGACTACGCGCTGAAGATCAGCGAGTTCCCGCACCTCATCGTCAACCAGGCGCGCGTGCTCGACTACTTCGCCGAGGCCGCCGCCAACGGCCCGGGCCGCATCCGCCCCGACTACGGCGTCGAGTTCCTGGGCCTCACCGTCCACGAGTCCGGCGAGCGCCCGGTCGAGGTGCGCGTGCGCCACACCACCGGTGAGCGCGCGGGCCAGGAGCGCACGATCCGCGCCACGTACGTCGTCGGGTCGGACGGCGCGCGCAGCGGCGTTCGCGAGGCGATCGGCCGCAAGCACATCGGCGGGATCTCCGCGCACGCGTGGGGTGTCATGGACGTCCTGGTCAACACCGACTTCCCCGACTGGCGCACGAAGTGCGCGATCAACGCCGAGGCGGGGAACATCCTGCACATCCCCCGCGAGGGCGGGTACCTCAGCCGCATCTACGTCGACCTGGGCGAGGTCGCGGCCGACGACAACCATGCCGTGCGCAAGACCTCGATCGAGCAGATCATCGGCAAGGCGAACGAGATCCTGCACCCCTACACGCTCGACGTGCGCGAGGTCGCGTGGCACAGCGTCTACGAGGTCGGGCACCGCGTCACCGACAAGTTCGACGACGTGCCCGAGGGCGAAGGTCGTGCACCGCACGTCTTCCTCACCGGCGATGCGTGCCACACCCACAGCGCCAAGGCGGGGCAGGGCATGAACGTCTCGATGCAGGACGGCTTCAATCTCGGCTGGAAGCTCGGGCACGTCCTCACCGGCCTCAGCCCGGCCTCCCTGCTGTCGACGTACTCGGCGGAGCGTCAGCCCGTCGCGCAGCAGCTCATCGACTTCGACCGCGAGTGGTCGACGCTCATGGCCCGCAAGCCCGAGGAGATCACGGATCCGAACGAGCTCGCGACGTTCTACCTGGGCACGGCCGAGTTCCCGTCCGGCTTCATGACGCAGTACGGCCCGTCGATGATCGAATCGGCCGGTGAGCACCAGGCCCTCGCCGACGGCTTCCCGATCGGCAAGCGCTTCAAGAGCGTCGAGGTCGTCCGCGTGTGCGACGGCAACGTCGTCCACCTCGGGCACCACGCCAAGGCCGACGGCCGGTGGCGGATCTACGCCTTCGCCGATGCGCCCGCCGCCGGCGAGGCATCGGCTCTCGCCGACTGGGCCGAGTGGCTGGCCTCGCCCGGGTCTCCGCTGGCGCGCTTCACGCCGGACGGCGCCGACGTCGACGCCGTCTTCGATGTGAAGGCGGTCTACCAGCAGCCCTTCGAGGATGTCGACATCACGCGGGTTCCCGCGGTGTTCCTGCCCCGGACCGGTCCGCTGGGGCTGACCGACTGGGAGAAGGTCTACGCGGGCGCGCCCAATGCGTGGACCGACGCCGACATCTTCGCCGAGCGCGGCATCGATCGACGGGGAGCGGTCGTGGTCGTGCGGCCCGACCAGTACGTCGCGACGGTGCTGCCGCTGTCGGCGACCGCCGAGCTCAGCGAGTTCTTCGACCGGTGCATGGTCGCTCAGCGCGCGGACGCGCTCACCGCCTGAGGCCGTACGGAACGTACAGTCGGATGTCCTCTTTCGCCACTCGGGCGAAGGTGTCGATGGCCGTCGCGAGAAACAATGGACCACGAGAGCACCAAATCGTATACGATCTAGGAAAGGATGCCGACGCATCCGATCTGTGACGAGGGAGTCCCCATGACCGACAACCGTGAGAGCGACCTGCTGGCGAGCGTGCCCGACGGGCTGTTCATCGGAGGCGAGTGGCTGGCCGCCGACGGCGGCCGCACGCTCACCGTGCAGGACCCGGCGACCGGCGAGGTCGTCAAGACGATCGCCGACGCGACGCCGGCGGACGGCATGGCCGCGCTGGACGCGGCGGTCGAGGCCTTCCCATCGTGGGCGGCGACCCCTGCGCGCGAGCGCGCCGAGATCCTGCGGCGTGCCTTCGACCTGCTGATGGAGCGCAAGGAGGACTTCGCGCTCCTCATGACGATCGAGATGGGCAAGCCCCTCGCCGAGGCGCGCGGCGAGGTCGCGTACGGCGCCGAGTTCGTCCGCTGGTTCAGCGAGGAGGCGGCCCGCGTCCAGGGCCGCTACGGCCCCAACCCCGAGGGCACCGGCCGCATGATCGTGTCGCAGCACCCCGTCGGACCCTGCTTCCTGGTGACGCCGTGGAACTTCCCACTCGCGATGGCGACCCGCAAGATCGCACCGGCCCTCGCCGCCGGCTGCACCGTCGTGATCAAGCCGGCAGAGCTCACGCCGCTGACGACGCTGTACTTCGCCAAGCTGCTCGAAGACGCCGGGCTCCCCAAGGGCGTCGTGAACGTCTTCACGACGTCGACGTCGGGGGCCGTGTCCGAGCCGATCATCCGCGACCCTCGTCTGCGCAAGCTCTCGTTCACCGGCTCCACCCCGGTCGGCCAGCGTCTGCTCGAGCAGGCCGCCCAGGGGGTGCTGCGCACGTCGATGGAGCTCGGCGGCAACGCGCCGTTCATCGTGTTCGACGACGCCGACCTCGACAAGGCGGTCGACGGCGCGATGGCGGCGAAGTTCCGCAACATCGGGCAGGCCTGCACTGCGGCCAACCGCTTCATCGTGCACCGCGACGTCGTCGACGAGTTCGCCCGCCGCGTCACCGACCGCGTCAAGGGGCTCAAGGTCGGCCGCGGCACCGAGGACGGCGTGACGATCGGCCCGCTCATCGACGACCGCGCGGTGGCGAAGGCCGCCGCCCTCGTCGGCGACGCGGTCGAGCGCGGCGCCCAGGTGACCACGGGCGGCGAGGCCATCGAGGGGGCGGGCACGTTCTACGCTCCGACCGTCGTCGCCGACGTGCGCGAGGGCAGCGACATCCTCCGCGAGGAGATCTTCGGCCCGGTCCTCGCGATCGTCCCGTTCGAGGACGAGGACGACGCGGTGCGGATCGCCAACGACACCGAGTACGGGCTCGTCTCATACGTGTTCACCGAGAACCTCGCACGCGGCCAGCGAATGATCGAGCGGCTCGAGACCGGGATGATGGGGCTCAACGCGGGCGTCGTCTCGAACGCCGCGGCGCCGTTCGGCGGCTGGAAGATGTCGGGCCTCGGCCGCGAAGGCGGCGCCGAGGGCATCCACGAGTACCTCCAGACGAAGTACACCCTCACGCCCAACCCGTTCTGAGCCTCGCTCGCCCGGGACCCCGCCACGGCATCTCCGTGTGGCGGGGTCCTCGCGCGTGCGGGCGGGTGTCGGCGGCGGCGGGCAGGATGGGTGCATGGCGTCCCGCTCCGTCCCCGACGCGCGACTGAGATCGCATCGGCTGACGGCACCCGCGCAGAGCGTGGCCGACGCCGCTCGTCACATGCTCGCCGTCCAGTCGCAGGAGTTCCGCGGGGGGCGGTGGGCGCTCGGCGTCCGCACGCGGGGAGCGCCCACCGTGCGCGATGTCGACGCGGCGTTCGACCGGGGCGAGATCGTCCGCTCGTGGACGATGCGCGGCACCATCCACATCGTGCCCGCGCGCGACCTCGGCTGGATGCTGCCGATCACGGGCGAGCGCCAGTTCCGCGGCCTGGCGTCGGCCCATCGCCGCGAGGGTCTCGCCGGGGACGACTTCGCCCGGGCCGAGAAGATCACGCGGGCGGCGCTGCGCGGCGGCGGCCGGCTCACGCGCGACGAGCTGTTCGCGGTGCTCGACGGCGGGAGAGTGGGGACCGCGGGTCAGCGCGGCTACCACCTGCTCGTGGCGCTGTCGTTGCGCGGCGTCGTGTGCCAGGGACCGGTCGCGCGCCGCGACGACGGCACCGCGCGGGAGCAGCACATCGTGCTCGCCGAGGAGTGGGTGCGGGATGCCGTGACGCCCGCCGACCCGCACGCCGAGCTCTTCGCCCGCTACATCGTCGGCCACGGGCCCGCGGGCGTCGGGGACTTCGCGTGGTGGAGCGGCCTGCCGCTGGGCACTGCGCGCCGGGCGGCCGAGGCCGCCGCGACGCGGCTGACGGTGACGGGCGACGGCGATGACGCTCGGTACACCGCGGCGCCGCCCCGTCCCCGCCGGTCGCCCCGCCCGCCCGGTGTCATCGCCCTCCCTCCGTTCGACGAGTACTACCTCTCGTACGCCGATCGCAGCGCCGTGTGCGCACCGGAACTGCTCGATCGCGTCGGCCCATCGAAGAACGGCATGGTCGCGGCCGTCCTCATCGCGAGCGGTCAGGTGGTCGGCCGCTGGACGCACGCGGTCGCCGTCAGACGCGAGGTCCCCGAGCTGTTCCGCCCGGAGGCGGCCCACGCCGACGACGTCACCGCGGCGCTCGAGCGCTATCGCACGTTCACAGGGGCGTGAGCGCCTGCGCCCTCAGGAATCGAGGTGCGCGATGAGCGCCCGCGTGGCGGGATCGGGGGCGATCGCCAACTCGTCGTCCAGCACGCGCACGCACCGGTCGTAGGCGCGCAGCGCGGCGCCGCGGTCGCCGCGGCCGAGCTCGGCGCGGATCAGCTCGCGGTGAGCCCGCTCGCGCAGCGCGTCCCGAGAGACCGCGTCGGCGGCGATGATCGCGGCGAGATCGTGATTGCCGCGGGCGTTCCATCCGGTCGCGAGGACGAGCAGGCAGCGCTGCAGCGCGTCGTCGTGCTGGGCGCGGCGCGCCTCGATCCAGTCGCCCGAGAGTCCCGGCAGCAGCGGGCGGCGCAGCACGGCCGAGGCGACGGTCGCGTCCGTGGTCGCCGACACCGCGTCGCCGCGGCGCAGCGCCCCTTCGGCGGCGTCGAGCCGGCGGCCCGCCTCTTCGACATCCACCCACGCATCGGCGGGCAGATGGATCGCGCACGTCCCGCCCGCCGAGGCGACCACGGCGCCTCCGTCGAGGCCGGTGCCCGTGACGAGCCGGCGGACCTTCGACAGGATCGAGGTGAGCGCGCCGTTCCACTGCGCCGGCAGGGCCTCGCCCCACACCAGATCGGCCAGAGCATCGCGCGTGAGGGGCCGCCGCTCGAGGACCAGGATGCCGAACGCCGCGCGTCCCTGCGCGCCGGGCAGGTCGGCATCCGCGAACGATCCGTCGGGACCCTCGCACCGCACGCCCCCGGTCACGAAGATGCGTGCCACGATTTCCCCAATGATCCGCCAACGCCTGTCGGACAGGATGCCACAAAGACGAGGAGAGCCCCATGGACGGCCAGACGATCGAATGCCCGTGCGGCGCGGTGCTGCGCGGGGCGGACCTGGCGGCGGTCGTCGCCACTGCCCGCGCGCACGCGAGTTCGGTGCACGACATGGACCTCTCCGAGGACGACGCGCGGTCGATGGCCCGGCCGGTGTCCTGACGACAGGAGCAGAACATGCGCACGTTCGAATGCGACACGGTGGTGCCCGGCTGCGAGGGCGTGGTCTCGGGGGCGACGGACGACGAGGTGCTCGCCGCGGCCGCGACCCACGCAGCCGAGGTGCACGGCATCACCGAGCCGACGCCCGAGCTCGTCGCGGCGATCCGCGGCGGCATCCACGACGCCTGACGCGCCGCCGCGCCTACGCGTGCCGCTCGAGGAACGCGTAGACGTCGTTGTCGTCGACGCCGGGGAACGCGCCGCGGGGGAGCGGCGAGAACATCTGCATGTGCACGCGGGCGCTGGGCCAGGCCTTGCCCTGCCAGCGCTCGATGCTCTGAGAGGGCGCGCGGCGGCAGCAGGCCTCGTCCGGGCACGTCGATACGGCGCGGTTCTGGGTCTCGCGGCCGCGGAACCACCGGGCGTCGTCGAAGGGGACGCCCACCGTGATCGAGAACTCGCCGTCGGCGGTGGTGCCCGTCTGCGTGGAGTCCCAGAACGTGCCGGCGGGGGTGTCGGTGTACTGGTAGTGCTCGGTCGTGCGGTTCTGCTCCGAGAAGGCCGCGCGCGCCGAGAACTTGCGGCACGCGATCTGGCCGTCGATCGCGCCGGTGACGTCCATCGGCAGGGGCAGGTCGTCGTTCTCGTAGACACGATTGATGCCGCCGTTGCCGCCGACACGCATGAAGTGAAGCCGGATGCCGAGATGGCGCGTCGCCAGATTCGTCAGCCGCATGCCGGCCGCCTCATGGGTGACGCCGAACGCATCGCGGAAGTCCTCCACCGCCAGGTCGCGGTCCTTCTTGGCCTGCTGCAGGAACGCCACCGAGGCCGTCTCGGGCATCAGCGCGCACGCGGCGTAGTAGTTGATCTCGAGGCGCTGCTGCAGGAAGTCGGCGTAGTCGGTGGGCCGCTCGTGCCCGAGCAGGCGGTGCGCCATCGCCTGAAGCGCCATCGAGCGCAGTCCGTGCCCGCCCGGAATCGAGGCGGGCGGCAGGTAGATGCGGCCGTGCTCGAGGTCGGTGATCGAGCGCGTCGACCGCGGCAGGTCGTTGACGTAGATGAGCTCGAAGCCCAGCTGCTCGGCCATGATGCTCACGGTGCGATGGGTCAGCGCGCCGGAGGTGTGCCCGGCGGCCTTGAGCTGCTTCTCCGCGAGTTTCTCGATGTCGGGGAGGTAGTTGTCGTGCGCGCGCATCTTCAGGCGCAGCTCGGTGTTGGCTCGCCGCGCCTCTTCGGGGGTCGCGATCGCCTCGCGCTCGCGACGCTGCAGCTCGCGGTGGAGGCCCAGGATCGACTCGATCGTCTCGTCGCTCATGCCCTTGGTGACCTTGACCGGCGCGATGCCGAGCTGCCGGAAGACCGAGCTGGACTGCGCCCGCTCCAGCTCGATCTCCAGCGCCGCACGCCGGTTGGGCGGCTCGGCCGACAGCAGGTCGGCGACGTCGACGCCGGTGGCCTGCGCGATGCTCTGCAGGAGCGACAGCTTCGGCTCGCGCTTGCCGTTCTCGATGAGGCTCAGCTGGGAGCCGGCGACGCCGACGAGCTCGCCCAGCTCGTCGAGCGTGAACCCGTGCGAGACGCGCTCATGACGGATGCGGTGGCCGAGGGTCGACAGTTCCAGCCGGGTGGGAGTCATTCTTTGATCATAGTGAAAGAATCACGACTCTTTACGCGGCTTTGGAGGTCAAGAGAGGGTGTTGCGGCGGGAAAGTTGGTTCAGAACTCGAATCTGAACGCCCCGCAGACAAAGGAGCAAAGCGATGGCCCTCGCCGACATCTTCACCCGGCCCATCCAGACCGCAACGTCCGAGGGAGTCCGTCGCACGTTCGGCGCGGTCCCCGCGGTCGAGGGGGAGGGCATGGCCGCCCTCCGCGAGTGGGTCGATGAGATCGCCGCGCTGACCAAGCCCGACAGCATCCACTGGGTCGACGGCTCGCGCGCCGAGAACGACGCGCTGCTGCGCCAGCAGGTCGACGAGGGCAAGCTCATCAAGCTCAACCCCGAGTGGCGCCCCGGCTCGTACCTCGCCCGCTCCCACCCGAGCGACGTCGCGCGCACCGAGTCGCGCACCTTCATCTCGTCCGAGCGCGAAGAGGACGCCGGCCCCACCAACAACTGGGTCGCCCCCGACGAGATCCGGCAGACGATCACGCCGCTGTTCGAGGGTTCGATGCGCGGCCGCACGATGTACGTCGTGCCGTTCTCGATGGGCGCCGTGGGCGGCCCGCTGTCGCACATCGGCGTCCAGGTCACCGACAGCGCATACGCCGTGACGTCGATCGAGGTCATGACGCGCGTCGGCACCGAGGTGCTGCAGGAGATCGCCGCCGGCGCCCCGTGGGTCAAGACCGTGCACTCGGTGGGCGCGCCGCTGGAGCCCGGCGAGGCCGACGTCGCGTGGCCGTGCAACGACGAGAAGTACATCGTCCACTTCCCCGACACCCTCGAGGTCTGGTCGTTCGGCTCGGGCTACGGCGGCAACGCGATCCTCGCCAAGAAGTGCTTCGCGCTGCGCATCGCGTCGGTCATCGGCCGCGACGAGGGCTGGCTCGCCGAGCACATGCTGCTGATCCGCGTCATCAGCCCCGAAGGCAAGGCATACCACGTCGCAGCGGCGTTCCCCTCGGCGTGCGGCAAGACCAACCTCGCGATGCTGCGCCCGACGATCCCCGGGTGGCGGGTGGAGACGCTTGGCGACGACATCGCCTGGCTGCGGCCCGGCGAGGACGGTCGCCTGTGGGCCATCAACCCCGAGGCCGGCTTCTTCGGCGTCGCTCCCGGCACCGGCGAGTCCACCAACATCACCGCCGTGGAGACCCTGTGGGGCAACACGATCTTCACCAACGTGGCGCTCCGCCCCGACGGGGACGTGTGGTGGGAGGGTCTGACCGACGAGCCGCCGGCAGAGCTCATCGACTGGGAGGGCAACCCCTGGACCCCGGCATCCGACCGGCCCGCAGCCCACCCGAACTCGCGCTTCACCGTCTCGGCCGGCCAGTGCCCGCAGATCGCCGACGACTGGGAGCGTCCCGAGGGCGTGCCGCTGGACGCGATCCTGTTCGGCGGGCGCCGAGCGACCAACGTCCCGCTCGTCGTGGAGGCCACCGACTGGACGCACGGCGTGTTCATGGGCTCGAACATCTCGTCCGAGCGCACCGCGGCCGCCGAGGGCACCGTGGGGGAGTTGCGCCGCGACCCGTTCGCGATGCTGCCGTTCTGCGGCTACAACATGGCCGACTACTTCGGCCACTGGCTCAAGGTCGGCCAGAACCTGCGCTTCGACCGGGCGCCCCGCATCTTCCAGGTCAACTGGTTCCGCAAGGGCGCCGACGGCCGCTTCCTGTGGCCCGGGTTCGGCGACAACGCCCGCGTCATCGACTGGATCATCCGCCGGGTCGAGGGGCAGGTCGACGCGCAGGACAGCCCGATCGGGCGTCTGCCGCAGACCCAGGACCTCAACCTCGACGGCGTCGAGGTGCCGCAGGCCGACCTCGACGAGCTGTTCTCGGTCGATGCTGCGTCGTGGCTGCGCGAGACCGACCTGACCGAGGAGTTCTACGCCACCTTCGACGGCAAGGTCCCTGCTGCTCTGACCGCCGAGCTGGAGTCCCTGCGCTACCGCCTCAAGCGCGCCTGACCCCTCTCGCCCAGCGCCGAACCGCCCCCTTCTCGCCGACCCGCCCCGTGCGGACGCGAGAGAAGGGGGCGGTTCGACGCGAAAGGGCCGGCTCCGCGCATGACCCGGCGATCACACCAGCAGCTGGTGCTTGGCGAGGTCGCGGTAGAGCGGGGTCGAGGCCACCAGGTCGGAGTGCGTGCCCTGGCCGACGACGCGGCCGTTCTCCATGACGACGATCAGGTCGCTGTCCACGACGGTCGAGAGCCGGTGCGCGATGACGATGAGCGTGCGCCCGGCGGCGACGGCGTCGATCGCCTCGCGCATGCGCTGCTCGTTCAGGCCGTCCAGCGACGACGTCGACTCGTCCAGCAGCAGGATCGGGGGCGCAGCCAGCAGTGCGCGCGCGATCGCCAGGCGCTGGCGCTCACCGCCCGAGAGCATGACGCCCGCCTCGCCGACCGGCGCCTGAAGACCGAGCTCGCTGCGGTCGAGGACGTCACCGAGGTTCACCGCCCGCAGCACGCGCTCGCAGTCGGCATCCGTCGCGTCGGGCGAGGCCAGTCGCAGGTTGTCGGCGATCGTGCCGGCGAGGGTCGGCGCATCCTGCTCGACATAGCCGAGCTGCGCGCGCAGCGCGGCGCGATCGAGCGTGCGCACGTCCTGCCCGTCGAGCAGGATGGTGCCGCCGGTGGGGTCGTAGAACCGCTCGATCAGCGCGAGCGTGGTGGACTTGCCGGCGCCCGACGGGCCGACGAGGGCGACGCGGGCGCCGCGCGGCACGTCGAACGAGACCCCGTGCAGCACCTCGCCGCGATCGGGTGCCGCGGCCGCCGCGCCCGGGCCGGCATCGTCCGCGTCCAGCGGCATCGACGACGTGTCGACGTGGGCGTTCTCGAGAACCGCACGCGCCTCCGTCTCGGCGGTGCGGCGCGCGGCGACGACGCTCTCGGGGTAGGCGAAGCGCACGTCGCGGAACGCGATCGCCGCCGGTGCCTCGCCGGCTGCGGCCTCCGGCGACTCGGGCTCGCGATCGACCGCGACGGATGCCGCGATCTCGGCGTCCTTCGACGTCTCGGTCGGCAGGTCGAGCACCTCCTGGATGCGCCCCAGCGCACCGAGGGCCTGGTTGACCGACGTGATCGCGCCGAAGAACGTCCCCAGCGGCGCGATGAGCATGAACAGGAACATCACGAACGTCACCAGGCTCGCGATCGTGATGGCGCCCGACGCCACGCGGAACCCGCCGAACCCGAGGACCACCAGCAGCGACACCTGCAGCGCGATGCCCGCGATCGGCACGACGAGCGCCGACACCTTGGCGATGCGCACGCCGATGCCGTACGCCTCGTGCGCGAGGCCTGTCACGGCGGCCTCCTCGCGCTCGCCGGCGCCCGCGGCGCGCACGGTGCGGATCGAGCCGATCGCCCGCTCGACGCCCGACGCGAGCTCGCCGACCTTCTCCTGCTGCTGCGCGGTGGCGCGGCGGATGCGGCCGCTGAGCAGCACGACGCCCACGACCGACACCCCGATGACGACGACGATCGCCACGAGAAGCACGGGGTCGATGATCGCCATGGCCACGAGCGCGCCGAGAAAGATGAGCGCGTTGCCGACGGCATCCGCCAGTCCCTGCGTCAGGACGGCGTAGAGCAGCGTCGTGTCGGTGCCCACGCGCGAGACGAGGTCGCCGGTGCGGCGCGCGTCGAACTCGCTGATCGGCAGGTGCAGGATGCGGGCGATGAGGCTGCGCCGGCTCGAGTAGACCACGGCGGTGCCGGTGCGCTGGAGCAGATAGTGCTGGAAGCCCGAGATGAGGGATGCCGTCACGACGAGCGCGACGAGCCCCCACACCAGCAGGCCCAGCGTGTCGCCGGCCTGCACGCGCGTGATGACCTGGCCGACGACGAGCGGCTGGGCGAGCGTCAGGACCGCTCCGATGACGCTGAGGACGGCGACGACGACGAGCACGCGGGAGTGCTCGAAGAGGAACGGGAGCAGCTGGCGGAAGCTCGCGCGCGGGCCGTCCGGGGTTCGACGTCCGCGGCGGCGTGCGGCGGTGGAGGTGGACATGGATCGCGTCCTCGATTCGGCTGAGGCGGGCGGTTCGCCCACGTCGATTCTCCCCGACGCGAGGCGCGCCGGCCGCCGCGCGGGGGCCGGTCGGGCGGATGCGGCGATGTCGTCGCCCGCGGATAGAGTGTTCCGGTGCCAGAACCAGTGATCCGAGCCGAGGGCCTCGTCAAGGCCTACACGGCCAAGGGCAAGCCGGACTTCCTCGCCGTCGACGGCCTGTCGTTCGAGGTCGCTCCGGGGGAGTCGTTCGGGCTGCTCGGCCCGAACGGGGCCGGCAAGTCGACGACGATGAAGATGATCGGCGCGGTGTCGAGCCGGACGGGCGGCGACCTGAGCATCCTGGGCCTGGACCCCGACCGTCACGGGCCCGAGATCCGCTCGCGACTGGGGGTCGTGCCGCAGCAGGACAACCTCGACGGCGAGCTCAACGCACGCGAGAACCTCTACATCTACGGTCGCTACTTCGGTCTTCCCGGCCGCGTGTGCGCGCAGAAGGCCGACGAGCTGCTGTCGTTCGCGCAGCTCGAGGACAAGGCGAAGTCCAAGGTCGACCAGCTCTCGGGCGGCATGAAGCGGCGCCTCACGATCGCCCGCGGCCTCATCAACGACCCTCGCATCCTGCTGCTGGACGAGCCGACCACGGGCCTGGACCCCCAGGCCCGTCACGTGCTGTGGGATCGGCTGTTCCGCCTCAAGGAGCGCGGCACGACGCTCGTGCTCACGACCCACTACATGGACGAGGCCGAGCAGCTGTGCGATCGCCTCATCGTGGTCGACAAGGGCCGCATCATGGCCGAGGGGACGCCCGCGTCGCTCATCCGCGAGCACTCCAGCCGCGAGGTGCTCGAGGTGCGGTTCGGCTCGGATCGCAACCAGCAGGTCGCCGCGCAGCTCACGGGCATCGGCGACCGCATCGAGGTGCTGCCCGACCGCATCCTCGTCTACGCGCACAACGGCGAGACGGCGCTCGAGGAGCTCACGGCGCGCGGCCTGCATCCGGTCACGAGCCTCGTGCGGCGATCGAGCCTCGAGGACGTCTTCCTGCGCCTGACCGGACGGTCGCTGATCGAATGAGCGCGAACGATCCTGCGGCACCCGGCGCGGCCGCCGCGACCGCGACCCCGACTCTCGACGAGCTGCGCGCCGAGGCCATGGAGTGGGGGCGCCGCCCGCGCGCCCGCGGCACGTGGTACGTCACCGAGCACATGGTGCGAGCCATGCGCGCGTACGGGTGGACGATCATCGTCGGGGCCTTCGGCCAGCCCGTGCTGTACCTGCTGGGGCTCGCCGTGGGTCTCGCCGCGCTCATCCAGCAGCCCGTCGACGACGGCGGCCAGAGCGTGCCCTACCTGGTGTTCGTCGCCCCCGCGCTGCTCATGACCTCGGCGATCTCGGTCGCCACCGAAGAGTTCACCTACCCGGTCATGGCGGGGTTCAAGTGGCGGCGGTACTTCTTCGGGTTCAGCGCTTCTGCGCTGTCGTCGCGGCAGATCGCCAACGGCGTCATGGTCGGCGCGATGGCCCGCATGGCCGTGACCGTCGTGCTGTACTTCGCCTTCATCATGCTGTTCTTCCTGTGGCTGCAGCCCGGCGCGACCACCCCGGCCACAGCGTGGCTGATGATCGTCATCGGTGTCCTCGGCGGACTCGCATTCGGCGTTCCGCTCATGGCCTACGCCGCCTCGATCGAGGACGACAAGGGGCAGTTCGCTCTCGTGCAGCGATTCGTGTTCATGCCCATGTTCCTGTTCTCGGGCACGTTCTACCCGCTGGCCGTGCTGCCGCTGTGGCTGCAGTGGATCGGCTGGATCTCGCCGCTGTGGCACGCCGCCGAGCTCGGACGCGTCGTCGCGTACGGCAAGGAGGTCGACCCGGCGATGATCGCTGTCCACATCGTCTACCTGCTGGTCCTCACAGCCGTCGGGCTCGTGCTGTCGTGGCGGCTCTTCGGAAAGCGGCTGGCGAAGTGAGCGCGGTCCAGGTTCAGGCGCCGCCCCGCGGCGGCGGCGTCCGCGCGCTGTGGGCGGGCAATCCGCAGGCGGTGATCCAGCGGGGCCTCATCGCCGCCCGCTCGTCGAGCTGGGTGGTCGTGCTGTCGGGCTTCTTCGAGCCTGTGTTCTACCTCGCGTCGATGGGCATCGGCCTGGGCTCCATGATCGGCGACGTCGAGACGTCGCAGGGGATCTCGGTGTCCTACGCCGCCTTCATCGCTCCGGCCCTGCTCGCCGTCGCCGCGA
This sequence comes from Microbacter sp. GSS18, assembly GCA_029319145.1. Taxonomy (NCBI): domain Bacteria; kingdom Pseudomonadati; phylum Bacteroidota; class Bacteroidia; order Bacteroidales; family Porphyromonadaceae; genus Microbacter; species Microbacter sp. GSS18. The sequence goes on along the minus strand of CP119753.1, from coordinate 1,998,661 downwards.
TGAACGGCGCGATCTACGACTCGACGTGGAACGTCTTCTTCAAGCTCAACTACGGCAAGCTCTACGAGGGCATGCTGGCGACCTCGCTCGGCCCGCTCGACGTCGCCCTCGGCGAGATCCTGTACGCGCTGCTGCGCGGACTGCTGTACGCGACCGGCTTCATGGTCATCATGCAGGTGCTCGGGCTGAACCTCGCCTGGACCGCGGTGCTGGCGCTGCCGGCCGTGCTGCTCATCGCCTTCGGGTTCGCCAGCGTCGGCATGGCCGTCACGAGCTACATGAAGACGTTCCAGCACATGGACTGGATCAACATCGTGCTGCTGCCGATGTTCCTGTTCTCGGCCACGCTGTACCCCATCGCGATCTACCCCGAATGGGTCCAGAGCGTCATCATGGCCTTCCCGCTGTGGCACGGCGTCGAACTCGTCCGGGGCCTCACCACCGGCATCCTGTCGATCGACCTGCTGTGGCACGTGGCGTACTACCTCGTGATGATCGCCTTCGGCCTGGTGTTCACCACGCGACGCCTGCGTGCGCTGTTCCTGGACTGAGTGAGCCCTTGCGCGAAATGACGGATGCCGCGAGCCCCAGGGCTCGCGGCATCCGGTCGTTTCGGACGGAGGTCAGCGCCACAGCACCGCGATGGCGGCGTTGGCGAAGGTCAGCGTGCCCACCGACCAGAAGAGCACCGGCGGGAGCGCGTCGGTCTTGCGCTGGCGCGCCATGCCGATGCCCAGCAGCGCGCCGATCACCAGCAGGATGACGAGCTTCACCGTCAGCTTGACGTAGTTCAGCTCCCACTCGATGCCGAACGGGGCGGCGAGGATGATGCCGGCGACGCCGGCGATCAGCAGACCCCAGTTCATGAGGCGCGTGAAGCGGACGCGGCGGTGCACCGCCTCATTGACCCAGGCTCCGAACAGAACGGCGAAGCCGACGAGGTGGACCAGCACGACGACGTGGCGAAGGATCTCCATGCGTCGAGACTAGTGGGCCCGGCGCCCACGTCCTGTCGGCGGAAGGGGTGGCGCGGATCCGACAGGCCTCGCGATAATGGCGAGCGTCGGCCCCGTGGGAGTGGCCGACGGGTCGGGGGAGTCGACGATGGACGACGGTGAGCCGGCGGGTGCCTTCTCGGGCGTGTACGAGGGCGTGGTCTCGGGCGCCGCCGCCACCTTGACGCTCGAGCGTCAGGGCGACCGCGCGGAAGGCTCCCTGAACGTCGCCGGCTACGAGTACCGCGTGGTCGGGACCGTCAGCGGCGGGCGGTTCTCCGGCGAGCTCGTGGACCCGACCCTGGGCGGTGCGGTGCCGCTGCTGGGTGCCGCGATCCCCGACGGGGTGGCCCTCGACGCCGGGGGCGGTCCGATGGCCTTCCACCCGGCGGATGCCGACAAGCCGGTGCGCGAGGCGAGCGGAGAGCCGCCGACCGGCCGCATCCCCATCCCTCCTGCCGAGGAGGTCCCCGAGGGCCTCGATCCGGACCTGGTGGGCCAGTGGCGTCGCACCGAGACGATGGCATCGGGGGAATTCACGATGGCGTCGGACTACTTCCTCGCCGTGGCCGGCGACGGCACGTTCCAGTCCGCCAACGGAGGCAGCGCCGGCAGCATGGGCACCGTGTCCAGCGGCGTCGAGGTCACCGCGCGCGGCCGCTGGCGCGTGCGGGGCGACCTCATCCTGCTCGACGAGGGCTGGGGCTATCAGCCGTACGCCCACTATCAGGCGGCCGGGACCAAGCTGATGTTCGTCTTCGGCGACGGAAGCCGTCAGATCTGGGACCGCATCGGCTGAAGGCGACGCGCGCAAGCGAAGGCGCCCCGAAGGCGCTGCGATCGCCGATCCGGTCGCTGTCCACGCCGGCTCGCACTCACCGGCGGCGATGGTCGCCGGTGCTTCGGCTGCGAACGGACCGAGCAGGCTGTCAGGCTGCCGCGCGCAGCTCTCTCAGGATGATCGCCGTCCGCAGGGCGGCGTCGGCGGCCTCCTGTCCCTTGTCCTCCTTCGAGCCCGGAAGACCGGCGCGGTCCAGGCCCTGCTGCTCGTCGTCGAGGGTCAGCACGCCGAAGCCGACCGGCTTGCCGGTGTCCAGCGCGACGCGGGTGAGCCCCTCGGTCGCGGCCGACGACACGAACTCGAAGTGGGGTGTGCCGCCGCGGATGATGACGCCGAGGGCCACCACGGCGTCGGCGCCGGCCTCGAGAGCCGCCTTGCTGACGACCGGAAGCTCGAACGAACCCGGAACGCGCACGAGCCGCCACGACGCCCCGGCGGCCGCGAGCGTGCGCTCGGCGCCGGCGATGAGGCCGTCGGTGATCCCGTCGTGCCAGGTTCCGGCCACGATCACGACATCCAGGCCCGCTCCGTCGACGACCCCCGCGGTCTGCGGCGATCCCTTCCCGCTCATCGGGTCTCTCCTTCGGTGAGGTGGTTCTCGTGCATCTGGGCGATGGCGTCGGCGAAGTCGACGTCGTCGATCACGTGGCCCATGCGGTCGCGCTTGGTCGCGAGGTACTGGTGGTTGTTGGGGCCGACGCCCACCAGGAGCGGGACCTGCTCGACGATGTCGAGTCCGAGCTCGCGCAGCTGGTCCACCTTGTCCGTGTTGTTGGTGAGCAGCCGCACGGCCTCGACGCCGAGGTCGGCCAGGATGCCGGCGGCGGCGGCGTAGTCGCGCGCATCGGCGGGGAGCCCCAGCGCCAGGTTGGCGTCGACGGTGTCGAGCCCGCGCTCCTGCAGGCTGTAGGCGCGCAGCTTGTTGATGAGGCCGATGCCGCGGCCCTCGTGGCCGCGCATGTAGACGACGATCCCGCCGTCCCGGTCGATCGCGTCGAGGGCGGCTCCCAGTTGCGGGCCGCACTCGCACTTGAGCGAGCCGAACGCCTCGCCCGTCAGGCACTCCGAGTGCACGCGGACGAGGGGCGCGGCTTCGTCGAGGTCGCCGGAGACGATGGCGATGTGATCGGTGCCCGTCACCCGGTCCTTGTAGGCGAGGAGCCGGAAGCTGCCGTGCACCGTCGGCACCCGCGACTCGGCGCGCAGGCTCACGCGACGCCGGTGCGAGGCGGGGCGCTCCTCGCCGTCGAGCGGCTCCTGCGCATCGAGGTAGGCGACGAGCTGCTCGATCGTGATGACCGGCACGCCGTACTCGGCGCCCATCTGCTGCAGACCCGGCAGGCGCATCATGCTGCCGTCTTCGGCGACGACCTCGCCGATGACGCCGACGGGAGCGAGACCTGCCAGGCGGGTGAGCTCGACGGCCGCCTCGGTGTGGCCGGCGCGCTCGCGGACGCCGCCGTCGACGGCGCGCAGCGGCAGGACGTGCCCGGGGCGGATGACGCTCGACGGCGTGGATTCGGGATCGGCGAGCACGTTGAGGGTGTGCGCCCGGTCGGCCGCGCTGATGCCCGTCGAGACGCGGTCGGCGGCATCCACGCTCACGGTGTAGGCCGTGCCGCGCGTGTCCTGGTTGTTCTCGACCATCGGGGGCAGGTCGAGCCTGTCCGCCCAGTCCGCCGGCATCGGGGCACACAGGAAGCCGCTCGTCCAGCGGACCGTCCAGGCGACCCATTCCGCAGTGGCGAGCTGGGCCGAGAGGATGACGTCGCCCTCGTTCTCGCGGTTCTCATCGTCGGCGACGATGACGGGGCGCCCCGCGCGCAGCGCGTCGAGCGCCTCGGGGATGGTGGCAAGGCTCATCGCGAGCCTCCTTCGGTCGGGACGGCCGCTGCCGTCGGGCTGAACGCGAGCAGGCGCCGCACGTGGCGTGCCAGGATGTCGGTCTCGAGGTTGACGCGGTCGCCGGGCACGCGGGCGCCGAGCGTGGTGGCGGCGAGGGTCTCGGGGATCAGCGACACCTCGAACCACGCACCGGCGTCCTCCCCGGCGAACGCCTCGGGCGCGGGGGAGACAGCGCTCACGGTGAGCGACACGCCGTCGACGGCGATGGAGCCCTTGTCGACCACGAGCGGCGCGAGGTCGGCGGGAAGGCCCACCCGCACGACGCTCCACTGCTCGCCCGGGCGAACCTCGAGCACCTCGCCCGTCCCGTCGATGTGGCCCTGCACGATGTGGCCGCCCAGGCGGCCCCCGGTCGCGGTCGCCCGTTCGAGGTTGACCGGGCGTCCGGGCTCGACGCCGGCGAGCGTGGACATGTCGAGCGTCTGCCGCATGACGTCTGCGGTGAACCAGTCCTCGCCCTGGTCGACGACCGTGAGGCACACGCCGCTCACGGCGATCGAGTCGCCGTGGGCGGCGTCGGCGACCGCCTTCGGCGCACGCACGGTCACGCGCACCCCGTCGCCGGACTCCGTGACCGCGGTGATCTGTCCGATCTCTTCGACGATGCCGGTGAACATCAGCTGTCTCCTTCCGAGACGGGGCGGGCGACGATCAGCAGATCGTCGCCGAGGGTCTCGACGGCGGCCACGGTGAGCCGGCGCGCCTGGGCGATGGTGGCCACGCCGATGTCGTCGAGGGCGAGGCGGGATCCCCCCAGCAGCACGGGGGCGATGTAGGCGACGACCTCGTCGACGAGACCCTGTCGCAGGAAGGCGCTCGCGACGACGGGCCCGCCTTCGACGAAAACCGTCTGCACGCCGCGGGAGCGCAGGTCCTCGAGGGCGGCCGGCAGGTCGCCGGGGTAGTGGAGCAGGGGCTTCGGATGCCTCCGCACGGCGGCATCCGCGGGAACGTCGCGACGGCCGAGCACCACCGGGATCGGCTGCTCGTCCGCGAGGGCGCCGTCCGGCGTGCGGGCGGTGAGCGCCGGATCGTCCGCGAGGACCGTGCCGATGCCCGCCACGATCGCGTCCGCCGAGGCGCGCCGCCGATGCACGTCGGAGCGCGCGGCGGGGCCGGTGATCCACTGGCTCGTGCCGTCGGCCGCGGCAGCGCGGCCGTCGAGGCTCTGAGCCCACTTGACGGTGACGTGCGGACGCCCGAGGCGCTGCACGGTCAGCCACGAGCCGAGCAGCTCGGTGGCCGCTTCGAGTTCGACGCCCGCCTCCACCTCGACATCCGCCTCGCGCAGGCGTGCAGCGCCGCCCGACGAGTGCGCGCCGGGATCGGCGGTGGCGTACACCACGCGTGCGACGCCGGCGGCGATGAGGGCTTCGGAGCAGGGGCCGGTGAGCCCGGTGTGGTTGCACGGCTCGAGCGTCACCACGGCGGTCGCGCCCTCCGCGGCGCCCGGATCGAGCTTGGACAGGGCGTCGACCTCGGCGTGCGCCGTGCCGGCGCCGCGGTGCCACCCCTCCGCGACGACGTCGCCGGCGGGCGAGAGGATGACGGCGCCGACCTGCGGATTGAGGCCGCGCGGGCCGCGGCGCGCGATGTCGAGGGCGCGGCGCATCGCCTTGCGCTCGATGTGGCTGGCCGCCATGTCCGCTACCTCGTGTCTCCGGTCTGCTCGCGGGCACCGGGCAACGGGAAGCTGCGGCGCCTGGAGCGCCGCGTCGTGCTGCCTCCCATCCGGACTAGCGACGGATGACCGTCGCATCACCGTCGGTCCCGGACTTCCACCGGATCAGCCTCGGCGACGCCTTTCGGATGCGTCGCCTCGGTTCGCGGACTGTCACCGCCGGTTCGGATTCTCACCGACCCCGGAGCACGTTGATGGTCACATCCTACCAACGCTGGAGACGCCGATTCATTCCAGCGGATGCGAACCTGCGCGTTCGCCGTGCGTGTGGCCCGTCGGGGCGCGAGACGGGCCGCGACGTCGTCGGACCGCCGTAGCCTGGACGCGTCGAAGGGGGAGCATGACCGATCCTGCGCATCGACGAGACACGATCGCCGGCAGGCCCTACGCCGAGGTGCTGATCATCGGCGGGGGCATCAACGGCATCGCGACGTTCCGCGATCTCGCGCTGCAGGGCGTGGACGTGGCGCTGGTCGACCGGGGCGACTTCGTCTCGGGAGCCTCGGCCGCGTCGTCGCACATGATCCACGGCGGCATCCGCTACCTCGAGAACGGCGAGTTCCGGCTCGTGCACGAGGCGGTGACCGAGCGCAACGCGCTCCTGCGCACCGCGCCGCACTACGTGCGTCCGCTGCAGACGACCATCCCCATCTTCTCGACGTTCGCCGGGGTCCTCACCGCGCCGCTGCGCTTCCTCCGTCACGGCGGCGGGCGCCGGGTCGAGCGCGGTGCCGTGCTGATCAAGCTCGGGCTGGTGATCTACGACTCGTTCTCCCGCGGCGGCGGCCGCGTGCCGCGGCACTCCTTCCACGGCCGCCGCGCCTCCCTGCGCCTCCTGCCCCGGCTGAACCCGGCTGTGAAGTACACCGCCACCTACTGGGACGCGTCACTCCACGACCCCGAGCGTCTGGCGCTGGACCTGCTCCGCGACGGTCGCGAGGCCGGCGGCGAGCGTGCGCGCGCGGTGAACTACGTGCGGGCGGCGGGGGTCTCTCGCGGCCGGGTCGTCCTCGAGGACGCCGTGACGGGAGAGCGGTACGAGGTCGCGGCCTCGGTCGTGATCAACGCCACAGGTCCCTGGGTCGACGCCACCAACAGCGGGCTCGACGCCCCCACGCGCTACATGGGAGGGACGAAGGGCTCGCACATCGTGCTGAAGCATCCCGAGCTGCTGGCGGCCACCGGCGGACGCGAGCTGTTCTTCGAGCACAAGGACGGGCGCATCGTCCTGATCTACCCGCTGAAGGGCCGCGTACTCGTGGGCACGACCGACCTCGAGCACGATATGGCAGACCCCATCGTGTGCACCGAGGCCGAGGTCGACTACTTCATCGACCTCATCGGGCACGTGCTGCCCGGCATCCCGGTCGATCGCTCCCAGATCGTCCACCGGTTCGCGGGCGTCCGCCCGCTCCCCGGCCACGGCGAGACCGCGCCCGGGTTCGTCTCGCGCGACTACCGCATCGAGTCGGCGCCGCTGGCGGGCGCCGATTCGCGGGTCCTGAGCCTCATCGGCGGCAAGTGGACGACGTTCCGCGCCTCGGCGGAGAGCCTCGCCGACCGGGCTCTCGAGATCCTCGCCCGGCCCCGCCGCACATCGACGCGCGGCCTGCCCATCGGCGGGGGACGTGATCATCCCGCGACCGAGCGCCGTCGCCGCCGGTGGATCGACGCGCACGCGGGCGTCATCGGGACCGAGCGCACCGCGCTGCTGCTGGACCGCTACGGAACGTATGCGTCCGCCGTCATCGACGCCGTCGTCACCGACGACGCCGACGCGCCGCTGCGCACCCTTCCCGGGTACAGCACCGGCGAGCTGCGCCACCTCGCCCGAGCCGAGGACGTCGTCCACCTCGACGACATCCTGCTGCGTCGCACGTCGATCGCCTTCACCGGGTCGGCGAGCCGCGCGTGCGCCCACGAGATCGCCGACGCGATCGCGCCGGTCCTGGGGTGGGACGCCGCGGAGTGCGAGGCCGAGGTCGTCCGGGGACTGGCCCGCGTGCACGCCGCCGATCCGACGTGGGATCCGGCCTCGGTCGCGATAGCCTGACCGCAGCCGCCCGCCCAGCGGGCCACCGACGACGACGTGCGGGGCTCCCGCCGGGAAGGAGGCATCGTGCCCGGGCACGTGCTGGCCATCGATCAGGGGACCACCTCAACGCGCGCCATCGTGTTCGATGAGCACGGCGTGCCGCGCGCGGACGCGCAGCGCGAACACGAGCAGATCCTGCCCCGAGCCGGCTGGGTCGAGCACGATCCCGTGGAGATCTGGACGAACACCGAGTTCGTCGTCTCGGCGGCGCTGTCGCGGGCACATCTGACGGCATCCGACATCGCCGGCATCGGCGTCACCAACCAGCGTGAGACGGTGATCGTGTGGGACCGGCGCACCGGTCGCCCCATCCACAACGCGCTCGTATGGCAGGACACGCGCACGCAGGCCCGCGTCGACGAGATGGCGTCGGGGGAGCTGGGGACCTTCCGCTTCGCGGAGCAGACGGGTCTGCCGCTCGCGACCTACTTCTCGGCGTCGAAGATCGCGTGGCTGCTCGATCGCGTCCCCGGTGCCCGCGAGGCGGCCGAGCGCGGCGATGTGGTCTTCGGCACGCCCGACACGTGGGTCGTGTGGAACCTCACCGGCGGCACGCGCGGCGGCATCCACGTCACCGACGTCACGAACGCCAGCCGCACCCTTCTGATGGACCTCACGACGCTCGACTGGGCGGACGGACTGCTGGAGCTGTGGGGGATCCCGCGGGCGATGCTCCCCGAGATCCGGTCCTCGAGCGAGATCGTCGGCCGCACGCAGCTGCCGTCGGTCGCGAACGACGTCCCGATCGCCGGCATCCTCGGCGATCAGCAGGCGGCCACCTTCGGTCAGGCGCGCTTCGAGGCGGGGGAGTCGAAGAACACGTACGGAACCGGGAACTTCCTGCTGGTGGGAACCGGCGCCGACATCGTGCACTCCGAGCGGGGGCTGATCACCACGGTCGCCTACCGGTGCGGCGACGAGCCTGCCCGCTACGCGCTCGAGGGCTCGATCGCGGTCACCGGGTCGCTGGTGCAGTGGCTGCGGGACAACCTCGGCATCATTCACCGCTCCGAGGACGTCGAGAAGCTCGCCGGCAGCGTCGCCGACAACGGCGGAGCCTACTTCGTCCCGGCGTTCTCGGGGCTGTTCGCCCCGTACTGGCGGCCCGACGCCCGCGGCGCGCTGGTCGGGCTCACGCGCTACGTCAACAAGGCCCACATCGCGCGGGCGGCGCTGGAATCCACGGCGTTCCAGACCCGGGATGTCATCGAGGCCGTGGTCGCCGACACCGGTCGCGAGCTCGACGAGCTGCGCGTGGACGGCGGCATGACGCGCGACGACCTGCTGATGCAGTTCCAAGCCGACATTCTGGGGCTCCCGGTGGTGCGGCCGAAGGTGGTCGAGACGACGGCGCTCGGCGCGGCCTACGCCGCCGGCCTTGCGACGGGGGTGTGGGGCAGCCGCGACGAGCTGCGGGCCCACTGGCAGGAGGACGTGCGGTTCGAGCCGCGCATGGGCGAGGAGGAGCGCGAGCGCCGCTACCGCATGTGGAAGAAGGCGGTGTCGAAGTCGCTGGACTGGGTCGACGACGACGCCCGCGAGCTCATGGGCACGACCGGCCGCTGAGGCTCATTTCAGCAGCCGCGACAGGGGCCGGTCGGCGAGGATCCTGCCGCTGGGGCTCATTCGAGCAGCCGCGACAGGCGCCGGTCGGCGAGGATCCTGCCGCTGGGGCTCATTCGAGCAGCCGCGACAGGCGCCGGTCGGCGAGGATCCTGCCGCTGGGGCTCATTTGAGCAGCCGCGACAGGCGCCGGTCGGCGAGGATCCTGCCGCTGGGGCTCATTTGAGCAGCCGCGACAGGCGCCGGTCGGCGAGGATCTTGCCGCCCGTCTGGCACGTGGCGCAGTACTCGAGGGAGTTGTCGGCGAAGAAGACGCTGCGAACCTCGTCGCCGCACACCGGGCAGGCCTCGCCGCGTCGGCCGTGCACCTGCATCCCGCGCCGCTTGGCGTCCTTGAGGTCGGCGGGCGGCTTGCCCGAGGCGGTGGCGACGGCATCCGTCAGCGTCTCGATCATCGCGTGGAAGAGCCGGTCGATCTCGGCGTCGTCGAGGCTCGCCGCGAGGGCGTACGGCGACATCTTCGCGGCGTGCAGGATCTCGTCGGAGTAGGCGTTGCCGACGCCGGCGATGATCGACTGGTCGCGCAGCACGCCCTTGATCTGGGTGCGGCGGCCGGCGAGCAGCGCCGCGAAGGCGTCGCGCGAGAAGGCCGGATCGAGCGGATCGGGCCCGAGGCGGGCGATGCCGGGGACGTCGGCAACGGAGCGGGCCGCGTAGACAGCGAGCGACTTCTTGGTGCCGGCCTCGGTGAGGTCGAAGCCGGAGCCGTCGTCGAAGCCGACCCGCAGCGCGATCGGCGTGCGGCCCGGCTTGATGAGGGTCTGGGGGAGCTTGTCGTACCAGCGCAGCCAGCCCGCCTTGGCGAGATGGAACACGAGGTGGAGCTCGTCGCCGTCGGCATCCGCTCGCAGGTCGACGAACTTGCCATGGCGCTCCACGCCCGCGATCCGCGCGCCCTGCAGGGCGGTCAGCGGTGGTTCATATGTCTTCAGCGCCGCGATGTTCGCCACGGTCGCGCGGGTGACGACGAGCCCGGTGGCGCGCTCGCGCAGGAACTCGACGAGTCCCTGCACCTCCGGCATCTCGGGCATGCGCCCATCCTGGCACGGCGCGCCGACGCCCGGCGGGCCGTGCCGTCGCTAACGGAACGCCGAGAACATCTGCGGCCCGAGGAACGCGAGCCAGAACAGCGCCGGGAGCGCGGTGACGATCAGCGCCGTCCATGAGAGGCCGCCTCGTGGGCGCCGCGCGACCGCCCAGATCGACACGACGAGCGCCGCCGCCGACAGCGCGAGCGCGATCACCCCCGGGATCACCAGGGCCAGGAGCGCCTCGGCGCCGAACAGCCCGGGCAACACGAAGCCGAGTGCCGTGGTGAGCACGATGCCGCCGGTCAGTGCCAGGGCGGTCCACGGCAGCACGGACGGCTTGCGGGACCAGTCCTTGCGTCCGAGGAGCAACCCCAGCCCCGACCCCAGAGCGACGCCGACCAGAACGGATGTCACGTAGACCGTGGTCATGGTGCTCACCACCCCTGCCGGATCCTGCCCGGCACCATCACGCTATGGCGCAGCCCGCCGGAAGGCAGGTGCCGATGGTCCCGCGGTCCCGCGTGAGCCCGGTACACCGAAGAGACTCAGCCCTCGAGCACGGGCCAGGGCTGGGGCGTGCGGTCGTCGGTGCGCAGGAGTCCCGCGATCCAGCCGTCGTCGCGGCCGTGGCCGTTCACGAGCGACTGCCGCATGGTCCCCTCGTAGCGGAACCCGAGGCCGCGCGCGACGCGCGCCGAGCCGACGTTGCCCGCCACCGCGCGCCACGAGATCCGGACGAGGTCGAGGCCCTCCTTCGCGAAGCCCCAGTCGATCACGGCGGTGGCTGCTTCGCGCAGCCGTCCGCCGCCGCGGAACGACGGGGCCATCCAGTACCCGAGCTCGCCGATGCCGTCGGCGATCCGGTACATCCCGATCGTGCCGATCATCCGTCCGCTCTGGTGGATGCCCCATGTCAGGTTCTCGCCCGCGGCCCAGTCCTTCGGGATCTGCGCGACGTACCCCTCGGCGTGCCGCATCTCGTACGGGGACGGCACGGTCGTGTAGCGCTGGATGTCCTTGGCCTGGCACGCGGCGTAGATCGCGTCGACATCCGCCTCGGTGGGCACCGACAGCTCCAGTCGCGCGGTGCGGAGGATGACGGGATGCACCCCACCACCCTAGGTGCGGCGGATGCCTGATGCGCTCCTCGTCCGCGCGTACACGTTTGCAGGCAGAAACGCGCGACGCGCCGATGGGCTTCGGCGTGTCGGCCGCGTCCAGCCTGCGTTGCAGCACGGAACGATGCGCGTTCGGGTGACGGGCGTGGGTCTTCTCCACAGGACGAGTGTCACGGCCGGTCTTCCACAGGTCGCCCGGTGTGCCGTCGCTCGTCGGCCGCGGGCGCCCACAGTGGCGGCATGGGACAGACCCCGGCAGACGATCTCCTCCGGATCAGATCGCGGGCTGAGATGGAGGCAGAGCTCGGCAGACGCGGCCTCGCGCGGGCCGTAGCCGCCGGCGACGTGCTGCGGGTGCGGCGGGGTGCATACCTCGCCTCCGACGTTCCCGCCGCGTTCGTGCGGGCCGCCCGCATCGGCGGCCGCCTCACGTGCCTGACCCTGCTGCGTCACAACGGGGTCTTCGTGCAGTCCCCGGGCGGACTTCACGTCCACGTCGCGCACTCCATGAGCCGGATGCGGGACCCCGATGACCGCCGCAAGCCATTCCGGCGCCGGGGGGCAGGAGGGCCGGTCCTTCACTGGCGACGACTGATGCGCCCGTCTCATGCGGACGCGCTGTCGGTCGATCCGGTCGACGCCCTCGCGCACGCGGTGCTCTGCCAGAGTCCCCGCGAGGCCGTCGCGTCCATCGACAGCGCGCTGTTCACCGGCTTCATCGCGTCCGGCGACCTCGAGGAACTGTTCGCCGGCCTCCCGCGCAGGTACGGTGCACTGCGCCGACTCATCGACGGCCGAGCGGAGTCCGGCCCCGAGACGCTCATGCGCCTGATGCTCCGCTCCCTCGGCTGCGCCGTCCACCTGCAGGTCGGGATCGTGGGTGTGGGGACCGTGGACCTCGTCGCCGATGGCTGGTTGGTGATCGAGTGCGACAGCAAGGAGTTCCACTCGGACTGGCGCCAGCAGGCGCGCGATCGTGCCCGGGACGCCGAGCTCGTGGCTCAGGGCTTCGTTCCGCTCCGGTTCACCGCCGCGCAGATCATGCACCGACCGGACGAGGTTCTCGGAGTGCTGCGCGCAGCGCTCGCCGCCCACGGCCGGTGAGGCACCGGCCACCGAGTTTCATCCGGCTCGAGCCTTCGGTACGCGGCCGTGCAGCAACTCAGGCAGACTCCCGCGGCGCGCGATGCGTATCGGCGCGCCACCCGGTTCCGCCTGAGCTGTTGCACGCTTCGGTGCGCGGGTGCGCTGCGGCGCCAGCTCAGAGGCGGCGGAGCAGGCCGATCTTCTCGTACACGTCGGCGAGCGTGCGGTTCGCGACCTCGGAGGCCTTGGCCGCGTTGGCCGCCAGCACGCGGTCGAGCTCCGCGGGGTCGTCCAGCAGCGCCAGGGCCCGCTCGCGGACCGGTCCGAACTCCTCGACGACGACCTCGGCGAGCCCCTTCTTGAAGTCGCCATAGCCGCGGCCGGCGTACTCGTCCTCGATAGCGGGGATCTGCCGGCCGGTGAGAGCCGCGTAGATCACGAGCAGGTTCGACACACCGGGCTTGTTCTCGCGGTCGTAGCGCACCGACCCCTCGGAGTCGGTGACGGCGCGCATGATCTTCTTCGCCGACTTCGACGGCTCGTCCAGCAGCCACAGCACGCCCGCGTCCGACTCGGCGGACTTCGACATCTTGGCCGTCGGGTTCTGCAGGTCGTAGATGCGCGCGGTGTCCTGCTGGATCACCGGCATGGGCACGCGGAAGGTGTCGCCGTAGCGCGCGTTGAACCGCTCGGCGAGATCGCGCGTGAGCTCGACATGCTGCTTCTGGTCGTCGCCGACCGGCACGATGTCGGTCTGGTACAGCAGGATGTCGGCGGCCATGAGCACGGGGTAGGTGAACAGGCCCACGCTGGTCGCGTCGGCGCCGTAGCGCTGCGACTTGTCCTTGAACTGCGTCATGCGACCGGCCTCACCGAAGCCCGTGATGGTCGAGAGGATCCAGGCCAGCTCGGCGTGCGCGGGCACGTGCGACTGCACGTACAGCGTCGAGCGGGACGGCTCGATGCCCGCCGCGATGTACTGGGCGGCCGTCCGGCGCGTCTTCTCCCGCAGCTCGGCGGGGTCGTTCGGCTGTGTCAGGGCGTGGAGGTCGACGACCGAGAAGAACGCGTCATAGGAGTCCTGCAGGTCGCGCCACTGCATGAGCGCCCCGATGTAGTTGCCGATCTGGAGCGAGTCGGCCGAGGGCTGCATGCCGGAGTACAGGCGGGGTTTCTGCATCCCTCAATCCTGCCACGCCGGGTCGGGCCCGCCGCGCCGTGCGACGGGCGTCGCCGGGCCGAAGGTCCCTGGCGGATCGCGGTCGGGGGCGACATCCTGGAGGGGCGAGCATGTGCGGCGCCGCACGCGCGAGCGACGGCGGCGCAGATGCCGGATCTTCGCAGAGGGCAAGAACGTGAGAAGTTTCACTCGGATTTGGCCGGAAGGTCCCCGTGAAGGGTGCGTATGGTGAGTTCACCGCAGTTCTTGACTCGTCCCCAGAAGGGAGAGCCGGTGATCGATCCCAACGTCCCCATCGCGACAGGGGCCATCCCCACGGTGGCGGGAACCCGCGCCGCGTACTTCGTCTCCGACAGCACCGGGATCACCGCCGAGACGCTCGGCAGCGCTCTGCTGGTGAACTTCCCGGCGATCCACTTCGAGCACCGGACGATCCCGTTCATCGACACCGAGGCCGGCGCCCGCAACGTCGTCGCCGAGATCGACCGCGCGGCCGACGCCGGTCTCGCGCCGGTGGTCTTCACGACGGTCAAGCAGGCGCAGCTGCGCGCGATCCTCTCCGAGGCGCGCGCGGTCATGATCGATCTGCTGGCCGGCCACCTCACCGAGCTCGAAGAGGCGCTCGGAGCGGATGCCTCGGAGCAGATGGGGCAGTACCACGGCGTCGGCGACATGCAGCGCTACCAGGCGCGCATGCGCGCCGTCGAATACGCCATCGAGCACGACGACGGTCAGAGCATGCGCGCGCTCGACATCGCGGACATCATCATCGTGGCGCCCTCCCGCTGCGGCAAGACCCCGACCACGATGTACCTGGCGCTGCAGTACGGGCTGCTGGTGGCGAACTACCCGCTCACCGACGACGACTTCCCGACGGATTCGCTGCCGAAGATGGTGGCGCCGTACGCCGAGCGCTGCTTCGGCCTCACGACCACGCCGCTGCGGTTGAGCCAGGTGCGCCACGAACGCCGTCCCAGCTCGCGATACTCCAGCCTCGAGCAGTGCACGCTCGAACTGCGGCGTGCCGAAGACCTGTATCGGCGCAACCGCGTGCCGTTCCTGAACTCGTCGACGAAGAGCGTCGAGGAGATGTCCGCGGTCATCATGCAGACCATGAAGCTGCGTGCGTGACCCGAGTCCGAGAGAGGTTCGAACGAATGAGCAACATTCTGTGGTTCCAGGACATCGGCATGGCCGATCTTCCTCAGGTGGGCGGCAAGAACGCGTCGCTCGGCGAGATGGTCTCGCACCTGTCGGAGGCGGGCGTGAAGGTGCCCGGCGGATTCGCGACGACCGCTGACGCATATCGACGATTCCTGTCCCACGACGGCCTCATGCAGCGCATCAAGTCCGCCGTCGAGTCACTGGACATGGACGACGTCACCGAGCTCGCCCGTGTCGGCGCCGACGTGCGCGCGTGGATCGAGGAGCAGCCGTTCCCGCCGGACCTCGAGCAGGACCTGCGTGATGCCTACGCGAAGATCGTGGCGGACGACCCCGACCCCGAGGGCGTGACCTGGGCCGTGCGCTCCAGCGCGACGGCGGAGGACCTCCCCGACGCCTCTTTCGCCGGGCAGCAGGAGACGTTCCTCAACATCGGTGGCATCGACAACATCCTCCACGCCGTGCGGGCGGTGTTCGCGTCGCTCTACAACGACCGCGCGATCGACTACCGCGCCCACCACGGGTTCGAGCATCACGACGTCTTCCTCTCAGCGGGCGTGCAGCGCATGGTGCGCTCCGACGTCGGCGCGTCGGGTGTCATGTTCACCGTCGACACCGAGTCGGGCTTCGACCGGGCCGTCTTCGTGACCGGGTCGTACGGGCTCGGCGAGGCCGTCGTGCAGGGAGCGGTCAACCCGGACGAGTTCTACGTCTACAAGCCCGCGCTGCGCGCCGGGCGCCCGGCCATCCTGAAGCGTCAGGTCGGGGAGAAGGCGGTCGCGATGCGCTACACCGCGGGTGTCAACGTCGGCGGATCGACCGCGTTCGAGGACGTGCCCGAGGAGGATCGGCAGCACTTCTGCATCACCGACGCCGATGTCGAGGAGCTGGCGCGGCAGGCGCTCACCATCGAGGAGCACTACGGTCGCCCGATGGACATCGAGTGGGCCAAGGACGGCGTGACCGGCGAGCTGTTCGTGGTGCAGGCGCGCCCTGAGACGGTGGTCTCCCGCGCGGACGGCAACGTCATGCGTCGCTTCGTCCTGCGTGAGGGGGGCGACGTGCTGGTCGCCGGTCGCGCGATCGGTCAGAAGATCGGGGCCGGGAAGGTGCGCGTGCTGACGAGCCTCGATCAGATGACGCAGTTCCAGACGGGCGACGTGCTGGTGGCAGACATGACCGACCCCGACTGGGAGCCGATCATGAAGAAGGCGGCGGCGATCGTGACCGACCGCGGTGGGCGCACGTGCCACGCCGCGATCATCGCGCGCGAGCTCGGCATTCCCGCAGTGGTCGGCACGGGCAGCGCCACACGTGCCCTGCATGACGGCACCGCGGTCACGGTCTCGTGCGCAGAGGGCGACGACGGCCTGGTCTACGACGGGCTGCTCGACTTCGAGGAGGAGGAGACCCACCTCGACCAGATGCCCGAGATCCCGGTGAAGCTGATGATGAACGTGGGCACGCCCGACCAGGCGTTCTCGTTCTCGAAGCTTCCCAACCGCGGCGTGGGACTGGCGCGGCTGGAGTTCATCATCAACCGACAGATCGGCATCCACCCGCGTGCGCTGCTCGAGCACGACACACTGCCGGCGGACCTGCGCGCCGAGATCGACCAGCGCATCGCCTCCTACCCGTCGCCGCGCGAGTACTTCATCGACCGCGTCGCCGAAGGCGTGTCGATGATCGCGGCGGCCTTCGCCCCCGAGCCCGTGATCGTGCGGATGAGCGACTTCAAGTCGAACGAGTACGCCAACCTGATCGGCGGCAGCCGCTACGAGCCCGAAGAGGAGAACCCGATGCTCGGGTGGCGCGGCGCGTCGCGCTACGTCGCCCCGGACTTCCGGGAGTGCTTCGAGATGGAGTGCGCCGCCATGAAGCGCGTGCGTGACGACATGGGCCTGACGAACGTGAAGATCATGGTGCCGTTCGTGCGGACGGTGGCCGAGGGCGCCGGAGTTGTGGAGCTGCTCGCCGAGAACGGCCTGCGCCGCGGCGAGAACGGGCTCGAAGTCGTGATGATGTGCGAGCTGCCTTCGAACGCCCTGCTGGCGGACGAGTTCCTCGACCACTTCGACGGGTTCTCGATCGGCTCGAACGACATGACCCAGCTCGTGCTGGGGCTCGACCGGGATTCGTCGCTGGTGGCATCGACGTTCGACGAGCGCAATCCGGCGGTCCTGAAGGTCCTCGAGATGGCGATCAGCGCGTGCAAGCGTCGCGGCAAGTACATCGGGATCTGCGGCCAGGGGCCGTCGGATCACCCCGATCTCGCCGAGTGGCTGCTGGACCAGGGCATCGAGTCGATGTCGCTGAACCCCGACACCGTCGTGGAGACGTGGCTCGCGCTCGCCCGCAAGGCGGCGCTTCAGCCGACGGCGTAGTCCGCGACGACGGGGGCGTGATCGCTCCACCGGGTGTCCCACGCGTCCGCGCGGTGCACCCGGTAGTCGGTCACACGCTCGGCGAGCGCGGGCGCCGCGACGTGGTAGTCGATGCGCCAGCCGGTGTCGTTGTCGAACGCACGCCCGCGCATCGACCACCACGTGTACGGACCGTCGACGTCGCCGGCGATCCGGCGACCGACGTCCACCCAACCCAGGCCCGTCCCCGTGGTGCCGTCGACGCACGCGATGTCGGCGCCGGCGTCGCCGAAGAACCGGTCGAAGTAGGCGCGCTCGCGCGGCAGGAAGCCGGACTTCTTGCGGTTGCCCCGCCAGTTGCGGATGTCGAGTTCGCGGTGCCCGACATTGAGATCGCCCATCACGAGCGCGAGCGGCGCGTGCTGCTCGAGTCGGGGGAGTCGTGCCTCCATCGCGTCGAGGAAGGCCCACTTGGGATCCTGCTTGGGAGTGTCTGCCTCGCCGGTGTGGACGTAAGCGCTCACGACGGTGAGCCGTTCGCCCCCGACGGTGAAGTCGGCCTCGATCCAGCGTCCCGCCGTGTCGAGCGGTTCGAGGCCCGCGTCGTCCCCGCGCAGCGTCGTGCGCACGTCGCCCGCCGGCATCCGACTCGCGATCGCCACGCCAGCGCGGCCCTTCGCCGTCGCCTCATGGCTGACGATGTGCCAGCCCGGCAGAGCCTCGGCCAGCTGCTCCTGGGTGGCGCGGACCTCCTGCAGCGCCATGATGTCGAGGTCGGCGTCGTCGAGCCACTCGATCATGCCCTTGCGCACCGCGGCGCGGATGCCGTTGACATTGATGGAGGCGATGCGAAGTCGTGAAGGCACGACCGACAGCCTAACCGCGGCCGCCGACGTCCCCGCTCACTCGAACAGCGATGCCTTCTTCGGCTCCGGCGGCTTCGCCGCCTCGACCTGGTCGAGCTCGGTCTCGGCTTCGCGCACGGCCCTCTTGGCCTGCCAGCGGCGGTACCAGGGGGCGTGCTCAGCGGCCTCCTGCGCGGTGCGCAGGCGGACGCGGGCGGCCACGAGCAGCGCCCGGTGCTCGGTGATGAGGCGATCGGCCTCGGACTGCTTCAGGATGGGCATGTCGGCGTCGCCGGCGGACACCGCCATCCACGACGCCGCCACGAGCAGCACGATCCCGACCAGCCGGAACCACAGCAGCAGTCCGATGAAGACCGCGAACGTGGCCAACAGCACGTTCGTCGGCGTGTAGGCCAGCGCGATGCCCGCGCCGATCTGGAGGAGCGCGGTCGCGAAGCCCCCGAGCATCGCCCCCGGCCAGATCTGGCGCCACCGCAGCGCCGTCCCGGTGAGGAACTTCACGAGGCTCCCGATCACGGCCGTGTTCAGGGCGATCAGCAGCGCGAACGCGATGAGGGCGCCCGCCACGTTGTACCAGATCGAGCTCCTGCTCCAGTCGAACAGGCTGAAGACCCAGTTCAGCGCGAACGTGCCGGCCGAGGTGAGGCCCCAGCCGAGCAGCAGTGCGGTGCCGAACGCGCCCGCGGCGAGGAAGTCGGTCGACTTCAGGAGCAGGTAGTTGCGCCGGTCCGGCGGGATGCCGAAGATGTCGCGAACCGCGCGTCGCGCGAACGTGATCGATCCGATCGCGGTCCAGATCAGGGTGCCGAGGGCGATCACACCGGTGATCCCGAGCACGCCGGTGGTCGAGTCCGCGACCGCCTCCACCTGATCCGGGGTGAAGACGCCGCCCTCGGGGGCGATGAGCCCCGGGATGTAGCTGTTGATGAAGGCGATGAGCCCGTCGATGGCCTCATCGCTGCCGCCCAGCCAGATGCCCGCGATGGCGAAGGCGACGTAGATCGCAGCGAAGGCGGCGAACAGGGCCTGATAGCTCACGCCGGCCGCCAGGAGGAACCCGTTGTGCTGCAGGAAGTGCCGCCACACCCGGACGGGGAACCACCCGAGCGTGACCCGCGTGATCGCCGTGGCGCGCTCGATGGGCTGGTCGAAACGCTCCTTGAGGGACTCCTGCGTCAGCTCCCACCGATGGCGGAGCGTCTGCTCCTCGAGCGCCGCGGCGTCGGCGGCGCCGCGCGCCTGCTTGTGCCGCTCGCGTCCGCCCTTCGCTGCCACCGCGCCAGACTATCGAGGAGCGGATGCCGCGCGCACGGTGCTTTCCACAGCGGCGCGTCGGAAGCGGGGGAGCGAGACCAGCGCGATCAGCAGCACGGCCGCCGGGACCACGAAAGCCGGTCCCAGGCCCGTTCCTTCCGCGAGGACTCCCACGCCGACGGCGCCGAGGATCGCCCCGGCGTAGTTGAAGATGTTGACGCGTGCGATCACCTGGTCGGCGTGGAGCGGAGCGGCGTCCCCGGCCGCGCCGAACGCGACGGGCACGAGGATGCCGGTCGCCAGGCCTGCGAGCGCGAAGCCGGCCACGGCGACGGCGGCGGATGGGACGAGGGCGACCGCACTGCAGCCCACCGCCGACGCCGTCACGGCGACGGCCACCAGGCGAGCCCGTCCGAAGCGGGGAAGAAGCCGGTCGGTGACCAGGCGCGCGACCAGGACGAGCCCTTGATAGGCGGCGTAGCCGAGGGGGGCGAGCCAGGCCGCCGCGGCGAGGCCGTCCTGGAGGTAGACGGCGCTCCACGTGCTCACGGCCGAGTCCACGACGAACGCGGCGAGGATCACGAGGCCGAAGGTCCAGATGGCGCCGCGCGGCAGGATCCCGCGCTCGGCGCGCGGCAGGGCTTCGTCGACGGGCACGTCCCGCGCGAACCCCCGGATGCCGAATCCCGCGATCAGCAGGGCGATCGCGCCCGCGACGACGAGCGCGATGCCGGTGGCGGTGGCCGTGGCGGCCACGGCCGACACCAGGAGCGCGCCGGCGATGGCCGCGGCCGTGAGGGCGGCGAAGAACCCGCCCAGCAGCGGGCGGCCGGCGGCGCGTTGGACGGCGACGCCCTGCATCGCCGATGCGGCGTCGACGCAGCCCAGGCCCGTGCCGAACACGGCGAAGGCCGCGACGAAGACCGGGAACGGCGTGGGCACGGCGATCAGCGGCAGTGCCAGGCCCTGCAGCGCGAGGCCCAGCACGAGAGCGGTCCGGCTGCCGGACCGCACCGCGACGGCGTTGGCGATCACCGATCCAGCCGCGGCGAACAGCGCCACGCCCAGCACGATCGCGGTGACGACGATGTCGTCGACCGATTGGCGCTCCTTGAGCGCCGGCAGCGACGTCACGACCACGGCGTAGCCGAGGCCCTGGGCCGCGTAGGCGGCGGTGACCGCCGCCCGGTTCAGCGTCCGCCGCCCCGGATGACGGCCTGCTTCACCTCGGCGATGGCCTTGGTGACCTCGATGCCGCGGGGGCACGCCTCGGTGCAGTTGAAGGTCGTGCGGCAGCGCCACACGCCCTCCTTGTCATTGAGGATGTCCAGACGAACGTCGCCGGCGTCGTCGCGCGAGTCGAAGATGAACCGGTGGGCGTTGACGATCGCCGCGGGGCCGAAGTACTGCCCGTCGGTCCAGAACACCGGGCACGACGAGGTGCACGCGGCGCACAGGATGCACTTGGTGGTGTCGTCGAAGACCTCACGGTCGACGATCGACTGCACGCGCTCCTTGCCGGGCTCCGGCGTCGAACTCGCGATCAGGAACGGCTGCACCTCGCGGTAGGAGGCGAAGAACGGCTCCATGTCGACGATGAGGTCCTTCTCCAGCGGCAGACCCTTGATCGCCTCGACGTAGATCGGCTTGGAGATGTCGAGGTCCTTGATGAGCGTCTTGCAGGCCAGGCGGTTGCGGCCGTTGATGCGCATCGCGTCCGAGCCGCAGATGCCGTGGGCGCAGGACCGGCGGAAGCTCAGCGACCCGTCGACCTCCCACTTGATCTTGTGCAGCGCGTCGAGCACGCGGTCGGTGGAGTACAGCTCCACGTCGTAGTCGACCCAGCGCGGCTCCTCGTCGACCTCGGGGTCGAAGCGACGCACGATGAAGGTGACCAGGAACGACTGGATGCCGGTGTCGTTGACGGCCTCCGAGTCCGGAGTCTGTGCGGTGTCCGCTGTCTCGACGACGGTCGACATCAGTACTTCCTCTCCAGCGGCGGGTAGCGCAACTCGCCGGCCTCGTTCTTGGTGAAGACGACGGGCTTCCAGTCCAGACGGATGTGGTCGTCCGGGTGCGACGAGTGGGGGTCGCCGCTGAGGTACGCCATGGTGTGCTGCATGTAGTTCTCGTCGTCGCGCTTGGGGAAGTCGTCGCGCATGTGACCGCCGCGGCTCTCCTTGCGGTTGCGGGCGGTGACGACGACCACCTCGGCGATGTCGAGCAGGAAGCCGAGCTCGACGGCCTCGAGCAGGTCGGTGTTGTACCGCTTGCCCTTGTCGTCGACGTGGATGTTCCGGTACCGCGCGCGCAGCTCCTCGATGGTGTCGAGCACCTCGCCGAGCGACTCCTCGGTGCGGAACACCTGGGCCTTGAAGTCCATGTCCTCCTGCAGCTTCTTGCGCAGGACCGCGATGCGCTCGGTGCCCTGGTTCGACCGCAGGCCCTCGATCATGTCGCGGACCTCCTTGGCGGGGTCCTCGGGGAGGGGCATGAGCTCGGCGGTCTTGACGTACTCGACGGCGTTCTGGCCGGCGCGCTTGCCGAAGACGTTGATGTCCAGCAGCGAGTTGGTGCCCAGGCGGTTCGAGCCGTGGACCGAGACGCACGCGCACTCGCCGGCGGCGTAGAGGCCGGGGACGACCGTGTCGTTGTCGGCGAGCACCTCGGACTTGACGTTGGTGGGGATGCCGCCCATCGCGTAGTGCGCCGTCGGCATGACCGGGACGGGCTCGACCACCGGGTCAACGCCCAGGTAGGTGCGGGCGAATTCGGTGATGTCGGGGAGCTTCGTCTCGAGGACCTCGGCGCCCAGGTGCGTGCAGTCCAGCAGCACGTAGTCCTTGTGCGGGCCCGCGCCGCGGCCCTCGGCGACCTCCTGCACCATGCAGCGGCTGACGATGTCGCGAGGCGCGAGGTCCTTGATCGTGGGGGCGTACCGCTCCATGAAGCGCTCGCCCGAGACGTTGCGCAGGATCGCGCCCTCGCCGCGCGCGCCCTCGGTGAGGAGGATGCCCAGGCCCGCGAGACCGGTCGGGTGGAACTGGAAGAACTCCATGTCCTCCAGCGGCAGGCCCTTGCGCCACACGATGCCCACGCCGTCGCCGGTGAGGGTGTGCGCGTTCGAGGTCGTCTTGAAGATCTTGCCGAAGCCGCCGGTGGCGAACACGACCGCCTTGGAGTGGAAGACGTGCAGGTCGCCGGTGGCCAGCTCGTACGCGACGACGCCGGCGACACCGGTCTTGCCCGCCTCGTCCTTCACCGTGATCAGGTCGAGCACGTAGAACTCGTTGAAGAAGTTGATGCCGAGCTTGACGCAGTTCTGGAACAGCGTCTGCAGGATCATGTGGCCGGTGCGGTCGGCCGCGTAGCACGCGCGGCGCACGGGCGACTTGCCGTGGTCGGCGGTGTGGCCCCCGAAGCGGCGCTGGTCGATCTTGCCCTCCGGCGTGCGGTTGAACGGCAGGCCCATGTTCTCGAGGTCGATGACGGCGTCGATGGCCTCCTTGGCGAGGATCTCTGCGGCGTCCTGGTCGACGAGGTAGTCACCGCCCTTGACGGTGTCGAAGGTGTGCCACTCCCACGAGTCCTCCTCGACGTTGGCGAGGGCCGCGGCCATGCCGCCCTGCGCCGCGCCGGTGTGGGACCGCGTGGGGTAGAGCTTCGAGATGACGGCGGTCTTGGCGCCGGGGCCGGCTTCGATGGCCGCGCGCATCCCGGCGCCGCCGGCGCCGACGATCACGACGTCGAACTGGTGGTAGTGGACGCCGTCCTTGACGTAGCTGTCGGTGGTGTCAGTGCTCACTGAAGATGCTCTCCGCTGCGAGGTTCGGTCTGGCGCCTACGCGCACAGTTCGATGATGATGTCGGATGCCGTCGCCGGGTCGAAGCCCAGGCACGGGTCGAAGGTGAAGACGACGAGCGTGCCCAGGACGATGAGGAAGCCTGCGGCCACCCACACCGCGCCCACGAGGACCTTGCGGGTGCCGCTGTGGGTGACGTAGTCGTTCACGATCGTGCGCATGCCGTTGCCGCCGTGGATCAGCGCGAGCCACAGCATCAGCACGTCCCACCACTGCCAGAACGGCGAGGCGAGCTTGCCGGCGACGAAGCCGAAGTCGATGGCCTTGATGCCGTCGCCCACCATCAGGTTGACGAAGAGGTGCCCGAAGATGAGCACGACCAGCAGCACGCCGGACGCGCGCATGTAGATCCAGCCCCACTTCTCGAGGTTCGGGCCCTTGCGTCGCGCGGGGGAGTGAGGTGCGCGGGGTTCGGCGATGGCGGCCATCAGTGCCCCCCTCCGATCTCTGCGAAGACGTTGATGAGATGCCGCGGCGTGAAGCCGGCCATCGTCACGACCCACAGGCCCAGCACGCCCCACCACAGCTGGCGCTGGTGGCGGGTCGCCCACGACCACATGTCCACCAGGATGATGCGCAGCCCGTTGTAGGCGTGGTACGCGATCGCACCCACGAGCGCGACCTCGCCGACGCCCATGATCGGGTTCTTGTAGGTGCCGATCACCGCGTTGTAGGCCTCGGGGGAGACGCGGATGAGTGCCGTGTCGAGCACGTGGACCAGCAGGAAGAAGAAGATCGCGATGCCGGTGATGCGGTGCAGCACCCAGGACCACATGCCCTCGTGTCCGCGGTAGAGCGTTCCGCGCGGCGTCTTGGACGTGGTCTCGGATACCGCCGGTGTGACGCGTGCTGGTGCAGACACGGTCGTCCTCCCTGGGGTCGAACTGGTGGGCGACGCGACGCCTGGTGCGGGTCGTGGACCGAACCGCTCCGTTCGCCGGCGACGCGCGGGCGTTGCGGACATCCTATTCCCGTCCGGCGGCACCGCGCCGATTAGGTTCACCTAACTATCTCGACGTCGAGAGATCGGATGCCGAGACCGGCCCGCCTCGGCGCGTGTGCGGCATCCGGCTAGCCTGTCAGCATGGCCGACCCCATCGAAGACTTCTACGCGATCATCCCCGCCGGCGGGATCGGCAGCCGGCTGTGGCCGCTGTCGCGCGCGGACGCCCCCAAGTTCCTGCACGACCTGACCGGTTCGGGGCAGACGCTGCTGCGCGACACGTGGGATCGCCTGGAGCCCCTGGCCGGCCCCGAGCGCATCGCGGTCGTGACCGGGCGCGCCCACCGGGCCGCCGTCGAGAAGGAGCTGCCCGGCATCCCCGACCACAACGTCTTCCTCGAATCCGAGCCGCGGGACTCGACGGCCGCGATCGGGCTCGCCGCCGCGATCCTCTCCCGGCGCGAGCCGGACGTGATCATCGGCTCGTTCGCCGCCGACCACGTCATCCGCGTGCCCCACCTGTTCGAGTGGGCGGTGCGCCAGGCCGCGGCGGTCGCGCGCGAGGGGTACATCTGCACGATCGGCATCCAGCCGTCCGAGCCGTCGATCGGATTCGGCTACATCAAGAAGAGCGACGGCATGGTGATCGAGGGCGCGCCCGAGGCGGCGCTCGTGGACAGCTTCGTCGAGAAGCCCGACTTCGAGACCGCCAAGGAGTACTTCGCCGACCGGTCCTACCTGTGGAACGCAGGCATGTTCATCGCGCGGGCCGACGTGATCCTCGGCGAGATCGCCGAGCAGGAGCCCCACCTGTACGCAGGTCTGATGGACCTGGCCGAGGCGTGGGACGACCGCGAGGCGCGCGGTCCGGTGGTCGACCGGGTGTGGCCGACGCTGAAGAAGATCGCGATCGACTACTCGGTCGCCGAGCCGGCCGCCGCGAAGGGCCGGCTCGCGGTGATCCCCGGCCACTTCGACTGGGACGACGTGGGCGACTTCGCCAGCCTCGCCAAGCTCAACTCGCACGGGCGCAAGAACGACCTGGCGATCCTGGGCGAGAACGCGCGCATCCTCGCCGACGCCGCCAGCGGCATCGTGGTGAGCCAGACCAACCGCGTCATCAGCCTCGTCGGCGTCAAGGACATCGTCGTGGTCGACACCGCCGACGCGCTGCTGGTCACCACCAGCGAGCACGCGCAGCGTGTCAAGGGCGTCGTGGACGCCCTCAAGCTCACCGGACGCGGCGACGTGCTCTGATCGAGCCGATCGCGCATTCTGTGGCCGCCGTGTGTCGGTTGATTGCGGCTTTGTAACCATTCGCGCGCACAGCGGCTCCGCAACGACAAGCGCGGCGTCACGCGGGGTAACTTCGATGCGCACCCGCGAGGTCCGCGGGTCGCTTGCACGTGGAGGCACAGTGACCACCATTACGACCCGAAAGAGCCTGCTGGCCGGCCTCATCGCCGTGACCACGGCCGTCGCCCTCGCGGGCTGCGCGGCGCCGCCGGAGGAGACCACCGAGACCGAGGCCGCGGGCACCGCGGTCGAAGGCTTCCTGCCCTGCGTCGTCTCGGGCGCGAGCCCCGGCGGCTTCGAGGACAAGTCCTTCAACCAGCTCGCCTACGAGGGCCTCGAGCGCGCCGCCGGCGACCTCGGCGTCGACTTCATCGGCGTGCGCTCGACCACCTCGGCCGACTTCGCCCCGAACATCCAGAGCCTGCTCGACCAGAACTGCTCGCTCATCATCACGGTGGGCTTCGACCTCGCGTCGGCCGCGGCCGAGGCGGCCGCCGCCAACCCCGAGGTGCAGTTCGTCTCGGTCGACGACACGGTCGACCTCGACTTCGACGGCGAGACCGACGAGCCCAACATCAAGCCCGTCATCTTCAACACCGCCGAGGCGGCGTTCCTCGCGGGCTACGCGTCGGCGTCGTACAGCACCAGCGGTGTCGTCGGAACCTTCGGCGGCGGCAACTTCCCGACGGTGTCCATCTTCATGGACGGCTTCGCGCAGGGTGTCGAGTACTGGAACGACCAGATGGGCGACAGCGTGAGCGTCCTCGGCTGGGACCGCGAGGCGCAGGACGGCGTCTTCACGGGCGGCTTCGTCCCGAACCAGGACGCGGTCAACGCGGCCCAGGGTCTGGTCGACCAGCAGGCCGATGTGCTGCTCCCCGTCGGTGGCGAGATCTACCAGAGCGCCGCCGCCGTCATCCGCGACTCGGGCCAGGACATCGCCCTGCTCGGTGTCGACGCGGACGTCTACGAGACCGACCCCAGCGTCGCCGAGCTCCTGCTGACCTCGGTGCTCAAGGCGGTCGACGTCGGTGTCGAGGAGGCCGTGTACAACGCCGGAATGGGCGAGTTCGACACGACCCCGTTCATCGGCACCCTCGAGAACGGCGGCGTCGGCCTGGCGCCGTTCCACGACTTCGAGGACCTGGTCTCGGGCGACCTGCAGGGTGAGCTCGACGCGATCGCCGCCGGCATCATCGACGGCTCCATCACGGTCGAGTCCTACCTGGACTGATCCGACCCAGCAGCGCGATGGGGGGGCCGGCGTTCCGGCCTCCCCATCGCCGTCTCACCCGTGCGGAAGACACGGCGCACGCGCGCCTATCTTCCGCCCAGACCCCTCACTAGGATCGGGAACCATGAAGCTCGAGCTCCGCGGAATAACCAAGCGGTTCGGCAGCCTCGTCGCCAACGACAGCATCGATCTGGTCGTCCAGCCCGGCGAGATCCACTGCCTTCTCGGCGAGAACGGCGCAGGCAAGTCGACCCTCATGAACGTGCTGTACGGGCTGTACCAGGCCGACGAGGGGCAGATCCTGCTCGACGACCACGTGCAGCGCTTCGCGGGCCCCGGCGACGCGATGCGGGCCGGCATCGGCATGGTCCACCAGCACTTCATGCTCGTCCCCGTCTTCACCGTCGCCGAGAACGTCATGCTCGGCCACGAGGAGACGCGCGCCGGCGGTCTGCTCGACCTCGAGAAGGCCCGCGCCCATGTGCGCGAGACGGCGGCGCGGTTCGGCTTCGACATCGACCCCGACGCGCTCGTCGAGGACCTCCCGGTCGGCGTGCAGCAGCGGGTCGAGATCATCAAGGCGCTCTCCCGCGATGCGCGCGTGCTGGTCTTCGACGAGCCCACCGCCGTGCTCACGCCGCAGGAGACCGACGAGCTCATGGAGATCATGCGCCAGCTCAAAGAGACCGGCACCTCGATCGTCTTCATCACCCACAAGCTTCGCGAGGTCCGCGAGGTGGCGGACCGCATCACCGTGATCCGGCTCGGCAAGGTCGTCGGCGAGGCCTCGCCGGGCGCCACCAACGCCGAGCTCGCCGAGCTCATGGTCGGTCGCGCGGTCGAGCTGACCGTCGAGAAGGACGAGCCGAAGCTCGGCGACAAGGCGCTCGTCGTCGAGAACCTCACCGTCGTCGACGCGAACGACCACATCGTCGTCAACGACGTCAGCTTCGACGTGCGGGCGGGCGAGGTCGTCGCGATCGCCGGCGTGCAGGGCAACGGGCAGACCGAGCTCACCGACGCCCTCCTCGGACTCGAGCACCGCGTCACCGGATCGATCACGCTGAACGGGCACGAACTTCTCGGCTCGAGCGTGCGACGCATCCTCGACGCCGGCGTCGGGTTCGTCCCCGAGGACCGCACCGAGGACGGCCTCGTGGGCGCCCTGACGGTCGCCGAGAACCTCATCCTCGACCGCACCGTGGGACCGCCCTTCGCACGCGGCGGCAGCCTGCGTCTGGGGCTCATCCAGGAGTTCGCGCAGGAGAAGTTCGAGGAGTTCGACGTGCGCGCCCCGGGCATCGACGCGCCGGTGCGCACGCTGTCCGGCGGCAACCAGCAGAAGGTCGTGCTCGCGCGAGAGCTGAGCCGCGAGCTGTCGCTCCTGGTGGCTGCCCAGCCCACGCGCGGCGTGGACGTCGGGTCGATCGAGTTCATCCACAAGCGCATCATCGAGACCCGCGACGCCGGGGTGCCGGTCGTCGTGGTCTCCACCGAGCTCGACGAGGTCAGCGCCCTCGCCGACCGCATCATCGTCATGTACCGGGGTCGCATCGTCGGCATCGTTCCCGGCGACACTTCGCGCGCCGACCTCGGACTCATGATGGCGGGCGAGCGCCCGAGCGAAGGAGCGGCCGCGTGACCGACAAGCAGGCGACCGTCCCGACAGCGGACGGCCCCGGATTCGAGGAGTCGGGCGAGCCGTCGCGCTGGCACAAGGCCTTCCTGCAGATCACGCAGGGCAACGCGATCATCTCGGTGCTCGCGGTCGTCCTCGCCCTGCTGGTGGGCGGCATCCTCATCGCCGTCACCGACGAGGACGTCCAGGCGGCGGCCGGATACTTCTTCTCACGACCCGGCGACACCTTCGCGGCGATCTGGAGCTCGGTCGCCGGCGCCTACAGCGCGCTCTTCCAGGGCGCCGTCTACAACTTCGGAGCACCGAGCTTCGCACGCGGCATCCGCCCGCTCACCGAGACCCTGACGTTCGCCACGCCGCTGATCGCGGCGGGCCTCGGCGTCGCGCTGGCGTTCCGCATCGGAATGTTCAACATCGGTGGTCGCGGACAGATGCTCATGGCCTCGGCCGGTGCCGGCTGGGTCGCCTTCTCGTTCGACATGCCGTGGGGCATCCACATGCTGGTTGCCCTCGCCGTCGGCATGCTCGCGGGCGCCCTGTGGGCGGGCATCGCCGGCGCGCTCAAGGCGTGGACCGGGGCGCACGAGGTGATCGTCACGATCATGCTCAACTACGTGGCCTTCTACCTGATCTCGTGGATGCTGCGCACGCCCGGGCTGCTGCAGGCGCCGGGGTCGAACAATCCCAAGACGCCTCCCATGAAGGACACCGCGGTCTTCCCCGAGCTGCTGGGCAACCAGTACAACCTGCACTTCGGGTTCATCCTCGTCATCCTCGCGACGGTCTTCGTGTGGTGGCTGCTCGGCCGCTCGAGTCTCGGCTTCCGCTTCCGGGCGGTGGGGGCGAACCCCCAGGCGGCCCGCGTGGCCGGCATCAACGTGCCGAGGACGTACATCTACGGCATGCTCATCGCCGGCGCACTCGTCGGCCTCGCCGGCGTCGCACAGGTCCTGGGAACCGTCACGACCGGCTTCGGCGCCGACATCGACGCCGGCATCGGCTTCGACGGCATCACCGTCGCCCTCTTGGGACGGTCCACGCCGTGGGGGACCTTCGCCGCGGGCATCCTGTTCGGCGCGTTCAAGGCCGGCGGGTTCTCGATGCAGGCTGCGCAGCAGATCCCCATCGAGATCGTCACGGTGGTCCAGGCGCTGATCGTGCTGTTCATCGCCGCCCCGCCGCTGGTGCGCACGATCTTCTTCCTGCCGTCGCCCGAGCGCGACAAGAGGCGGCGTGAGAAGGCGCGGAAGAAGCAGCTCAAGGCCGAGGCGGAGGCGACGTCATGACCCTGACCCGAACCGACGGGGCTGTCGCCCCGGAGTCCCCCGAGACCTCGGTCGCGCGCTCGTGGAAGGCGCCCATCGCGCTGACCGTGTTCACCGCGCTGTACATCCTGCTGATCACAGCGGCGCCCCGCTCGGGATCGACCGGCTTCCGGCTCTCGTCCGGGTCGGACGCGATCCAGATCCCCACGATCGTCGTGCCCGTGGTGGGCACGACCGTCGTCGTGGCCATCCTGCTCGCCGTCATCACGGCGCTGTCGGCCGTGTGGGTGACGCGCCGCGACAGCACGCCGCTGTGGCTCATCATCGTCTACATCCTGGTCGCCATCATCGGATTCCTGACGTGGGCGGCAGCCGGAGCCGAGCTGCCGATCGTCGGCCTCGTCGCCGGTGCCGTCGGCCTGTCGATCCCGCTGATCTACGGCGCACTCGCCGGCGTCATCGGCGAGCGCGCCGGCGTGGTCAACATCGCCATCGAGGGCCAGCTGCTCTCGGGCGCCTTCAGCGCGGCCGTCGTCGCCAGCATCACCGGCTCGCCGTGGTTCGGTCTGATCGCGGCCATGGTCTCGGGCGCGCTCGTCGCCTTCATCCTGGCGGCATTCTCGATCAAGTACCTGTCCGAGCAGGTGATCGTCGGCGTCGTGCTGAACGTCCTCGTGATCGGCCTGACCAGCTTCCTGTACTCACAGGTGCTGCGGCCCAACGCCCAGCTGCTGAACACGCCGCCGCGCTTCGAGCGCATCAACATCCCGATCCTCAGCGAGATCCCGGTGATCGGGCCGGCGTTCTTCCGCCAGACGATCATCGTCTACCTCGTCTACATCGCCGTCGCCCTGGTGTACGTCGGCATGTTCCACACCAAGTGGGGCCTGCGGCTGCGCGCCGTCGGCGAGCACCCGCAGGCGGCCGACACCGTCGGCATCCGGGTCAATCCGACGCGGTTCTGGAACGTCATCCTCGCCGGCTCGATCGCGGGGCTCGGCGGCACCGTCTACACGATCGGCGCCGGCATCGCCTTCAACAAGGAGATGACCGCGGGCGCCGGCTTCATCGCCCTGGCTGCGGTGATCTTCGGGCAGTGGGATCCCATCCGCGCGACCCTGGCGGCGCTGCTGTTCGGCTTCGCGTCGAGCCTGCAGAACTCGCTCAGCGTCATCGGGTCGCCCGTGCCGAGCGAGTTCATGCTGATGCTGCCGTACCTCGTGACGATCTTCGTCGTGGCCGGTGTCGTCGGGAAGTCGCGGGCCCCCGCCGCCGACGGCAAACCGTACATCAAGGGATGACCATGGCGAAGAACAACAGGAGCGGCAGCGTCGGAACCAGCGACGACATCGACTGGGACGAGCTGCGCGCCGTCGCCGTCGAGTCGATGCACCGTGCTTACGCGCCGTACTCGCGCTACAAGGTCGGCGCGGCCGCGCTCGTCTCCGACGGCCGCATCGTGACCGGCTGCAACGTCGAGAACGCCTCGTACGGCGTGGGGCTGTGCGCGGAGTGCGGCCTGGTCAGCGACCTGCAGATGTCGGGGGGCGGCGAGCTCGTCGCCTTCGTGTGCGTCAACGGCCACGAAGAGACGATCATGCCGTGCGGCCGCTGCCGGCAGCTGCTGTACGAATTCGCGATGCCCGGCATGCTGCTCGAGACCGTGTCCGGCATCCGCACGATCGACGAAGTGCTCCCCGACGCGTTCGGGCCCAAGGACCTCGAGGACGCGGCCCGATGAGCGCGGTCGAGCCGTACGACGCGGTCGACGTCATCCGCACCAAGCGCGATGGGGGAGCGGTCGGCGAGGGGGCCCTGCGCTGGATGGTCGACGCGTACACGCGCGGCTACGTCGCCGACGCGCAGATGTCGGCGTTCGCCATGGCGGTGCTCCTCAACGGCATGGAGCGCGACGAGATCCGCGTGCTCACCGACGCCATGATCGCCTCGGGCGAGCGCATGAGCTTCGCAGGCCTCGGCAAGCCGACGGTCGACAAGCATTCCACCGGCGGCGTGGGGGACAAGATCACGCTGCCCCTCGCGCCGCTGGTCGCATCGTTCGGCGTCGCCGTGCCCCAGCTGTCGGGCCGGGGCCTCGGCCACACCGGCGGAACGCTGGACAAGCTGGAGTCCATACCCGGGTGGCGGGCGGCGCTGTCCAACGAGGAGCTGTTCGCGCAGCTGCGCGATGTCGGCGCCGTGGTGTGCGCGGCGGGGTCCGGCCTCGCCCCGGCCGACAAGAAGCTCTACGCGCTGCGGGACGTCACGGGCACGGTCGAGGCGATCCCGCTCATCGCCTCGAGCATCATGTCGAAGAAGATCGCCGAGGGAACCGACTCGCTCGTCCTCGACGTCAAGTTCGGCTCGGGCGCCTTCATGACGGACGTCGACCGCGCTCGCGAGCTGGCGCGGACGATGGTCGCGCTCGGCACCGATTCGGGCGTTGCGACCACCGCGCTGCTGACCGACATGAACACGCCGCTGGGCCTCGCGATCGGCAACGCCAACGAGGTGCGCGAGTCGGTCGAGGTCCTCGCCGGAGGCGGACCGGCGGACGTCGTCGAGCTCACCGTCGCGCTCGCGCGCGAGATGCTGACGCTCGCCGGTCACCCCGACGCCGACGTCGAGCAGGCCCTCTCGGACGGGCGTGCGATGGACACGTGGCGCGCGATGATCCGCGCCCAGGACGGCGACCCGGACGCGGCGCTGCCCGAGCCGAACGAGTCGCACACGGTCACGGCGGCCGCCGCCGGATATGTCACGCGCATGGAGGCGCTGCCCTTCGGCGTCGCCGCGTGGCGGCTGGGTGCGGGCCGCGCCCGCGCGGAGGATCCCGTGCTGCACGCTGCCGGCATCGACCTGCACGTCAAGCCCGGTGATGAGGTCGCCGCCGGACAGCCGCTGTTCACCCTGGTCGGCGAGGATGCCGCCCGGTTCGATCGTGCGCTCGATGCCCTCGAGGGCGCGTGGGAGGTGGGGGCCGCCGCCCCCGACGCCGCGCCGCTCGTGCTCGAGCGCATCACGGCCTGAGCCGTTCGACGCATCCCACCCGCATCCGCACCCGACCGAGGAGAACGCAACATGGCCATCGACCAGAACGGTGACGCCGTCCTGCAGGGGGTCTCCATCCGGAGCCTTCCCAAAGTCTCCCTCCACGACCACCTCGACGGCGCGGTGCGACCCGCGACGATCATCGACCTCGCCGATGACGCGGGTCTCGACGTCCCCGAGGACGACGCCGACGACCTCGCCGACTGGTTCGCCGAGAAGAGCGACTCGGGCTCGCTCGTGGAATACCTCAAGACGTTCGACCTCACCACGGGCGTCATGCAGACGCGCGAGGGACTCACGCGCATCGCGCGCGAGTTCGTCGAGGACCTCGCCGCCGACGGCGTCATCTACGGCGAGGTCCGCTGGGCTCCCGAGCAGCACCTGAGCGGCGGTCTCACGCTCGAGGAGGCCGTGGACGCCGTGCAGGAGGGGATCGAGGAGGGCGAGGACGCCGCCGCGGACGACGGCGTCGACATCCGCGTGGGTCAGCTGATCACCGCCATGCGCCACACCGACCGATCCCTGGAGATCGCCAAGCTCGCCGTCGACTGGCGGACGCGCGGTGCTGTCGGGTTCGACATCGCCGGGCCCGAGGACGGCTTCCCGCCCTCGCGGCACCGCAAGGCGTTCGACTACCTGGCAGCGCAGTTCTTCCCCGCGACGGTGCACGCCGGGGAGGCGGCCGGGCTCGACTCCATCCGCTCGGCGCTCATCGACGGCCGCGCGCTGCGCCTCGGACACGGGGTCCGGCTCGCGGAGGACCTCGAGATCGTCTCCCGGGAGGGCGAAGAGGTCTTCGTGCAGTTCGGCGACTTGGCCCGCTGGGTGCGCGACCGCGAGATCCCGCTCGAGCTGTCGCCGTCGTCGAACCTGCAGACCGGCGCGATCGCGCGGTGGGGTGAGAACATCGAGGACCATCCGTTCGACCTGCTGTATCAGCTCGGCTTCGCCGTGACCGTCAACGTCGACAATCGCACGATGAGCCGCACGTCGCTCACGCGCGAACTCGCGCTGCTCGCGTCGACCTTCGACTACGACCTCGACGACCTCGAGGTGTTCCAGCTGAACGCCGCCGCCGGAGCGTTCCTGCCGGTCGAGGAGCGCGAGGAGCTCATCGAGCTGATCGGCGAGGGCTTCGCCCGGTAGCCGCGTCTTCGCGCGCAGAACTCCACGGATCACGAGCCGGTAGCGGTCGGTGCCGACCGTGAGCGCCCCGGATCGCACGGATCCGTGGAGTTCCGCACGGCTGGGCGCCGGTGCGAGAGGATCAGCTTCAGGCTCGCCAGGACGGCCTCGCGCCGGTAGAGGATGTCTTCGGCGATCGGACGGATCGGGTGTAGCCGAGTTCGGCGGCGTGGATGTCGCGTCGGCGGTAGCGCTTGTGCGCGTCCCAGCCGTCGTGGTGGGCCTGGCTGTCGCATTCGATGATCAGCCAGCCATCGACGACGACGTCGACGCGGCCGACGCCGGGCACCACCACCTGCAGCTCGACCGAAGCGCCGAGCGACCTCAGCATCAGGCGCATGATCGACTCGGCGCCGGACTCGGAACGCCGGTCGAGCAGCGCGCGCAACGGGTGGTAGCGCCGGGGGAGGCGCGCGAACACCGAGGCGATGCCCGCCTCGTCGACGAGGCCGTGATGCCAGGCGCTGTCGAGTGTCGCAATGGCGTCGCGCGGCTCCTGGCACCGCACGGCTTGGGCGAGTGCCTCGACGAGGTCGGCCGCGAGGGCTGCCGGAGCGGCGCATGACTCGCGCCAGTGGACGACCGCGTCCGCCGGCCGCGCGGGCAGACGGGTCGTGCCCGGAGTGAGCTGCAGGTGCAGTCCGTGGCGGCGGCGCACGAACACCCCGATCGCGGCGAGCAGCGACACGCAGTCGAGCCTCCCGCCGAGCCGTCCGGCGTCGGACAGCGCAGGGTGGATGTCGGCGCGGGCGTACCGGCCCTTCCGCAGGCGCAGCAGCTCGCCGCAGTCGACGAGCCGCGCCGCCTGGCGCCTGTCGATCCCTTCCTCGGCGAGGTCGGACGGCCGCATCGTCGTCGCCGGAAGGATGAGCGGCGCCTGGGTGGAGGGGGCGAACATGTCCCCAGGAAACGTTGTTCTCCGGTGGCGCGGCGCGCGAGCCGCACGTCGGTGGACAGCGGGCCGAGGCGCCCGCCTGTGGAGGAACCGGCAGGATCCGGCCCGGGGTCGCAGAACTCCACGGATCTTCGCGCGCCACGGCCGATCCGGGCCGATCTCTGCGGTTCCGCAGCCGGATCCGTGGAGTTCTGCGCCGCCGACAGCGCGGCGCCGGTCGGCGGCTCAGACGCGGGCGACGCCGGGGTGGGTCTCCAGGTACGCCTCGAAGGCCTCGGCCGACGTCTTGGCGGGTGTGTACCCGAACTGCGACTTGAGCGCGTCGTTGGCGAGCACGGGGCGGTAGCGCAGGAACCCGACCTGCTCGGGTCCGTGCACGGTCAGGCGCAGCGCGCGACCGATGCGCAGCGCCGCGGCCAGCAGCGCCGGCGGCACCGTGATGGTGGGTTTGCCCAGCCGCTCCGACAGCTCGTGCACGGTGACGCGCCCGTCGCCGGCGACGTTGTACACGCCGGCGGGGCCGTCGGTGGCCGCACGGGCCATGGCGCCGGCGACGTCGTCGACCCACACGAACACGAACGGCGAGTCCGAGCCGCGGATGGCCAGGATGCGCGGACCGTCCCACAGCGCCGTGATCTGATTGCGCACGGTCGGGCCGAGGATCGTGCCGATGCGGAACACGACCTGCTCGAGCTCGGGGTGCGCCTCGCGGTAGCCGCCCAGCAGCTGCTCGACGAGCCGCTTGTGCTTGGAATACGGGAACTCGTCGTTGCCGCGCACCGGATCGGACTCCCGCAGCCACTCGGGATTGTCGGGGTGGTAGCCGTACGCGGCGCCGGACGAGGACACCACGATGCGCCGCACGCCGTGCTCGACGCACGCCTCGAGCACGTGGCGCGTGCCCTCGACGTCGACGAGGCGCTCCATATCGTGATCGCGGCCCGGGTTGACGATCGCGGCGAGGTGGACGACCACGTCGATGTCGTGGCGCTCGAGGACCGGGCCCACGCTCTCGGCGAGGGTGACGTCGCACTGGTCGTACACGACGTCCTCGACCGGATGCTCGGGCTCTCGCACGTCGCCGGCGACCACGAGGTCGACGTCGTCGCGCGCGGCCAGCGCGGCCGCGACGTGGCTGCCGAGGAATCCGGCGCCGCCGGTGATGAGGACGCGCGTCATGCTCCTGCCTCCGTGCTCCGACCGCCGCTCAGGGCGTGACGGCTGGCGTCGCCCTTGACCGACCCGGTGCGGCGACGCGTGTGACGCCCCCACAGCGTGGCGACGACGAGACCCGCGATGATGTCCCAGATGCCCCACCAGCCGGCGACGATCGCCATGCCGCCGAGTCCGCCGAAGAAGGCGAACACCAGGCCGAGCCCGAGGCCGGCGTTGCGGATGCCGACCTCGAACGTCATCGCCTTGCGCTCGCGCGTTCCGAGTCCGCCGACCACCGCGGTGCCGTAGCCGATCGCGAGGGCGACGGCGTCGTGGATCGTCACGACGAGCAGGATGATGCCGAGGAACGCGATGAAGTAGCTCCAGTTGCCGACGAGGGCGGCGACGATGAAGCCGAACAAGGCGAGCAGCGAGAACCAGCGGACGAAGGGCTGGGTCTTCTTCGAGAACGCGGGGAAGCGTGCGCGGATCGCCAGCCCCAGCAGGAACGGCAGCCCGATGATGAGGAAGATGTCCAGCAACATCTGCCAGGGGTTGAGCTCGACCGTCTCGAGCAGCGTGCGCGCGGTCGGATGCAGCGATCCCCAGAACGCGATGTTCAGCGGCAGCATCACGATGTACAGCAGGTTGCCCACGGCGGTCATCGACACCGACAGGGCGACGTTGCCGCCCGAGCGGTGGGTGAGCACCTGCGAGATGTTGCCCGGAGGGCAGCTGGCCACCAGGATCATGCCGAGCGCCATCGAGGGGGTGACCGGCAGGATGAGCGTCAGGCCGAAGGTGACCGCCGGCAGCACGACCAGCTGCGCGAGGATCGCGATGAGGAACGGCTTGGGCTTGCGCGCGACGACCTTGAAGTCCTCGATGGTGGTGTCCAGCGCGATGCCGAACATGATCAGCCCGAGGACGACGTTCAGCAGCAGCAACGACCCGGGGTTGAAGTTCAGCAGGACGTCATCGGGATTCATGCCCGTGCCTTCGTCTTCTCCTGCGGATTCACGCGCAGGGTGATCTCGAGGTCGCGGCGTCCGCGCCGCCACGATACGAAGCGACCGCCGTGCGTCGTGCCTGCCTCGGCGTCGCTGTCCCCGTCGCGGCGCAGCTCGTCGGTCGCGTGGCGGACCGCGCGGCGGTAGGCGTCCTTGTTGACGTAGTACGACATGCGCTCGAGCCCGAGGTACTTGTAGCCGCCGGTGAGGTCGGGCCAGTCGCCCTCGGCGACGCGGCGGCGGAATGCCGCCGCGCGCTCGGGGTGGTGCTCGAGGGCCGCGATGTATTCGGCGATGAGCTCGGCCTGCTCGTAGCGGCCCTGCCAGCCGATGCCGGACGCCTCGATCATGCCCATGACGTAGAGCCCGTTGAAGTCGGGCGTGAAGGCGTTGAGGTACAGGTTCGGGCTCATGCCGGTCCAGTTCAGGTGGGCCTTGTCCACGAACGGGTAGTCGAGCTTGTAGCCGGTGGCGAGCAGGATCATGTCGTACTCGCCGGAGGAGCCGTCGCGGAAGTGCACGGTGTTCCCGTCGAACCGGTCGATGTCGGAGCGGATGCCGAGATCGCCCTGTCCCAGGTGGTTCAGGATCAGCGTGTTCACGATCGGGTGGGACTCGTAGATCTTGTAGTCGGGCTTCGGGAACCCGAAGTGCACCGGGTCGCCGGTGAACGCCTGAAGCACGCGCTTGTCGATGAACTGCTTGATCGGGGCGGGCAGCGGCCGGCCCTGGTTGAGCGTGTCCGAGGGCTTGCCGAACAGGTAGCGCGGCACGAAGTAGTAGCCGCGGCGCACGCTCATGTCGACCGACTCGGCGTGGTGGACGGCGTCGACGGCGATGTCGCAGCCGGAGTTGCCCGCGCCGATGATCAGCACGCGCTTGCCGGTGAGCTGCGTGGCGCGCTTGTACCGGCTGGTGTGCATGAGCTCGCCGGCGAACTCGCCGCGGAAGCTCGGCACGTTCGGCTCGGCGAGCGTGCCGTTGGCGAGGATGACGCCGTCGTAGCGCTGCTCGAGCTCGCCGCCCGGGCCCGAGGCCCGCAGCGTCCACCCGCCGTCGGGGCCCGGATCGAGCGCGGTCACCTTCGTGTCGAAGCGGAACCGCCCGGTCAGCCCGAAGTGATCCGCGAAGTCGCGGAAGTACCGGATGAGCGTCCGGTGACTGGGGTAGTCGGCCGTGGTGTCCATGGGGAACTCGGCGAACTCGGTCGTGGTGCGCGACGAGATCAGGTGCGCGGACTCATACATCGTGGACCGCGGGTTGTCGATGTCCCACAGTCCGCCCACGCCCTGCGACGCCTCGAATCCGTCGAAGGCGATCCCGGCCTTCTGCAGCGCGCGCGCCGCAGACAGTCCCGACGGCCCCGCGCCGATGATGGCAAAACGGCTCTCCATACGTCCTCTCCGCACGTCGTCGTGCCGGCGTTCGGTGCCGACCCCAGGGAAGAACCCTAAGCGTTATACGGGATTAACTGAAATCCGTTTGTGGGGTCGCTACATCCACAGTGCCAGGATGCCCCGTACGAGCACCACGGTTGCGCCAGCCCACGCGATGGCGAGCATCGCAACGCGCGCGATGCGCGCGGGCACGAACCGCACCAGGAGCGTGCCGAGCAGGATGCCCAGCACGGTGGCTCCGACCAGCAGCAGGACGTCGGGAGCGGGCGTCACGGGAAGGCCACGCAGTGCGACCGAGATGGCGCTGAGCACCGCGAAGATCACCTGGGCGCTCGCGGCGAACCGCCGCTGATCCCATCTGTCGCCCACGGCGTAGGCGGCCAGCGGCGGACCGGAGAGCCCGCTCGCGACATGCATGAAGCCGGCCGAGGAGCCCGCCACGACCGCGCCCATCCGCCCCTGGAGCGACGCCGACAGCGCCGGGATCCATCCGGCGACGAGGGCGAAGTAGGCCATGGCCGAGATGAGCAGCAGCAAGGCGGCGTCGGGGAGGATGCTCACCAGCAGCGCGCCGAACGGCGCCGCGACCAGTCCGGGCCAGATCAGCCACCAGGCGCGCCGCCAGTCCACGGAACGCCACACCAGCGGAATCGCCGCGAGCGAGGCGACCAGGGCGAGCAGGACGCCGATCGTCACGCCCTCGAACGGGCCGTACAGCAACACGATCGGGCCGACGAGGACGAGCATGAAGCCGAGGCCGGTGATGCGCTGGATGAGCGCGGACACGAACGCGGCGACGGCGGCGAGAGCGAGGGTCACGAGCGTCCACCCTAAGCGACGCCCGTGACCCTCCCCGACTCAGCGGTCGAGCTGCTCCTGCCGTTCGGCGACGACCGCGGTGATGCGGTCGAACAGCGGATGCGACGGCTCGAGCCCGGTCACCTCCGCGGTCAGCGTCGCGGCGTCCTGCTCGCGGAGCATCCGCTGCAGGTCCACCGACTGCGCGTCCTCGGGGTCGTCGAAGGCCAGCGCGGCGCCGATCGCCTCGACCAGCGCGTCGACCCTCAGGCCCCGCTCGGCGGCCTCGGCGGCGGGGCCCACGAACCGCTCGTGGCGAGACAGCTTGCGCAGCGGCTGCCGGCCGACACGCCAGACGGTGTCGGGCAGCGCCGGATTGCGGAAGCGCCCGAGGATCGTCGACCGGTACTCGGCGAGCTCGTCCACGGCCAGGCCGTGTTTGGCGGCCAGCAGAGCCGAGGTCTCCTCGAGCGCCGCGGCGACGTGCGCGGCGATGGCGGGCGCGGCCAGGGCGTCCGAGATGCGGTCGATACCCGCGGCGGCCCCGAAGTACGCCGTCGTGGCGTGGCCGGTGTTGACGGTGAAGAGCTTGCGCTCGATGTACGGGGCGAGGTCGTCGACGAAGTGGGCGCCCGGGATGTGGGGCGGCGCGTCGCCGAAGGGCCCGGATTCGATGGCCCACTCGTAGAAGGGCTCGACGGTGACGTCGATGCCGGCCCCCGGCGGCTGGGCCGGGACGATGCGGTCGACCGCGGTGTTCGCGAACACCGCGCGCCCCGCCAGCGCATCCCACGTCTCGCCGGCCTGCGCCTGCATCTCGTCGCGCAGCGCATCGGTGGCATTGATCGCGTTCTCGCACGCCATCACCTGCAGGGGCGGCGCCGTGGGGGAGCGCAGCGCGAGACCGGCGACGATGTGCGGTGCGACGAACTTCAGGATCGTCGGGCCGACGGCCGTCGTCACCACGTTCGCGGTGGCGATCTCGTCGGCGACCGCCTGCGGGTCCTCGCCGCTGTCGACGGCGCGGAAGCCGGTGACCTCGCGGTCGCTCCCGCCCTCGCCGACCTCGTGCACGGTGTAGGACGATTCCGCGTTGATCGCCTTGACCAGCGGAGAGGCCACATCCGAGAACACCAGGTCGTATCCGCCGTCGTGCAGCAGCAGTCCGACGAAGCCGCGGCCGATGTTGCCGGCGCCGAAGTGGACGGCCTTCATCACACGCCCGCCGCCGAGACGATCTCGTACAGCTCCTCGGGAGTGCCCGCCGCCTTCAGCCGCGCGACGTCGTCCTCCTCCGAGAACAGGATCGCGATCTGCGACAGGATCTCGAGGTGCTCGTCGCCCTTGCCGGCGATGCCGACGACGAACGTGACGTGCTCGCCGTCCCAGTCGACGCCGCCGTCGTAGCGGACGATCGACAGGGCCGACTCGAGGATCTGGTCCTTGGTCTCGTTGGTGCCGTGGGGGATCGCCAGCTCGTTGCCCATGTAGGTCGAGACGGTCTCCTCGCGCTGCATCATCGCGTCGAGGTACGCGCTCGTCACGGCTCCCGCGGACTCGAGGATGCCGGCGGCCTCGGCCATCGCCTCCTCTTTCGACGCCCCGCCGGAGTGGATCCGGACCTGACCGAGCGTCAGAACATCACGTGCCATTTCTCTCGCCTTTCGTCGTTGGGTGGATGAGAGGGCTGCGGAGCCGGGGGCGTCGCGCCGTCCCGGCTCCGCAGCGGCTCGTGCGGCCTACGCGCCGCTGGCGTGCTGCTCGCGCACCAGCTCCACGACCTCGTCGTACTTCGGCGAGTTCATGAAGTTGTCGACCGACACGTGGATCGCGTCGGGCTGCTTCTGGCGTGCCCGGTCGGTGAGCTGGTTCTGCGTGATGATCAGGTCCTCGGACCCGTCGAGGTTCGCGACCGCCTTGTTGACGACGGTGACGTCGTCGATGCCGATCTTCTTGATCTTGTTGCGCAGGACGCTCGCACCCATGGCCGAC
This sequence comes from Microbacter sp. GSS18, assembly GCA_029319145.1. Lineage (NCBI taxonomy): Bacteria > Pseudomonadati > Bacteroidota > Bacteroidia > Bacteroidales > Porphyromonadaceae > Microbacter > Microbacter sp. GSS18. Next base: position 1,957,736 of record CP119753.1, on the reverse strand, counting down.
GATCCCATGCCCGCGTCGCACGCGAACACGATGGACGACACCTTGTGGACCGTGACGGTGCCGCCGCTGAGCTGCCCGCCCGTCTCCGCCTCGGTCTCGAGCTTGGCGACGGCCTCCTCGGCCTCGCGCACCGCTTCGCGGTCCTTGCCGTCCGAGGCGCGGAGCGCGTCCAGGGCGGCCGAGGACTTGCCCTTGTTCGCCTCGGTCTGCGAGATCGCGGCCGAGAACTGATCGCCTTCGGCGAGCAGGTCCCGCTTGCGCGAGGCCCGCAGGATGACCGCCGTGATCAGGAACGTCACGGTCGCGGCGAGGATCACCGACAGGTACACCACCATCAGGTTTCCGACGCCTGGCCCGATGCCGGCGAAGGTCACCGCGATGATGCTTCCCGGTGCGGCCGGGAATGCCAGTCCGCCGCCGAGGAGCATGTTCGTGGTGACGCCGGTCGCGCCGCCCGCGATCAGGGCCAGCAGCGTGTACGGCTTGCTCAGCGCGTACGGGAAGTAGATCTCGTGGATGCCGCCGAAGAACTGGATGATGATCGCGCCGGGGGCCGAGGCCTTCGCAGCGCCGACACCGAAGAAGGTGAAGGCGAGGAGGAGGCCGACACCGGGGCCGGGGTTGGCCTCGATGAGGAACAGGATCGACTTGCCGGTCTCCGCAGCCTGCTCGATGCCCAGCGGTGTGAACACGCCGTGGTTGATCGCGTTGTTGAGGAACAGGACCTTCGCGGGCTCCACGATGACCGACAGCACGGGCAGCAGGTTGTAGTCGACCAGCCAGGCGACGATGACGCCGAGGAAGGCGCTGATGCCGAGCATGATGGGGCCGAACGCGAAGAACCCGACGATGGCGAGGATCATGCCGAGGATTCCGGCCGAGAAGTTGTTGACCAGCATCTCGAAGCCGGGCTTGATCTTGCCGTCCCACAGGCGGTCCATCCACTTGGTGACCAGAGCCGCGAACGGTCCCATGATCATCGCGCCGAGGAACATCGGGATGTCGGTGCCGACGATGACACCCATCACGGCGATCGTCGCCACGACGCCGCCTCGCTCGCCGTAGACCATGCGGCCGCCGGTGTTGGCGATGAGCAGCGGCAGGAGGTAGACGATCATCGGGCCGACGAGACCGACGTAGGCGAAGAAGTTGCCGTTGTCGCCCTCGGCGAGCGCCAGCATGGCGCCGTCCCAGCCGATCTGCGCCGCGTCGCCGCCGCTGCCGAGGATGTCCGACACCGGGTACCAGTGCCAGCCGAACGGGCTGTTCGGCCCGAGGAATCCGGACGGGATGAAGAGCATGGTGATGAAGCCCCATGCGATGAATGCCGCGATGTTCGGCATGATCATGCCCGAGAGGAAGGTACCGAAGCGCTGGATATGGACCTGCGCCTTCTTCCCCGCGGTTGCTGACGACGTTGTCATTGCTGTGTCTCCTTCACTCGGGTCGCGGCCTCTTGTGCCGCGGATCGGGCCGACGCCGCGCCATCGGCGGCGAGGGCTGCTTCGGCGATGCGCTGTGCATCGTCGAGGGTGTGCTCGAGCAGGGTCGCCCGAACGTCTGCGAGGGCCGTGGGGGCCATGGACAGGCTCGTCGCGCCGAGGCCGACGAGGACGACGGCCAGCAGCGGGTCGGCCGCGGCCTCGCCGCAGATGCCGACGGGCTTGCCGTTGAGGCGTCCGGCCGAGCCGGTCGCCTGCACCAGGCGCAGGACGGCGGGATGCCACGGGTCCTGGAACGACGCGACCGAGCCCAGGAGCCGGTCGGCGGCCATCGTGTACTGGGTGAGGTCGTTCGTGCCGATCGAGGCGAAGTCGGCGTGGGCCAGGATGCGGTCGGCCAGCAGCGCCGACGAGGGCACCTCGACCATGACGCCCGCGGTCTTGATGTCGTACTCGCGGGCGAGGGTGACGAAGTACTCCGTCTCCTCGACGGTGGCCACCATCGGCGCCATGACCCACAGGTCCGCCTCGGTGGCGGCATCCGCCTCGGCGAGCGCGGTGAGCTGCTCGCGCAGGATGTCTTCGCTGGCACGCAGCGCCCGCAGGCCCCGCAGGCCCAGGGCCGGGTTCTCCTCGTGGGCGTCGTTGAGGAACGCCAGCGGCTTGTCGGCGCCGGCGTCCAGCGCCCGCACGACGACCTTCTTGCCGGGGAACGCCTGCAGCAGCTTGGTGTACGCCTCGCGCTGCTGCGCGACGGTGGGCGCCTGGTTGGCGCTCAGGAAGAGGAACTCGGTGCGGAAGAGGCCGACGCCCTCGGCGCCCAGCGCCACCGCCTCCGCGGCCCCGTCGGCGTTACCGAGGTTGGCCAGCAGCGGCACGGACGTGCCGTCGGCCAGCGCCCCCGGGGTGAGGGGAGCGGATGCCGCGGCGGCGCGTGCCGCGGCGCGCGTCTGCGCCCGGTCGAGCTCGTCGGCGGTCGGCTCGGTCGTCACGACGCCGGCGGCGGCGTCGACGATCACGGTCTCGCCGTCGGCGAGGCCGGTCGCGGTCGTCGCGCCGACGACGGCGACGATCGCCTTCTCACGGGCGAGGATCGCGGTGTGCGACGTGGGGCCGCCCTCGGTGGTCACCAGCGCCAGGACCATGTCGAGGTCCAGCAGTGCCGTGTCGGCGGGGGCGAGGTCCTTCGCGACGAGCACGAACGGATGTCCGGGCTCCGGAACGCCGGGCGCCGGGACGCCCCGCAGGCGCGCGATCACGCGCTGGGCGACGTCGTCGAGGTCCGCGGCGCGCTCGCCGAGGTATCCGCCGAGCGCCGTGAGCTGGTCGCGGAACGACGCGAACGCGTCGAACACCGCGAACTCGCCGGTCTTGCCCGCGGCGATGCGCGTGCTCACCTCGTCGGCGAGCGTCGGGTCCTCGGCCATCATGGCCTGGGCCTCGAGCACGTCGCGCGCCGCGCCGCCGGCCTGCTCGCCGCGCTGCTCGAGCTCGCGTGCGACGGCGGCGACCGCCTCGGTCACGCGGGCCTTCTCCTCGTCGGCGCTGCGCGTGCTCGGCTCGTCGGCCGGCGCGGGCAGCGGCTCGGCCATGCGGGCGACCGGGCCCTGCGCGACGCCCAGTCCGATTCCGACTCCTCTGATCTCGGCCATGGTCACTCCTCGTCGTGGTCGGTGGACAGCAGTTCTGCGAGCGTGTCGAGCACCGACTCGGCAGCGTCGCCGTCGGCGGTGAGGGTGACGTAGTCGCCCTGCTCCGCGCCGATGGAGATCACGCCGAGGATGCTCGCGGCGTTGACGGGTGCACCGGAGCCCTTGGCCACCGTGACGGGGATGCCGGCATCCCTGGCGGCCTGGGCGAAGAGCTTCGCCGGGCGGGCGTGAAGTCCGTGGGACGATCCGATGCGTACGGTCCGCGAGGCGGGCATGGCATGACCTCTCTGTCTGGGGCGGTTCTGTTCTGTTATGGCCGGCGACGGTGCGCGTCGGGTCTAGGTCATCCCGAGCGCGGCCTGCACCAGCGCGAGGGTCCGGCTGCCGTCGAGATCCTGGAAGACGTCGTCGGGCAGCAGTACCACCGTCGTGCCCCGCTGGGCCGCGTCGTGCCGGATGCGCTCGAGCGCATGCGACATGTGCGGCCCCACGAGGACCACGTCCGCGGCGTCGAGGTCGATGGGAAGCGACTGCTCGGTGCCGGCGAACGCGGAGTAGGCGAGCCCGACGGCGTGCGCGGCATGCCGCACTCGCTGAGCGACGAATGTGCTGGACGCACCGGCGCCGCACACCACCAGGATCCTCATCGACCCGCCTCCTCTTGAACCTCATTCTTGTGAGTTACCTGGGAGGGGACAACCAGGTGTGTTTCCGCGGGGGCGGAAACAGACGCGGCCCCCGGAGACTTTCCGGGGGCCGCGTCGCGAGAGGTGCAGGTCAGCTGAAGAACGCGTTGGCCTTCTTCGTGTAGAGGATGATGAGCCCGATGAGCGGCAGCAGGCTCGCGCCGATCGTCGCCCACAGGCCGAAGCCGTCGACGCTGAACCACGCGACGATCGCGAGGATGATGTCGATCACGAACACGATCGCGAGGATCGTCCGCGAGGTGTTGCTGCCGCGGAAGAGTCCGAGGCTCACCGCGATCGTGATGACACCGAGGATGATGCTCGCCCACCCCGCCCACGAGAAGATGTGGAAGATGCCGCTGATGATCGTGAAGAGCCCATTGAGCCACGCGATGATCGCGACGAGGGTGACGCCGAACGGTCGTTGACCTGCCATGTGTGCTGTCCTCCGGGTGCCGGGAGCGGAATCGCCGGTCGGGACGCCGGCGAGGTTCACGCTAGCGCTCCGGGCATGGGAGTGGTACCGATCCACGCCGTGCGTGGTTGACTTGCCGGGGCGACCATTCGACCGCACCGCCGCGACACCGAGGAGCATCGTGACCCGAGCAAGACAGGACCGCCTGCTCGGCCTGCTCCTGCGCGACGGCGACTGGGTCACTGCCGGTTCGCTCGCCGACACCCTCGGGGTGACGCCGCGCAGCATCCGCTCCTACGTGACGGCGCTCAACGAGCGCGTGCCCGCCGGCGTCGCCGTCGAGTCGGGCCCCCACGGCTACCGCGCCGGAACGGATGCCGGAGCGGCGCTGCGCAGCGGGCAGAGTCCGTCGGGCACGCCGCGCGACCGGCTGCACACGCTCGTGCGCGCGCTCCTGGACGCTCCCGAGGGGATCGACGTCTTCGAGACCGCGGATGCCCTGTTCGTCAGCCCCGCCACCCTCGACGCCGATCTCGCGCGCGTGCGCGCGCTGCTGGGCGGCACCCGGCTCACGCTCGAGCGGTCGGCCTCGACCGCCCGGCTGCGCGGCACCGAGGCCGCGCAGCGGCGGCTGCTGTCCACGCTCGCGCACGACGAGATGGAGGCGGGCTCCTTCGACCTGGCGGCGCTGCGGCGCACCCTCGGCGCGGAGTCCGTCGGCGCCGCCGCGTTCGGCCCGTTCAAGGCGGACCTGGTCGCGCGACTGGGCGAGCTGGGGTACTTCGTCAATGAGTTCGGCATCGCGGACGTGCTGATGCACATCGCGATCGCGATCGACCGCGTCTCGCAGGACCGGCCGCTGGCCGCGACCGAGGAACCCGCATCCGATGCGCAGACCGAGGTCGTCGGCATCCTGGCCGAGCTCGTGACGCGCGACCTGGGCGTGGTCCTGGGCGCCGGCGACCTGCAGCACCTCGCGACGCTCGTGCTCACGCGCGTGGTCGCCCCCGGCGCCGGCGACACGGGCCGGCGCGACTCCACGCGTGCGGCGCTGGACGAGACCGTCGAGCGCGCGGTCCGCAAGACGGTGGAGCGCGCCGCTGCCGAGTTCCTCGTCGACATCGTCCACGAGGACTTCATCCTGCGGCTGGCGCTGCACGTGCAGAATCTGCGCCTGCGGGCGCGCGAGCAGGCGTGGTCGCGGAACCCTCTGACGCGCTCGCTGAAGTCGACGTATCCCATGATCTTCGAGGTGGCCGTCTACATCGCCAGCGAGCTGTCGGAGCGGCTCGACATTCCGCTCCTGGACGATGAGATCGCCTACATCGCGATGCACGTCGGCGGTCGGCTCGAGCGCAGCCGGCGCGGCGACCAGCTGCTGACCGCCACGATCGTGTGCCCCGGCTACTACGAGCTGCATGAGCTGCTGCGATCGAGCGTCGATCGGTCGCTCGGACAGGCGATCGAAGTGGTGGGCGTCGAGACGCGCGTCGACCCCGACTGGGACACGATCGGCACCGACCTGGTCCTGACCACGATCGACCCGGCCGTCTCGGGTGACAGATTCGTGCGGATCCAGCCGTTCCTCACCGACGGCGACGTCGAGCGCGTTCAGTCCGCGGCCGGGCGCATCCGCCGGGCGCGTCGCCTCGCCCGGCTGCGCACCGAGCTCGAGCGGTACTTCGACGCGTCGGCGTTCGTGACCGGACTCGACGCCTCCGGAGGTCCGGGGGCGGTGATCCGGCGCCTGGGCGACCTGCTGATCGCCCAAGGCGTGGTCGACGAGGCCTACGTCGAACGCGCGGTGCAGCGCGAGCAGCTGTCGTCGACCGCGTTCACGGATGCGCTGGCCGTCCCGCACGCGATCGGGATGACCGCCACCCGCACGGCCATCGCGATCGGCATCGCGGACGGGTCGCTCCCGTGGGGCGACGGGCGCGTGCAGGTGGTCGCGCTCGTGGCCTTCTCGGAGAGCGACCGCGAGGCCTTCCAGACGGTGTTCGAGCAGTTCGTCGAGGTCTTCAACGAGCGTGAGAGCGCGCAGCGGATCGTGCGTCGAGCGACGGACTTCCCGGGCTTCCTCGACGAGCTCGTCGCCGTCATCGACGGCTGATCGGCATCACCGTCGCGCGAGGCGCTCCGTGAGGCCCATCCGGACGGCGGGCCACTCGTGCGGGAGGATCGAGTACACGACCGTGTCGCGCAGCGTGCCGTCGGGCCCGAGCCGGTGATTGCGCAGCACGCCGTCCTGACGCGCGCCGAGCCGCTCGATCGCGGTCCGCGACTGGCGGTTGTGCCAGTGCGTGCGGAACTCCACGGCGATCGCATCGCAGCGCTCGAACGCGTGCCCGAGCAGCAGCAGCTTGGCGGCGGTGTTCACCGCCGTGCGCTGGGCGTCGACGCCGATCCAGGTGTGACCGATCTCGACGTGCCGGTTCTCCTGGTCGATGTTGCAGAAGGTGGTCATGCCGACGGCGCGCCCGGTGTCGAGGCGGCGCACCGCCCACGGATTCATGCCGCCGGAGGCATGCTGGCCGAGACGCCACGCGATCTCGTCGGGAACGGCTTCCGGACGGGGGACCGAGGTGTACCACGCGTGATCGAGACCCGCGGCGGCTGTGCCGAGATCCTCGCCGTGGTCGGCGGTGAGGGGCTCGAGCGCGACGACCTCGTTCGCGAGGGTGACCGGTTCGTTCAGCAGCACCCCTCGAGCGTACGGGGCGGGCGGCGCGCCGTCGCGCCGCCCGCGGGAGCGCCGTCAGCCGACGCGGGCCAGCAGCTCGCGGGTCTCCGCGACCAGCGCCTCGAGGCGGGCCCGCGCTTCGTCCGCGGTGTCGGCGCGGACATCGAGGTACGCCTTGAGCTTGGGCTCGGTTCCGCTGGGGCGCACGATGACGCGTGAGCCGTCGGTCAGCCAGTACCGCAGCACGTCACCGGGCGGCAGTCCGTCGACGCCGTCGCGAAGGTCGTCCGCGTGCTGGACCGGGACGTCGCCGATCGATTCGAGCGGCTTCTTGCGCAGCTTCTTCATCATGCGCCGGATCGTGTCGAGCTCCTCGACGCGGATCGAGATCTGGTCGCTGGCGAAGGCTCCGAACGTCGCCTCGAGCTCGTCCAGCAGGTCGCCGATCGACCGCCCGCGGCCGCGCGCCTCGGACGCGAGTCCCAGCATCGCCACCGCGGCGGAGATGCCGTCCTTGTCGCGCACGGTGTCGGGGTTCACGAGGTACCCCAGCGCCTCCTCGAACCCGAACACGATGCCGGGCGCCCGCGAGATCCACTTGAACCCGGTCAGTGTCGCGTAGAAGTCCAGCCCGTAGTGGCGGGCGATGACCTCGAGCCCCGGACTCGAAACGAGCGAACACGCCAGAGACGCCCCTTCGACGGGGCCCGCCTCGGCGGCCGTCCGCGCGGCGTGCCATCCCAGGAGAAGGCCGATCTGGTTGCCGGTGAGCCGCCTCCAACCTCCCTCGGCATCCGGGTCGGGCACCGCGACGGCGAGGCGGTCGGCGTCGGGGTCGTTGGCGATCACCAGCTCCGCCCCGACGTCGCTCGCCGTCTCGAACGCGAGGTCCATCGCGCCCGGCTCCTCGGGGTTGGGGAACGACACCGTCGGGAAGGTGGCGTCGGGCTGCGCCTGCGCTTCCACGAGCGTCGGCTGCGGATACCCGGCGGCCTCGAGCACCTTCGTGAAGGTCTCGAGCCCCACGCCGTGCATGGCGGTGTACACCCACGTCATGCCGGCAGCGCCCGTGGGGGCGGGGGCGACGGCGGCGGTGGCGGCGATGTACGCGTCGACGAGCTCTTCGGGCGCCTGTGAGAACGCGAGCGATCGCGGAAGCTTGGTGACATCGGCCTCGTCGGCCACGCGCTGGATGTGCGCGGCGATCTCGGCGTCGGCCGGCGGCACGATCTGGGCGCCCTCGTCCTCGCCGCCGAGGTAGACCTTGTAGCCGTTGTCGTCGGGCGGATTGTGACTGGCCGTGACCATGACGCCCGCGGCCGCGCCGAGATGACGCACGGCGAACGCCAGGACGGGCGTCGGCAGCAGGCGCGGCAGCAGCACGGCGCGCAGTCCGGCGCCGGCGAAGAGCTCCGCGGAATCCTTTGCGAACACGTCGGAGTTGCGCCGCCCGTCGTAGCCGACGACCACGAGCGGGCCCTCCGCGATCGCGGGTTCGCCGGCGGCGTGCGCCGGCTCCGGGGCGGCTTCGGCTCCGACCGCCGCCGCGGACGCATCGGGCCCCGCGCCGTCCTCGGGCGTCCAGTCCTCGCCGGCCGTGTCGTCGGTCGACCCGGCGTCCTCGGGCGCCGCATCCTCGGTCGCGTGATCCCCGGTCTCGGCGCCCGGCGGCTCGGCGTCCTCGTAGTCCACGTCCTCCGGGCCGGTGCCGGCCGGCGTCTCCTCGTCGGCATCCGCGTCGTCCTCGGGAGCGTCGGATGCCCCGGCGTCGCCGGCCTTCTCGAGCAGGTAGGCCGCCAGCCCCGCCGCGGCCTGAGCCACGAGCACGCGGTTCATGCGATTGCTGCCGGCCCCGAGGGCGCCGCGCAGTCCCGCGGTGCCGAAGGCCAGCCGCGTGCCGAACCGGTCGTCGAGGACCGCCGTCGCGTCGGCGTCGCCGCCCTCGGCGGCCTCGAGGATGGCGCGCAGCTCGGTGCGCGTCTCGCCATCGGGGTCCTGGGCGAGCCACGCCTGCGCACGGGCGATCATCTCGAACGCGTGGGTGCCGGCCTCGATGCTCGTCTGCCCGGTCCGCGGCTCGTCGCCGTCCCAGCCGTCCATCACAGCGCCTCGATCACGCGAGCCAGCAGCGACGAGATCACCGGCTCGGCCTCACGGCCGGCGTCGATGACCTCCTGATGACTCAGCGGGGTGGTCTGGATGCCGGCGGCCATGTTCGTGATGAGCGAGAAGCCCAGGATCTCCATGCCGGCCTGCCGTGCCGCGATCGCCTCCAGCGCGGTCGACATCCCCACGATGTCGCCGCCGATCGTCCCCGCCATCCGCACCTCGGCGGGTGTCTCGTACTGGGGCCCGCGGAACTGGCAGTAGACGCCCTCGTCGAGCGTCGGGTCGATCGTGCGCGCGAGGTCGCGCAGGCGCATCGCGTACAGATCCGTCAGATCGACGAACGTCGCGCCCTCGAGGGGCGAGTCGCCGGTGAGGTTGATGTGGTCGGCGATGAGCACCGGCTGACCCGGGCGCCACGATCGCTTGATGCCGCCGGCGCCGTTGGTGAGCACCATCGTCTTCGCGCCCGTCGCGGCCGCGGTGCGGACGCTGTGGACGACGCGACGGACGCCGTGGCCCTCGTAGTAGTGGGTGCGCGCGCCGATGACCAGCACGTGCTTGCCGCGTGGCGTGGCGATGCTGCGCAGGGTTCCGACGTGACCCTCGAGCGCCGGCTTGCTGAAGCCGGTGATCTCGGTCGCGGGGATCGTCGCGGTGACCTCGCCGAGCAGTTCGGCGGCCTTGCCCCAGCCGCTGCCGAGCGTGAGGGCGATGTCGTGGTGGGCGACGCCGGTGATCCGTGCGATGTCTGCGGCGGCGTCCGCCGCGATCTCGAACGGGTCGGCAGCGGGGTCGTCCAGCGGACTGTCGTGCGTGTCGGACATGCCACCACTCTAGGAATGCGGGCCTCCGATGGCCAGAGACGACACCCCGGGGAGCGCGCGGCGCGTCGAACAGGGAACAATGGGGAGCATGGCCCTGAGCTTCGAGCGCACGCAGTCGGTCGCGATCATCGGCGGCGGTCCCGGTGGATACGAGGCGGCGCTCGCCGCGGCGCAGCTGGGCGCCGAGGTGACCCTCGTCGAACGCGCCGGCGTCGGCGGCTCGGCCGTCATCACCGACGTCGTGCCGTCGAAGTCCCTCATCGCGACGGCGGACGCCGCCGTCGCGATCTCCGGCGCGAGCGACCTCGGGGTGCAGCTCTTCGCGCGCGGCGACACCGGCAGGCCTCTCAAGCCCGAGATCGCGATCAACCTGGGTGCCGTCAACAAGAGACTCCTCTCCCTGGCGCGCCAGCAGTCCGACGACATGCGCGCGTCGCTCGTGGAGGCGGGCGTGCGTCTCATCTCGGGTCAGGGGCGCCTCGACGGGCCGGGCGCCGTCGTCGTCTCGACCGGCCCGGGCGGCACCGACTTCGACCGCATCGAGGCCGACACGCTGGTGGTGTCGGTCGGCGCGTCGCCGCGCGAGCTGCCGAGCGCCAAGCCCGACGGCGAGCGGATCCTCACGTGGACCCAGCTGTACGACATGCCGGCCCTGCCCGAGCATCTCATCGTCGTCGGCTCGGGCGTCACCGGCGCCGAGTTCGCCGGCGCGTATATGAATCTCGGCGCGAAGGTGACGCTCGTCTCCAGCCGCGACCAGGTGCTCCCCGGCGAGGACAAGGACGCCGCAGCCGTGCTCGAGAAGGTCTTCAAGCGCGGCGGCATGACGCTGCTGTCGAAGTCGCGCGCCTCGACCGTCGAGCGCGACGGCGACGGCGTGAAGGTGACCCTCTCGGACGGCCGCGTCGTCGAGGGCAGCCACTGCCTCATGGCGGTCGGCTCGATCCCCAACACCGCAGGCATCGGGCTCGAGGAGGCGGGCGTCCAGATGACCGAGTCGGGCCACATCCAGGTGAACAAGGTCGCTCGCACGTCGGTGCCGAACATCTACGCCGCCGGCGACTGCACCACCTTCTTCCCGCTGGCGTCGGTGGCGTCGATGCAGGGCCGCACCGCGATCTTCCACGCCCTCGGCGACACCGTGATCCCGCTCGAGAAGCGACGCATCACGTCGAACATCTTCACGGCGCCCGAGATCGCCTCGGTCGGCTGGCAGGAGCACCACCTCGAGGCCGGGCACATCAACGGCGTCGTGCACAAGCTGCCGCTGGCCGCCAACGCCCGCGCGAAGATGATGGGCGTCAAGGACGGCTTCGTCAAGCTCATCGCGCGCGAGGGGTCGGGCACCATGATCGGCGGCGTCATCGTCGGTCCCCGTGCCTCGGAGCTCATCTATCCGGTCGCGATCGCCGTCGAGCGGCGCCTGACCGTCGACCAGCTCTCGCGCGTGTTCGCGGTGTACCCGTCGCTGACGGGCGGCATCACCGACGTCGCGCGCGCGATGCATCCGGTCGACCGCGACGAACCCGAGGACTGAACGCGGATGCCGGCGGCCCCGGCATCCGCTCCCGGAAGCGGGGTCAGCTGATCGTCAGCAGTAGGTGCCCGGCCGACACCGTGGTGCCCGCCGCTGCGCCGATCGCGCCGACGACGCCGTCCTTGTGGGCCTGGATGGGCTGCTCCATCTTCATCGCCTCGAGGACCACGACCAGGTCTCCCTTGACGACCTGCTGGCCTTCGTCGACGGCGATCTTGACCACCGTGGCCTGCATGGGGCTCTTGACCGCGTCGCCCGACGCGCCCGCGACGACGGTCGGCGCGTGGGTCCGGCGCGACGGCGGCACCGCCGCGGGGCGCCCCTTGACGCCGGGGGCCGCGACGACGCGGTCGGGAAGGCTCACCTCGAGCCGCTTGCCGGCGACCTCGACGACGACGGTGTGGCGCGCCTCGGCGGGCTTGGGCGCCTCGAGCTCGCCGTCCCACGGCGCGATGTCGTTGACGAACTCGGTCTCGATCCAGCGCGTGAACACGCCGAAGTCGCCGTCCGCCGCCACGTACGCGGGGTCGCGCACGACCTTGCGGTGGAAGGGCAGGACCGTGGGGAGCCCGGCGACCTCGAACTCGTCCAGCGCGCGGCGGGAGCGCTCGAGCGCCTCGGCGCGGTCGCGGCCGGTGACGATGATCTTGCCCAGCAGCGAGTCGAAGGCGCCCGAGACGGCGTCGCCGGCGGTGACGCCGGAGTCCAGACGGATGCCGGGGCCGCCGAACGTCTTGAACACGTGGATCGGGCCGGGCTGGGGGAGGAAGCCCCGCCCGGGGTCCTCGCCGTTGATGCGGAACTCGATCGAGTGCCCCTCGGGCTTCGGGTCCTCGTAGTCGAGGATGCCGCCCTCGGCGAGCCGGAACTGCTCGCGGACGAGGTCGATGCCGGTGACCTCCTCGGACACCGGGTGCTCCACCTGCAGACGCGTGTTGACCTCGAGGAACGAGATGGTGCCGTCGGCCCCGATGAGGAACTCGCACGTGCCCGCGCCGACGTAGCCGACCTCGCGCAGGATCGCCTTGGACGCGGTGTAGAGGATCTCGTTCTGCTCGTCGCTCAGGAACGGCGCGGGGGCCTCCTCGACGAGCTTCTGGTGGCGGCGCTGCAGCGAGCAGTCGCGCGTGGAGACCACGACGACGTTGCCCTCGACGTCGGCGAGGCACTGCGTCTCGACGTGGCGCGGCTTGTCGAGGTACTTCTCGACGAAGCACTCGCCGCGGCCGAAGGCCGTGATCGCCTCGCGCGTGGCCGACTCGAAGAGCTCGGCGACCTCGTCGAACTCGCGGGCCACCTTCAGTCCGCGTCCGCCCCCGCCGTAGGCGGCCTTGATCGCGATGGGGAGGCCGTGCTCCTCGGCGAACGCGACGACCTCGTCGGCGCCCGCGACCGGGCCGGGCGTTCCCGGGGCCAGCGGCGCGCCGACCTTCTCGGCGACGTGACGTGCCGTGACCTTGTCGCCCAGGGCCTCGATGGCCTCGGGGCTCGGGCCGATCCACACGAGCCCGGCGTTCAGAACCGCTCGCGCGAACTCGGCGTTCTCGGCCAGGAAGCCGTAGCCGGGGTGCACGGCATCCGCGCCCGAGCGGCGGGCGACCGAGAGGATCTTGTCGATCGAGAGGTACGTCTCGGCGCTCGTGTCGCCGTCGAGCGCATAGGCCTCGTCGGCGAGACGGGTGTGGAGGGCGTCGCGATCCTGATCGGCGTAGACGGCGACCGAGGCCTTGCCGGCGTCGCGCGCGGCTCGGATGACACGGACGGCGATCTCGCCGCGGTTGGCGATGAGCACCTTGGCGATCTGAGGCATGAATGTCAGCCTACCGACGGGATCGGTCGGTCCTTTGACTGGTTCGTACAAGAACCGGCCAGAAACGTGGGATTCCTACGACAAGGATTCCGGCGCGCTACCGGGACGTCTGGGGGACGGTCTCGTCTGCTTCGTGCGCGAGCGACGGGTCGAGCGAGTTCCACAGCGACGTCCAGTCGACGCCGAGCTCGCGCACGAGCGCGCGCAGCGTCGAGACCGACATGCCCACGACGGTGGAGGGGTCCCCCTCGACGCGCGTGATGAACGCGCCGCCCAGGCTGTCGACCGTGAACGCACCGGCGACGTGGAGCGGCTCGCCGCTGTCGACGTACCGATCGATCTCGGCGTCGGAGATGTCGTCGGCGAACGTCACCGAGGCGGCGGCGACCGCGTGCACCTCGTGCGGCGCGGCGCCGGGCGACACCCGGACGACCGCGTGGCCGGAGTGCAGGACGCCGGTGCGCCCGCGCATGGCGTGCCAGCGCGCGACGGCGTTGTCGGCGGTGAGCGGCTTGCCGAGGACCTGTCCGTCGATCTCGAACATCGAGTCCCCGCCGATGACGATGCCGTCGAAGTCGGGGATGTCGTCGGCGAGCCGCGCGGCGACGTCGGCGGCCTTGCGCCTGGCCAGCAGCAGGACGTGCTCGTCCGGCGCGAGGACGCGGGCCTCGGCCTCTTCGACGGCGGCGATGACGGCCTCCTCGTCGACCGCGGGGGCGACCGTGAGGGGGCGGATGCCGAACTGCCTCAGCAGCATGAGCCGGGCGGGCGACGTGGAGGCGAGGCAGACGCGCATGCATCCCACCGTAGGCTCAACATGTGACCGAATCGACCGCCGGCCCCGGCGACCTCATCGACCTCGACATCACCGATGTCGCCCACGGCGGCGTCTTCGTGGGCCGGCACGAGGGCCGCGTGGTCTTCGTCCCGGACGCGATCCCCGGCGAGCGGGTGCGCGTGCGGCTGACCGACACCGGCAAGAAGTCGTTCTGGCGGGGCGAGACCCTCGAGGTCCTCGATGCCTCGCCCCACCGCCGCCCGCACGTGTGGGCTCCCGCCGACGTGTCCGTGCCCCCCGCCGATCGCCCCGGCGGCGCGGACTTCGGCCACATCGATCTCGCCCATCAGCGAGAGCTGAAGCTCCACGTGCTGCGCGACGCGCTCGAGCGGATCGGTGGACTTCGGGACCTCGAGGCGTCGATCGAGGAGGCGAGCCCGATCCTCGGCGGAGCAGGCGAGGTGATCGCCGCTGAGAGCCCCGACGGCACCGGGTGGCGCACCCGGCTGAGCCTGCACGTCGACGACGACGGCCGCGTCGGTCCGTACGCCGCGCGCAGCCACCGCGTGATCGCCGTCGACGGCATGCCCCTCGCCACGCACGGGATCGAGTCCGCCATGACCGGATTGGGCGCCGGCCGGCCCGGGCGGATCGATCTCGTCCAGCCCGACGACGGCCGCGTCCGCGTCCTGCCCCGGCCACGGCATCTCGGGCGCGGCAGCGGTCCCCGCAGCAAGGCGGTCCGCGAGACGGTGATCGAGCGCGCCGGCGGCCGCGCCTTCCGCGTCGACGCCGGCGGGTTCTGGCAGGTCCACCGCCTCGCCGCCCACAACCTGGTGGAGCGGACCGGCCGGGCGCTGCGCGGCGCCGGCGTCCCCGCCGACCCGGACGCGTGGCACCTCGACCTGTACGGCGGCGTCGGGCTGCTCGCGACGGCGATCGGCGACTGGGCGGGGGAGTCCGTCCGGCTCACCAGCGTGGAGAGCGATGTGCGGGCCACCGAGCACGCGGGCGAGAACCTCGCCGAGTGGATCGGCGCCCGCGCCGAGACCGAGCGCGTCGATCGGTGGCTGGCGCGTCTGGAGCAGACGGCCTCGCCGCGCGACCGCGAGCGCGTGGCCCGCGGCGCTGTCGTACTGGATCCGCCGCGGTCGGGTGCCGGTCGGGATGTCGTGGAGAGCCTCGCGCGGCTGTCTCCCGCCGCGATCGTCTACGTCGCCTGCGATCCGGTCGCCCTCGCCCGGGACCTCGCGACGTTCCGGGACGCGGGGTACGAGACGGATGCCGTGCGCGCGGTGGACCTGTTCCCCCACTCGCACCACCTGGAGGCGATCGCCGTGATCACCCGCACCGGGACGCGAAGCTAGAGTGGCCGCTATGACGCGGGTCGCCCTGATCGACGACCACGAGTCCGTGCGCCTCGGACTCGAGGCCGCGTGCGTGCGCACGCGGGACCAGGAGGTGGTGTTCTCGGGGAGCACGGTGGTCGACTACCTGCGGTGGCGGGCCGACACCGGCGCCCCGCCCGCGGACGTCGTCGTGCTCGACCTGACGCTGGGTGACGGCACGACGGTGACGGGCAACGTCGGCCACCTCGTCCACGACGGATCGAGCGTCATCATCCACAGCGTCGCCGATCGTCCGGCAGCCGTGCGCGAGGCGCTGGCCGCCGGGGCCGCCGGCGTCGTGAGCAAGGCCTCGCCCATCGACGACGTGACTGCCGCCGTGCGCACCGTCGCGCGCGGCGACCTGCTGAACAACGTCGAGTGGGCCAGCGCCGTGGAGGGCGACCGCGAGTTCGCCGACGCCCAGCTGTCCGCGCGCGAGCGCGACGTGCTCCGCCTGTACGCCGCCGGGCTCCCGCTCAAGGTCGTCGCCGATCGGCTCGGGGTGGCGTATTCCACCGCCAAGGAGAACATCACCCGCATCCGCGTGAAGTACGTCGAGGTCGGCCGTCCCGCCCCGACCAAGGTCGACCTGCTGCGCCGCGCCATGGAGGACGGCCTGCTGTCGGAGTCCGGCGGCGATCCGGGGAGCTCACGCGGTGCCCGCTGACGGCTCCGCACCGCTGCTCGACCGCGCGTGGACGCAGATCCCGTCGGCCGGGCGAGACCCGCGCGTCCCCGCCGGCTCGTTCACCCGAGCGCGCGTCGAGCGCATCATCGACGTCGTCGCGGCGTTCGGCTCTGTGGTGCTGGGGACCCAATCGCTGCTGATCGCGATCGGCAGCTCGGTCGACGAGCCCTGGTTCAAGCAGCCGCTGCTGATGACCACGTTCGCGCTGCTGGCGATCATGATCGTGGCCTGCAGCGTGGGTCGCGCCGTCCGGGTGACGGCGGGCGCCTTCGCGGTCGGCTTCGTGCTCGCGCTGACCCTGTGGCCGCTGTCGCCGTCGGCGGCGCTGCCCGAGCCCGAACCGTGGATCTGGTACCTCGTGAACATCGCCACGCTCGCGGCGGTGCTGGCCTTCCCGTTCCCGCTGCAGATCGTCTGGACGGTGCTCACGCCGGTCCTGTACGGCGTCGTGCGGATCATCAGCAGCGACTTCGACGCCGAGCTCGGCTTCATCGTCGCGCTGGACGTGTCGTTCGCCCTCATCCTCGGCGGCGTGCTGCTGGCGCTGGGGTGGCTGTTCCGCGCGGTCGCGGCCAATGTG
Source organism: Microbacter sp. GSS18 (assembly GCA_029319145.1). Classification (NCBI taxonomy): domain Bacteria; kingdom Pseudomonadati; phylum Bacteroidota; class Bacteroidia; order Bacteroidales; family Porphyromonadaceae; genus Microbacter; species Microbacter sp. GSS18. The sequence continues at coordinate 1,941,144 of CP119753.1, read as the reverse complement.
GATGCGACGCGCGCGCAGGCCGTCGACGTGTACGCGCGCGCGGCGGCGGGCGACGCCGCGGAGCAGGAGCGGGTCGCGATCGCCGCCCTGATGCACGACAGCGTCCTGGCCGCGCTGATCGCCGCCGAACGCGCCGACTCCGAGCGGGCGCGCACACTCGCGGTCGCGATGGCCCGCGAGGCGCTGTCGGGCCTCGCCACCACCGAGCAGACCTCCGGGGAAGGCAGGGACGAGCCGCAGGACGCCGCGCTGATCGCTGAGGACATCGAGGCCGCCGCCGCCGAGATGGGGGTGGATCTGCACGTGGCCCGCTCGGTCTCGTTCGCCACGATGATCCTGCCCGGACACGTCGCCGAGGCGATCACCCTCGCCGCCGCGCAGGCCGTGGCCAACGCCGTCGAGCATGCCGGCGCCGAGGGGCTCCAGGTCAGTCTCGACCCCGTCCGCTCCGGCATCCGGGTCGAGGTGCGCGATCGCGGCACCGGCTTCGACCTCGACACCGTGCCGGACGACCGGCTCGGCATCCGCGGCTCGATCATCGCGCGCATGGCGTCGATCGGCGGCGTCGCGCGCATCAGCAGCGACGCCGACGGGACTCTCGTGCGGCTGGTGTGGCGGGAAGGGGCGGCGTCGTGATCAGCGTCCGCACCATGCTCATCGGCCTCGGCTTCGCCTTCACCGCCTACCTCGCCGCGCGCGGGCTGTGGTGGAGCCGGCCCGTGCCCTACCCGCTGCTGGTCGTCGTGGCCCTCATCGGATACCTCGCCACGACGTGGCTGTGCCTGTTCTGGGAGCCTGTGCGCCGACCGCGCGCGGCCGCGGCGGCGCGCCAGGGCGACGATCTGCCCCTCACGTCGGGGTCTCGCGGACCGGTGATCCTGCCCCGCTCCGCCGCGATCCTGGCGGTGGTGACGGCGGCGCTGATCCCGTCGGCGATCTCGCTCGCCGTGGGCCCGTACGGCCGCGAGGAGTCCTTCGCGACGTGGTACCTCGGTGGGATCGGCGCGCTCATGACGATCGTCATGGTGCGCCGGCGGCCGTGGTTCGCGTGGTCCGGCATCGCGCTGCTGGCCGTGTCGTCGATGGTCCTGATGGGTCCGCTCGAGGCCCTGTCGCTCGGCCTCGTGGGCTCGGTGGTGTGGGTCGCGGCCGCGCAGCTGCTGGTGCGCTCGATGGACCGGGCGGCACGGGACACCGCGCGGCTGGCTCAGCTGCAGCGCGCCGCGTCGGCCTGGCAGGCCTCTCACGTGGTGCGGCAGCGCGAGCGGCGCGTGCAGGTGCAGCGTGCCCTCGCGGTGGCCGGTCCCATCCTCACGCGCGTGATCGCCGCGTCGGGGCGGCTCACCGACGACGAGCGGCTCGAGGCGCGGCTGGCCGAAGGGCGCCTGCGCGACGAGCTGCGCGGCCCCCGGCTGCTCGACGACGGCGTGCGCGCCGAGCTCGATCGCGCCCGCCGCCGGGGCGCCACGGTCACGGTCCTGGACGAGGGCGGCCTCGAGGCCCTGGACGAGGACGAGCTCGTCGACATCCGCGCGCGGCTGGCCGAGACGCTGCGCGCGGCCAGCTCGGACCGGCTGTACATCCGAACATCCCCGCACGCGGACGTCGCGGTCACCGTCGTCGGGCGCTCCGACTCCGAAGAGGGCATGAGCGACGAGGACGCCGTGGACCTGTGGCAGGAGATCCCCCGACCGCCTGCGGCCTGATCGCGCCGCAGCGGGAGGGAAATCGCTCCCCGTCCCGGTGGGGGAGGGGAACCAGGACGGGGAGCGGTGTCGGAAGAGGCGAGGGGCGGCGAAGCCGCCCGCCCCTCGCCTGGCGGAGCGGTTACCCGAAAACCGTCCGCAAAGGGCCGAACCTGTTGCTGTCCGTGCAGCGGAGAGCAGGTCAGCCGAACGCTGATGCGTTCCAGCAATAATCAGTAAACCCCACCGCAGGAGGTTCGTCTGTAGGTATTTCGGGGGACAAATATCCCCCTCCCGGCCCGTGAGCGGGGTTCAGCAGGTCCAGGGACCCCACCCGAGCTCGCGCCGCAGGGGCTCGCGGAGGCTGCGCTGCGACACCGACCACGCACTGCGGCGCGCGGGCTCGTCGGCGACGGCGGTCTCGGCCTCGGTGACGTACGCCTCGCTGACGACGGCCACGAGGGCGGCCAGCTCGTCGTCCGTGGGGCTGCCGCGCCGCACGTCGACGCGCACGCCCGCGCCCTGCTCGAGCTCGTCGGCGCTCACAGCGGGATGTTCCCGTGCTTCTTGGGCGGCAGGCTCGCGCGCTTGCCGCGCAGGGCCCGCAGCGACTTCGCGATCGACACGCGCGTGGCCGCCGGCTCGATGATGCCGTCGAGCTCGCCGCGCTCGGCGGCCAGGAACGGCGAGGCGACGTTGTAGGTGTACTCGTTGGCGAGGCGCGTGCGGACAGCGGCGACGTCCTCGCCGGCCTCCTCGGCGCGCTTGATCTCGCCTCGATAGAGGATGTTGACCGCTCCCTGGCCCCCCATGACGGCGATCTCGGCGGTCGGCCACGCGAGGTTGATGTCGGCGCCCAGCTGCTTCGAGCCCATCACGATGTAGGCGCCGCCGTAGGCCTTGCGCAGGATCACCGTCACCAGCGGCACCGTCGCCTCGGCATACGCGTACAGCAGCTTCGCGCCGCGGCGGATGACGCCGGTCCATTCCTGGTCGGTGCCGGGAAGATAGCCGGGAACGTCGACGAGGGTGACGATCGGCACCGAGAAGGCGTCGCAGAACCGCACGAACCGGCTCGCCTTCTCGCCGGCGTCGATGTTGAGCGTGCCGGCCATCTGCGAGGGCTGGTTGGCGATGATGCCGACCGTGCGGCCCTCGACGCGGCCGAAGCCGATGACGATGTTCGGGGCGAACAGCGGCTGCACCTCGAGGAAGTCCTCGGCGTCGACGACGTGGCGGATGACGTCGTGGATGTCGTAGGGCTGGTTCGGCGAGTCGGGGATGATCGTGTTCAGCACGCGATCGGCATCCGTCGTCTCGAACTCGAACTCCGTCTCGTAGACGGGCAGCTCCGACATGTTGTTGTCGGGGAGGAAGCCCAGCAGGGTGCGGACGTAGTCGATCGCGTCGTCCTCGTCCTCGGCGAGGTAGTGCGCGACGCCCGAGCGCGTGTTGTGCGTGTGCGCGCCGCCGAGCTCCTCCATGCCGACGTCCTCGCCGGTGACGGTCTTGATGACGTCGGGGCCGGTGACGAACATCTGGCTGGTCTTGTCGACCATCACGACGAAGTCGGTGAGCGCGGGCGAGTACACCGCGCCGCCGGCTGCGGGGCCCATGATGATGGAGATCTGCGGGATCACGCCCGAGGCGGCGGTGTTCAGGCGGAAGATCTCACCGTACTTGCCGAGCGCGACGACGCCCTCCTGGATGCGGGCGCCGCCGGAGTCGAGGATGCCGATGCACGGCATGCCGTCGCGCATCGCGAACTCCATGATCTTGATGATCTTCTCGCCGGCGACCTCGCCGAGGGAGCCGCCGAAGGTCGTGAAGTCCTGGGCGTACACCGCGACGGTGCGGCCGTGGATCGTGCCGACGCCCGTGACGACCGAGTCGCCGTAGGGGCGGGTGCGGTCCATGCCGAACGCCGTCGTCCGGTGACGCACGTACTCGTCGAACTCGACGAAGGATCCCTGGTCCACGAGCAGCTCGATGCGCTCGCGGGCGGTGAGCTTGCCCTTGGCGTGCTGCTTGTCCTGCGAGATCTTCTCGGCGTCGACGACGGCTTCCTCGTAACGCTTGCGGAGATCGGCGATCTTGCCGGCGGTCGAGGACAGATCGGGCTCATGGGTCACGCGTTCCACCCTAGCGAGCGCGCCCCCGCAACGGTTGGAGGGTTCGCACAAGGGCTGACGCCATCCGCTGTGGACCGCTGCCGTCCGGCGGTCGTGGTCGTAACGTGGGCGCATGGCCGTCTCCGCCGATTCCCTGCCCCTCACGCGCCGCGTGAGCCCCCGCGTCGAGGTCCTGGCGTCGACCGGCTCGACCAACGCCGACCTGGTCGCCCTCGTCGGCGCCGCCCCGGATGCCTGGCCCCACCTGTCGGTGCTCCTCACCGACGACCAGCGGGCGGGCCGCGGTCGCCTGGACCGGGTGTGGAAGGCTCCGGCCGGAACGGCCCTGGCCGTCTCTGTGCTGCTGCGCGTCGCCGAGCTGCCCGCCGCCGCGCGAGGCTGGCTCCCGCTCGCCGCCGGAGCGGCGATGACGCGCGCGGTCGCCGCGCAGTCGGCGACCGCGCCCGTGCGGGCGCGACTGAAGTGGCCCAACGACGTGCTGCTGTTCGATCATCGGCTCCCCGACGATCCGGGCCGAAAGCTGTGCGGCATCCTCGCGGAGGTCGTCGCCGTGGACCCGGATGCCGTCGTGATCGGTGCGGGCGTGAACACCGCGATGAGCGCCGACCAGCTGCCGGTCGACACCGCCGTGTCGCTCCAGGTGGTCGGCCTCGACGCCGACATCGACCGCCTGCTGGCGGACTACCTGCGCGATCTCGACGAGCAGCTGCGCGCGCTCGTGGCGGCGGGCGGCGATGCCCGCGAGGCCGGCGTGCACGCCGCCGTCACCCGCCTGTGCGTCACGATCGGCGAGCGGGTGAAGGCGAGCCTGCCGGACGGTGAGACGCTCGTCGGCACCGCCGTCGAGCTCGATCCCGACGGACGCCTCGTCGTCGCCGACGATGCCGGGAAGCGCACCGCGGTGGGGGCGGGGGACGTCGTCCACGTGCGGTGACACTCCGTCCGCCGGCGCCCAGTGTGTCGCGATGTGGCGCGTTCGTGGACAGGATGTCTCAACAGCGGACAACAATGGAGGCATGACCCAGCCGACGTCCTACGGCGGGCGCCCGCAGACGCCCGCTCCGGGCGTCGAGGCGCCCGAGAAGCGGGTCGCGCGGTTCCGGCCCCATGCGCGGCGCCTGGTGTGGTCTGCTCTCGTGCTGATCGCGGTCGCGGCCGCGTGCGGCTACCTGCTGGGAAACCTGTCCGAGCCGTACGAGGACTGGATGCTGCTGGCCGCGGCCGGGGCGGTGGTGCTGCTGCTGGTGGTGCTGCCGTATCTGTCCTGGCTCGCCCACGTCTACACGATCACGACGCAGCGCGTCATCGAGCGCCGCGGGCTGTTCGCGCCGCGCGTGCGCGAGCTCGCCCACGTCCGCGGCTACACGGTGCAGCTGCGCCGAAGCATCCTCCAGCGGATGTGGGGCGCGGGGACGCTGACGCTGTCGGGCGGCGTCGAGGAGCCGATGCGGCTCGCGGACGTCCCCAGCGCCGTCCTCGTCCAGGAGGTGCTGGTCGACCAGATCGAGGTCAACCAGATCCTCGCGCACCGCGACGCCCAGCCCCTGCCGACCGGCCCCACCGTCACCTGACGGCGACGGGCCCCCGGGTGGGCCCGTCGTGAGGAAAGATGGAGGGGACGGAAGGAGCGGCATGGCGCTGCGTGTCGGAGTCGTCGGCGGAGGGCAGCTGGCCCGGATGATGATCGCGCCGGCGGTCGAAATGGGGGTCGAGCTGAGCGTGCTCGCCGAGGCCGAAGGGATGTCGGCGGCCCTGGCGGCCACCGCGGTGGGCGACTATCGCGACGCCGCGACGGTGCTCGCGTTCGCCCGCGGCGTCGACGTGCTGACCTTCGACCACGAGCACGTGCCGCAGGACGTGCTCGCCGCCGTGGCCGAGGCCGGCATTCCGGTGCACCCGGGCGGTCCGGCGCTGCGGTTCGCACAGGACAAGATCGAGATGCGCGAGCGCCTCGAGGATCTCGGGATGCCCCAGCCGGAGTGGGCCGCGGTGTCGGGTCCGGCCGAGCTCCAGGACTTCCTGGACGCGCACGGCGGCCGTGCCGTCGTGAAGACCCCGCGCGGCGGATACGACGGCAAGGGCGTGCGCGTCGTGTCGGCGGCGACCGAGGCCGACGACTGGTTCGCAGCGCTCGCCGAGGACGCCCGCGGCGGCTCGCTCCTGGTCGAGGAGCTCGTCGACTTCACGCGCGAGCTCGCACAGCAGGTCGCGCGCCGCCCGTCCGGCGAGATGGCGGTGTACCCCGTCGTGCAGACGCTGCAGCGCGACGGCGTGTGCGCCGAGGTCGTCGCGCCCGCGCCCCACGCGGGCGGACGGCTCGCCGACGTCGCCGCGAAGGTCGGCACCGCGATCGCCGAGGGGCTCGGAGTCACCGGCATGCTGGCGGTGGAGCTGTTCGAGACCACCGACGACCGCATCCTGGTCAACGAGCTCGCGATGCGCCCGCACAACAGCGGGCACTGGACGCAGGACGGCGCCGTCACCGACCAGTTCGAGCAGCACCTGCGCGCGGTGCTCGACCTGCCGCTGGGCGACCCGTCGCCGCGGCATCCGTGGTCGGTCATGGTGAACATCCTCGGCGGCCCGCAGTCGGAGGGGCTGACCGACCGCTTCGGCGTCGCGATGGCCGAGCATCCGGCGGCCAAGATCCACACCTACGGCAAGGCGCCGCGCCCGGGCCGCAAGGTCGGTCACGTCAACTGCTCCGGCGAGGACCTCGATGACGTGGCCTACCAGGCCCGCGCCGCGGCCGCGTTCTTCGACGACTGACGCTTGTTCCCTCCGCTCTGTTCCCCCCGGCTCTCTTGACGTCACGGCGCGGTAGCAGCTTCTCCGCCCGCATGCCGGTGCGATGGCGCCGTGACGGTCATTCTGCAGGGGGAGCAGGGCGGGAATGGGGAGGGGCGGATGCGTGCCGCTGCGGGCAACTTGGCGCAGGGCGATCTAGCCTGGACAGGTGACCACGCCGCTGCATTCCTCCGAGGCGCCGCTGGTCGGCGTCGTCATGGGCTCCGACTCGGACTGGCGCGTCATGAGCGACGCGTCGCAGATCCTCACCGACCTCGGCGTCCCGCACGAGGTCGAGGTGGTGTCGGCCCACCGCACGCCCGACAAGCTCATGCGCTACGCCCGTGAGGCGCGGGGCCGCGGCCTGCGCGTCATCGTCGCCGGCGCGGGGGGCGCCGCGCACCTCCCCGGCATGCTGGCGTCGATGACGGCGCTGCCGGTGGTGGGGGTCCCGGTGCAGCTGGCGACGCTCGACGGCATGGACTCGCTGCTGAGCATCGTGCAGATGCCTGCCGGCATCCCCGTCGCGACGGTCTCGATCAACGGCGCCAAGAACGCCGGCCTCCTCGCCGCGCGGATCATCGGCGCCGCCGACGCCGTGCTCGGCGACCGCATCGAGGAGTACGCCCGCGACCTCGAGGCGCAGGTGGAGGAGAAGAACCGGCGGCTCAAGGAGTCGCTGTGAGCATCGCCCCGCCGCGTCGGCAGGCGCCGCCTGCGCCCGGGCCCGCCCGCAGCCTGGTCGAAGAGCGTCCGCTGCGCCATCCCGACACCGGCTCGCGCGCCATGATGACCCGCCGGGGCTGGTGGCTCGTGGCGCTGGGCTTCCTGATCCCGGGTTCGGCCCAGGCACTGGCCGGCAACCGCCGCCTCGGCCGCATCGGACTGGGCGCGACACTGGGCCTGTGGACGGCGGCCCTCCTCGCCGTGCTCGTGTACGCGCTGTGGCGCACCGTCGCGATCGCGATCGCGACGAACTGGTTCGTCCTCACCGCGGCGCAGATCGTGCTCATCGCCTACGCGGTGCTGTGGGTGGTGCTCGCCGTGGACACGCTGCGCCTGGTCCGCCTGGTGCGCACCGGCCCGGTCGCGCGGTTCGGCATCGCGCTGCTGGCCGTGGTGCTGATGGTCGTGTCGGGCGGTTCGGCGGCGTACGCGGCCCTCTACGCCGGCATCACGCGCGACACGCTGGGCGCGATCTTCGGCGCGAGCGGCCCGAGCGTTCCGCCGTCGGACGGCTACTACAACATCCTGCTGCTCGGCGCCGACAGCGGTGAGGGCCGCGACTCGATGCGCTTCGACAGCATCTCGGTGGTGTCGGTCAACGCCGACACCGGTGCGACGACGATCACCGGCATCCCGCGCGACATGCCCCACTTCCCGTTCGCGGACGGGCCCATGAAGGAGCTGTACCCCGACGTGCACCAGGGCGTCGCCGACCCGAACTGCGGCTGGACCAGCGGCATCAACCAGCTGCGCACCGAGGTCGAGGTCTGCCGCGACGGCGACGCGCTGTACCCCGACGCGCGCGCGAACGGATCAACGCCCGGCGTCGAGGCCACGAAGGATGCCGCCGAGGGGATCCTCGGCATCGAGATCCCCTACTACGTGTTCATCGACATGAACGGATTCGCATCGCTCATCGACGCCCTCGGCGGCGTCGACATCACCGTCGAGGAGCGCCTGCCCAAGGGCGGCGGGCCGACGTACGAGGGCCAGCCCGCTGAGGAGTGGGCCTTCGGCTGGATCGAGCCGGGGCCGCAGCACATGGACGGCGACACCGCGCAGTGGTACGCGCGCTCGAGGTACACCACGAGCGACTTCGACCGCATGAAGCGTCAGCGCCAGCTGCAGGAGGCGATCCTCGCGCAGTTCACGCCGCAGACGGTCCTGACCCGGTTCCAGGAGATCGCCGCCGCCGGCACCGACCTGGTCGAGACCGACCTGCCCCAGTCGCTCATCCCGGCGCTCGCCGACCTGGCGCTCCAGGCGAGGGAGCAGGAGGTCACGACGATCGAGCTCACTCCGGAGGGCGGCATCGACGAGGCCGAGCCCGATTACGCCTACATCCGCGAGCTGGTGCAGCAGACGCTGCATCCGCCGGCCCCGACCGAAGAGCCATGACGGCGATCCTGCGGGTCATGCTCGACCAGGTCACCGCGCCGACCGACGCCGACCTCGCCACCGGGGCGAGGGACCTCGCCCGGGCGCTCATCGCCACCGCGCCGGAGGGCTGCGCCGTCGAGGGCATCGCCCCCGCCGGAGGCGCCGGCGACAAGGCCGCGCTCCCGGGCCTCGTGGACCTCCGCCGCACGGCCCTGGCCCGTCGCGAGCTGGCCGCCGCTCTGCAGATGGGCGTGACCTCGGGCATCGGCGGCGGGATGATCCATGCTCCGACGCTGCTGGCGCCGCTGGTCCGCCACGATCGCGTCCACGACCACGACCAGACGGTCGTGACGGTGTGGGACATGCGCCCCTGGGAGACGCCCGCCGAGCTGCCGAAGTCCGTCGTGGCCTGGCATCGGGCGATGCTCAAGCGCGCGGCGCGGCACGCCGACGCGATCGTCGTCCCGACCCACGCGATCGGGGAGCGTCTGTCGGGCGTGGCCAGACTCGGCAGCCGCGTGCGCGTCATCGCGGGCGCCCCGGCGATCGACCTCGCGGTGCCGCGCGACGAGGTCGGACGGCGCCGCTCGCTGGGACTTCCCGAGGGGTTCGTGCTGCTGTCAGGCACCCCGGCGCCCTCGGATGCGCTGTCGGTAGGGTTCCGCGCGGTCGCCGCTTCCGGCGTGGACGTGCCCCTCGTGGTCGTCGACGTGCCCGAGGGGCTCGAGCCGGCGGTGGCGGAGATCGCCGCGGCGGCCGGCATCCCCGAGCGCCGACTGCACGTGCGCGGCGCGCTCGAGACCTTAGACCGCGGCGCCGTCTACGGCGCGGCGCTGGCGCTGCTGGCGCCCTCGCGGCGAGCCGCGTTCCCGTGGCGCGTGATCGACGCCCTCGCGCTCGGCGTCCCGGTGATCGCGTCGGCCTCGGCCGTCCACCGCGACGTCGTCGTCGACGGCGGCATGCTCGTCGACGCCGCGGACGACGCCGCGCTCGCCGAGGGCATGGGGGAGGGCCTCGCCCAGGCGCTTTCGACCACGCGGGCGGCCGAGCGCTGGGCCGTGCTCGCCGCCGACCGCGGGCGCGCCTTCTCGTGGCACGGCGCGGCGGAGCGGGTGTGGCAGCTGCACGCGGACCTGTGAGCGGGGCGCCGCGGAGCCGCGGCCGTGGGGAATTCGGTGCGCAAGAGTGGTGAACTTCCGTAACATCCGCCACACTGTTCACATGAATCTCGTCCGGACGGTGCTCTGAGGCGCGCATGCGTCGCGTTCTCCCGGTCATCACGAGCGCCCTCGCGCTCGTCGTCTCGCTTCTGGTCGCGTCGCCGGCCGGGGCGTTGACGGGCCCCTCCGGAGGCGGGATCACCGCCGCGAAGGCCGTCGTCAAGACCGCGGACCTGTCGGCGTTCTCTGCTGGGAACATCGTCAGCGACGCGGTCTTCTTCGACTCCGGCACGATGACCGAGGCGCAGATCCAGGCCTTCCTCGAAGAGAGGGTGCCGAACTGCGTGTCCGGCTACACGTGTCTGAAGGACTGGTACGACACTTCGCGCAGCACCACCGCCGACGCGATGTGCGGGGCGTACTCCGGCGGGGTGCGCGAGCGCGCCTCGCGCATCATCTACAAGGTCGCGCGGGCGTGCGGCATCAACCCGCAGGTGATCCTCGTCACGCTCCAGAAGGAGCAGGGTCTCGTCACGCACGTGTGGCCGAGCGACTGGCGCTACACGATCGCGATGGGGCAGGGCTGCCCCGACACCTCTGCCTGCGACGAGCGCTACTACGGATTCTTCAATCAGGTCTACGGCGCCGCGTGGCAGTTCAAGAGGTACGCGAACCCGCCGGGAACCAGCCAGTACTTCACGTGGTACGCGCCCGGCAACACGTGGAACATCCTCTACAACCCCGACCGCTCGTGCGGGTCGTCTCCCGTCGCGGTGAAGAACCAGGCGACGGCGAACCTGTACTACTACACGCCCTACCAGCCCAACAGCGCGGCGCTGCGGGCGGGCTACGGCACCGGCGACGGGTGCTCGGCGTACGGCAACCGCAACTTCTTCAACTACTTCACCGATTGGTTCGGGTCCACGCAGGTGGCGGTCAGCGGAGCGGTGGCGGCGGCGTGGGAAGCTGCCGGCGGCGCGAGCGGGGAGTTGGGGTATCCGACATCGGTGTTGCGGTGTGGCCTGGTCGATGGTGGGTGCTATCAGAACTTCCAGGGTGGGTCGATTCATCTGACGCCGTCGGGTCAGGCGTTTGCGACGTCGGGTGCGGTGCGTTCGGCGTGGCGTGAGCAGGGCTGGGAGAACGGGGAGCTTGGGTATCCGTCGGGGGTGTTGCGGTGTGGCCTGGTCGATGGTGGGTGCTATCAGAACTTCCAGGGTGGGTCGATTCATCTGACGCCGTCGGGTCAGGCGTTTGCGACGTCGGGTGCGGTGCGTTCGGCGTGGCGTGAGCAGGGCTGGGAGAACGGGGAGCTTGGGTATCCGTCGGGGGTGTTGCGGTGTGGCCTGGTCGATGGTGGGTGCTATCAGAACTTCCAGGGTGGGTCGATTCATCTGACGCCGTCGGGTCAGGCGTTTGCGACGTCGGGTGCGGTGCGTTCGGCGTGGCGTGAGCAGGGCTGGGAGAACGGGGAGCTTGGGTATCCGTCGGGGGTGTTGCGGTGTGGCCTGGTCGATGGTGGGTGCTATCAGAACTTCCAGGGTGGGTCGATTCATCTGACGCCGTCGGGTCAGGCGTTTGCGACGTCGGGTGCGGTGCGTTCGGCGTGGCGTGAGCAGGGCTGGGAGAACGGGGAGCTTGGGTATCCGTCGGGGGTGTTGCGGTGTGGCCTGGTCGATGGTGGGTGCTATCAGAACTTCCAGGGTGGGTCGATTCATCTGACGCCGTCGGGTCAGGCGTTTGCGACGTCGGGTGCGGTGCGTTCGGCGTGGCGTGAGCAGGGCTGGGAGAACGGGGAGCTTGGGTATCCGTCGGGGGTGTTGCGGTGTGGCCTGGTCGATGGTGGGTGCTATCAGAACTTCCAGGGTGGGTCGATCCACTGGACCGCGGCCACGGGTGCGTGGGCGACCTTCGGACCGATCCGCGAGTACTGGCGCGCGCAGGGCTGGGAGAACGGCGAGATGGGCTACCCCACGGGTCCGGTGACGTCCACGGACAGTGGTGCGTGGCAGGAGTTCGAGGGAGGGACGGCAACGTGGGACTCGTCGTCGGGAGGAGTGTCGTTCGCCCCGTGAGCCGCACGCCCGGCGTTGCGCCGATCCAGCCGCCGCGCCCGAAGTTTCGGTGTCGTCGCCCGTGGCCGAGGCGTCCGGCCCGCCGATGATGCAGGGCTGACGTCCTCCGGTGCCGGCGGCTGAAAGGCCCAGAGGCAGCAGGGGCTACCCGTTCAGCGGTCCCACGCTCTCGGCGTCACCGGCAGCTGCTTCCGGAGGCGTGACGTCGCGCGCACGTCGGCGCGCGGTGACGGCGATGGCCCATGCGAGGGGGAGAGCGGCGAAGAAGGGCAGCGCATAGCGCATGCTTCCCGAGACCGGGCCCGCGAGCACCGTGAGCAGGAGCATCGCCGGGGCGACGAACCAGACGAGTGTCCGGACATCCCGCTTTCGGATGACGCCGATCGCCGCCACGACCCACAGCCATGTCACCAGGCCGGGAGCGAGTGCGATGCCGAGGATCGGAGTCTGCCGCAGAGTTTCTCCGAGCAGCTCATGGCGTTCGATCGCGCCGCGCACCCCGACGTCGACGGGCCCATAGGGAATGTCGAGGTGGATGCCGCGAACGTCATTCCTGGATGCGATCGTGAGTCCGTGTCCGTACCACGGCTGAGCGCTGGGGGACCAGTAGCCGACGGTGTTGGCGAGAGTCGCGGTCACCGCGGACAGCGGGTACTCGCGCATCAGGCGCAGCCAGTTCGACAGCACATCCGTCGTGCTGTGGGCCTCCCACCATCGGCTCGCCTCGTCCTTGATCGGATCGGAGATCCCCGGCCGGTACTGCTCGCCGATGTCGGCAAGTGTCCAGTTCGGGAACAGCTCGCCGATGAACGCGCGGTCTTCGGCGCTGAGAGAATCGGGGTGATCTTGGGCGATCCGAGCGATCTGCTGAAGCGGGACGGACCACGTCTCGGTCGACCGCGTCGGCAGGGCGTCGACCGCCCACATGAGCGGTCCGGCGTACAGCCCGAAGGCGACTGCGCAGACGGCGACAGCGCCGAGCAGGTGCCTCCACTGGCGTCGGAGCACGATGGCGAGGGCGACGAACGACGCGACGAGGACGATGATCCCGTTGTTGCGCAGTGCGAACATCGCAACACCTGAGGCGGCGAGGCCGATCCACGGCCACAGGCGATTGCCTGCGTCGCGGGACCGGCCGAGGATCAGTTCCCCGAAGCAGGTCAGAAACACCACGAAGGCCGTGGTGAACGGGACGTCCTTGACGACGGTCACCGAGAAGACCCCGAACGTCGGGAGGAGGGCCACCCAGCCCGCCATCACCGCCCAGAGGCGCCCGGGAACGCCCCATGCCGCCACTCGCGTGAGCATGAAGGCGAACGCCGCAGAGTTCGTGGCGAGCTGCACGATCGCGCCGATCGCGACACCCCCGCTGTCCCCCCACCCGAGGCTGTTCGCGAGCCCGTTCGCGCCCACGATGAGGAATGAGTGCCCGATGGGGTCGAGCTGCTCCCAGACCCCCGTCTCTGCGTAGGAGAAAGGCCGGAGGGAATCGAACGGCATGATCCCCGGCCACCACAGGATGAGATATGGAACACGAGCGAGCACGATGGCGGCGAACACCCACGCGAAAGCCCCGATACGACCCTCGCGGAGCCGCAGGAAGAACCGATCGATCGACCCCTGCGTGGACGGCTCCGACGGGGAGTCGGGAGCAGGCGAGGCAGGCGCACGCTGCTCGATGAGCCGTAGTGCGAGCGCGATCAGCCACGTTGCTGCGGTCGCCGTGCCGATGAACTGTGCAGCGGACCACAGTAGCTCGGCAGGCGGCTGACTGGGGGAGAAGAGCGCCAAGTCGGCTTGCGACCGCATCAGCGAGATGCCTGCGACGTGGGAAAGCCCCAGCGTCATGCCCAGCGGAATCGCCCACGCCCATATTGCGCGTGGGGTGGACCACAGAGCGAGCTTGCCCAAGAGCGCGACGCCGACGAAAGCCGCACCCGCCACGACCGCAGATGAGTCGACGCGCTCGAAGATCGAACCGGGTGACGTGCCGGTCGCCAGAGCCAGGACGACGAACCATGCTCCCACCGCAGCGATGACCCACTGCGCGATTCCGGAGGTCCACGAGGTGCGCGCGTCGCCCTCGCCGGCGGTGTGGCCGGTCTGAGGGGAACGGTGCGTCTCGCGGTCCACCGAGTGCGGGCCGACGTGTTCTCCGGGGCTCGGCGAAGCAGCGCTCACCATCAGCTCGGCGCGCTGAGTGCGAGGTACATGAGCCGGCTCATCTCGCGGCGTGCGCGCAGCACGCCGTCGAGCACGAGCCCGATGACGATCGACAGGGCTCCGAACACGCCGATTCCTGTCGCGAGCACGGTGGTCGGCACGCGGGGGACGAGGCCCGTTTCGATGAACTCGGTCACGATGGGGATCCCGAAGAGCACCGCGATGACCAGCAGCAGCGATCCGATGAGTCCGTAGAACAGCAGCGGCCTCTCATGGCGCACGAGCTGCACGACGAGACCCAGGATGCGCAGGCCATCGTGATAGGTGCGCAGCTTGCTCTCGCTGCCCGCGGGTCGGTCCTTGAAGCCGACGGCGACCTCCGTCTGGGGAGCGCGAATGCTCATGACGTGGACCGTGAGCTCGGTCTCGACCTCGAAACCACGTGAGCCCGCCGGAAAGCTCTTGACGAAGCGCCGCGACATCACACGGTAGCCGCTGAGCATGTCGCTCACGGGCGCACCGAAGACGTTGCCCACGAGCCAGTTGAACCCGCGGTTGCCCAGTTCGTGCCCGGGGCGGTAAGCGGTGGAGGTCATCTGGCGACGCACGCCGAGCACATGGTCGTACGGGCCGTCCAGAAGCGTCTGGATCATCTCCGGCAGAGCGGCGGCGTCATATGTGTCATCGCCGTCGATCATGACGTAGATGTCGGCTTCGACGTCGGCGAATGCGCGCCGGATCACGTTCCCCTTGCCCCGTGCATCCTCCGTGCGCACTATTGCGCCTGCGGCCTCGGCGACATCCCGTGTCGCGTCGGTGCTGTTGTTGTCGTAGACGTAGACCACGATCTCCGGCACGGCGTTCTTCAGATCCGCCACCACGGAAGCCACGGAGGACTCTTCGTTGAAGCATGGCACGATCGCGGCGATGACGGGTGACAGAGACAAATGCAGGCCTTCTCGCGCTCAACAGATCCCGGGGCCCCGCGACAATCCGGGCGGCGGCCGCCGACTAAACTAGCACGGTACGTTCGGCGGGCCGGAAGGAGGGCGATGCCCCAGGAGTCGCTCGGTCGCCGCACCAAGGAGGTGGCGGCGTTCCTCGTTGTCGGTCTTGTCGCCTTCTTCGTGGACGCAGCGGTGTACAACATCCTCGTGTTCTGGGTCACGGGTCAAGGTGTCCTGTACGACTACCCATTGACCGCGAAGATCATCTCCATCGCTGTCGCGTCGGTGGCCACGTACATCGGGAACCGGTTCTGGACCTTCGGGTCGCGCCATCTGCCGCATCGCTGGTCTCGCTACGTCCTGTTCGTGGTGTTCAACGTGACCGCCATCCTCCTTCAGCTGGGATGTCTGGCGTTCTCGCGCTACGTGCTGGGTCTCGAGGGCCCTGTGCCCGACAACATCTCCGGGACCTTCATCGGCCAGATCGTCGCGACGGTGTTCCGGTTCGCGACCTACGACCGATTCGTCTTCCGCCCCGAACCCGAACCGGCGCAGGCTGAGCCCGCATAGCGCACGATCGGTGAAGCGGCCGGATCGCCGCCGCACCGCTCGCTCGCGGTGCGGGCTCGACTGCACGCGAGCCCGGTACCCCGCTGCTACGTGCGCTGCCAGAGCACTTCGACCCCTCCCGGGGTTGATCGGATGAATGTGCTCGGGGCATCGGCCAGCAGCGACGTCGTGGCCGCGAACGACCCGACCGATCCGATGACGACCGGGCACAGCGACATCAGGTACGAGTCCCAGATCGAGTCGTAGTTGCTGTTTCCCGCGACGAATACGACGTCTCCGCTGATCTTGTCGAGACCGAACTCCGAGGTGTTGTTTGCGACATGAGCCAGGTCGTCGGAGAACACGGCCACGTTCACGGATTCACTCGTCCCATCCTCATCGGCTTCACGGAGGATCGTGTCGATGGCTGTCGCGTAGTGGCCGGAGGTCCCGTGCCACCCGTCCACGTCGAAGTGGTCATGGAGGAAATCTCCGCGCCGGACGTGTAGCGCGATGTACCGGCTGCTCTGCAGTCGCTCCGCCATCGCCGCAACGCCGGCCGGTGGTGTCTCATGCTCGAGTAGTGTGTCGAAACGGAAGACCGATCGGATCTTGTCTGCGCTCGGCTCATCGATCGGCATGCGATCCTGCGTGGTGAAGATCGTGACCGCGCCTGGCGGCCGCTCGACGAGGTCGTGGAAAGACTCCAGGTCGGAGTAGACATGGAGCGCGAATTCGACAGGCTGTTCGCGCAGACGGCGGGAGTTCGGATCGTCGCGGGCGACGAAGACGGCGTCACGCAGACCGAGTGAGTGCCACGCTCGGGACTGGCTGTAGACCCACGGGAGGTAGGGACGACTGTCCACCTCCGCGCGGAACCGTTCGGTCAAGGACAGTGAGATCCGGCGCGTGATCCGTCGGTCGCCGACCTCCGGTGCGAGGCGATCCGCCTCGAAGCCGTTGTGCGCACGCCACCACGTGTACCGGAAGTCGTCGTAGTAAGCCTGCGCGCCGATGGGCGCGCAGGCTGTCTCGTAGAGGGCGACGTGCGTGATCTGATCCATCAGTCCGCCCCCGACGGTGCCGATGCGCGACTGGGGGTCGAAGAGGAAGCGAAGGTCGGTGCGGGCCGTGACATCCTGCACCCGGTCGGGTTCGGAGGCCGCGCGTCTTCCCACGGCGAACGTCACGTTCTCTTCCTGCAGGATCGTGCGCCATGGAAGCCAGGCGCAGCTGTCCGCCAGCTCAGCGGCACCCGAGACCTCGACGCACACCGCAGCGGTCACCCCACGTCGACCGCGCTCGAGGTAGTACGGCCAAGACCGCAGAACGCCCGGCAGCTCCCGCAGAGAAACGGGAGAATGCGATGCGGCGAGATCGCGCGCGTCCTGCTCGGTCGGCTCCTCTGAACGCAGCACGCGCACGGCACCGTCCGACAGCAGCCGGAGGGTGACTTCGGGGCGGCATGCCAGTGCAATCTGCGGGCGCAACGACCGAGGCCGCGGATCGGCTCCGCCCAGCTGCAGTCGCAAGGCGCCGGCGGATTCGCTCCACTGCGCGCGAGTGCGCTGCACAGCCGGAGACCTCGGGTCTCGGACAGCACGCCTGACGAGCCGCGCGAGCGTCCGGGGGGAGATTTCACCGGCTTGCGCGAGGTAGGCGAGGGCCACGGCATCGTGCGGCGTCGCAGGGTTCGTGCGCAGCCGTGTTCCGATGCGGCGGACCGGCATCGGAACACCGTCGCGTACGGCGTCGGCGATGAGATCGGCGGCGGAGGGTTCCGTTCGCGGTGGCGGGAGATCCCGGGCGGGCGCCTGACCGGCTGGATCCTCGATGATGCGGATGAGGTCGTCTTCGATCGGACGTCGCGCCGCCACGCCGAAGGACTGCCAGGCCGGCCCGGTCGGGAAGACGGTCGTGGCCGCGTCGGACACGCGGCAGCCGACGTGCGAGGCGAACAGATGGTCCAACTCGTCGAGCAGGCGCGCCTCTCTCCACCGGCCTGTCGCGAGACCGATCGTCCCGTCGTCCGCGACGGAGAACCGCGGCACATGGGAGCGCACCAGAACGATCCGGTCCTGGCCGAACTGCTCCACGCACGCGTCCGCAAATGCGAGGTATGCCGCCCGCAGCTCGGGATCGAGTCCCGTCTCGGTCACGCTCACCGAGCGAGTCCTGGCTTCGGCCTCATCGTCGTTCCACAGCATGTCCATCAGGTCGGTCTTCTCGCCCGGGATCAGCGTGTACAGCTGGTCGCCGTGGCGGCGCAACCGCAGGAGCGCCGGGGTGTTGTCGACGACCATGACGTCCGCTCCGCTGTCGGCCAGGGTCTGCGACAGCGACTTGCGCACGTCGAGAGCCGCCCGGGGGCTCGTGCGAGCCGAAGTCGCAAGCGGCGCGAGCGTGGGATCGGCCGCACCGAGCGCGGTGAACGGCGAGATGCCGTCGATGGGCCGCAGCCCCTTGTAGCCCTCGCGTGTGAGGAAGTCCGTCTTGCCCGCGAACTGTCTTCCGAAGGGGAGGATCACCGTTCCTCGCGTCATGAGTCCGTCTCCTTCAGATGCCGACCGAGGCGCTCGGTCATCGGCGTGGGCGTGAATCCGGCGGCGATGATCTTCGTCAGGTCGAGCGTGCTCCGCGCGGGCCGCGGGGCGACCGGCCCGATCGCCCCTGAGGCGTACTCCGCGGTGCTGATCCCGACCACGCGCGCGGGGTCGTGCCCGCTGAGGCGGAAGACCTCACGGGCGACCTGTGCCCACGTGAGCGGATCTCCCGTGCTCGTGAGGTTGTAGGTGCCGTACGGGGCGCCGGTCTCGAGGAGGTGGCGCACGCCGCGGGCGAGGTCATCCGTGAACGACAGGCGCCCGGTCTGGTCGTCGACGACCCGCGGACTCGCACCGCGATCCGCGAGCGCCGCCATCGTGCGCACGAAGTTCCGGCCGTCGCCGATCACCCACGAGGTGCGCACGATGTAGTGCCGCGGGACCGTCGCGACCACGGCGTCCCCGGCGGCCTTGGTCTGGCCGTAGGCCCCGAGCGGGCACACGGGGTCGCCTTCGAGATACGCGGTCGACTTCGTCCCGTCGAAGACGTAGTCGCTGGAGACGTGCACGAGGGTGATGCCGTGCTCGGCGGCGATGCGCGCGAGTGCGGTCACTGCGGTGACATTGACGGCCCATGCGGCCGCGCGGCCCTCGGGGGTCTCGGCGTCGTCGACGGCCGTGTGAGCGGCGGCGTTGATGATGGTGCCGTAGTCGCGCCACCGCCGGGCGCCGGCGAGGTCGCCCGCGGCGAGATCGATGCTCTCTCGCGACGCGTACTCGATCCCCGGACGGTCGCCGTACTCCGCCCGCAGGGCCCGACCCAGTTGGCCGCCCGCTCCCAGCACCAGGAGCTTGCGGGGGCGCATTGGGACGACGTCGGCGAGCCGCGGATGGGCGAGGTCCTTCGCCGAGATCTGGACCTGTTCGAGCGGGATCGGCCACGGGATCGCGGCCGTCTCGTCGGCCAGGTTCAGGAATGTGTACTCGGCATCCGCCGACCAGTGGTCGTTGACGAGATAGGTGTAGGCCGTGTCGGGCTCGAGCGTCTGGTACGCGTTCCCGACGCCGCGCGGCACGAAGATCGCGCGCGACGGGTCGAGTTCCGCCGTGAAGACCGCGCCGAAGGTGGGGCCCTCCCGCAGATCGACCCACGCGCCGAAGATGCGTCCTGTGGCCACGGACACCCACTTGTCCCAGGGCTCCGCGTGGATGCCGCGCGTGGTCCCCAAGGCGTCGTTGAACGAGATGTTGTTCTGCACCGGCCCGAAGTCGGGCAGGCCCGCCGCCGTCATCTTCTCGCGCTGCCAGTTCTCCTTGAACCAGCCGCGGGAATCGCCGTGCACGGGCAGGTCCCACAGGACGAGGCCCGGGATGGGCGTCGTGCGGGGCGCGAGGGATCTGCGGAACATCGCGTCGGCGTCGGACACGGTCACTGTCCCTTCGTGGCGTACCGCGCCTCGGTGGCGTCCTTGGAGGGCGCCCACCACGCCTCGTTCTCGCGATACCAGTCGATCGTCGCCTGCAGGCCCGCGGTGAAGTCGGCGTACTGCGGCCTCCACCCCAGTTCGGTGCGCAGCTTGGCGGAGTCGATCGCGTACCGCAGATCGTGCCCGGCCCGGTCTGCGACGTGGTCGTAGGCGTCGCGGGGGTGTCCCATGAGTTCGAGGATGAGTTCGACGACGTCCCTGTTGCTCTTCTCGCCGTCTGCTCCGATGAGGTACGTCTCGCCGATCTCGCCCCGGTCGAGGATGGTCAGCACCGCTGTGGAGTGATCGTCGGCGTGGATCCAGTCGCGGACGTTCTCGCCGGTGCCGTAGAGCCGGGGCCGGATGCCGCGGATGAGGTTCGTGATCTGGCGAGGGATGAACTTCTCGACGTGCTGGTACGGGCCGTAGTTGTTGGAGCAGTTCGAGATGGTCGCGCGCACGCCGAACGATCGGACCCATGCGCGCACCAGCAGATCCGACGAGGCCTTGGTGGACGAGTACGGGCTGGAGGGGTTGTAAGGCGTCGTCTCGGTGAAGCGGGCGGGATCGTCCAGTGCCAGATCCCCGTACACCTCGTCGGTGGAGATGTGATGGAATCGCGTGCCGTGCCGCCGGGCGGCCTCCAGCAGCGTGTACGTGCCGACGATGTTGGTGTCGAGGAAGGGCCGCGGCTCGTCCAGCGAGTTGTCGTTGTGGGACTCCGCCGCGTAGTGCACCACGGCGTCGGCCTCGGCGAAGAGGCCGTCCACGAGAGCCGCGTCGGCGATGTCGCCCCGGACGAAGCGGAATCGGCTCTCGGGCAGGCCCTGCAGCGAAGCCAGGTTGCCGGCGTATGTGAGCTTGTCGAGCACCGTGACGTGGTGATCCGTGGCGTCCAAGACGTGATGGACGAAGTTGGAGCCGATGAATCCGGCGCCCCCGGTGACCAGCAGCCGCATCACTTCCCCCGCTCGAGCAGCTCGAGGAGGTACCCGCCGTAGCCGGACTTGCGCAGACCCTCGGCGCGCCGACGCAGATCGTCGTCGCTCAGGAAGCCCATGCGCCACGCGACCTCCTCGGGCGCGCCGATCTTCATGCCGGTCCGGCGCTCCATCGTGCGCACGTAGTCCGCAGCATCCGTCATCTGGTCGAACGTCCCGGTGTCGAGCCACGCCGTGCCGCGGGGGAGCACGTCGACACGCAGCGCTCCGCGCTCGAGGTAGGCCCGGTTGACGTCCGTGATCTCGTACTCTCCGCGCGCGGACGGCTCGAGCCCGCGGGCGATCTCCACGACGTCGTTGTCGTAGAAGTACAGCCCGGGGACCGCGTAGTTCGATTTGGGATGACGCGGCTTCTCCTCGAGCGACACCACGCGGCCCTCGGCGTCGAACTCCACGACGCCGTAGGCCGACGGGTCGCCGACCCAGTAGGCGAAGATGGCGCCGCCGGTGAGGTCCGAGAAGCGGTTGAGCCGGCTGCCGAGCCCCGGTCCGTACAGCAGGTTGTCACCGAGCACGAGGGCGACGGAGTCCCCGCCGATGAAGTCGGCGCCGATCGTGAACGCCTGTGCCAGACCGTCGGGCGACGGCTGCTGGGCGAAGGTGAGGCGGATGCCGAACTGAGAGCCGTCGCCGAGGAGCCGCTCGAACGCGGGGGCGTCGTGCGGAGTCGTGATCACCAGGATGTCGCGGATGCCGGCGAGCATCAGCGTCGACAGCGGGTAGTACACCATGGGCTTGTCGTAGACCGGGACGAGCTGCTTGGACACGCCGAGCGTGATGGGGTGCAGCCGGCTTCCGGATCCGCCCGCCAGAACGATGCCCTTCATCGGCTCCTCCCTCCGGTGTCCGCGCCGAGCACCTCCCCATACTGGCATCTCACGCGTGGCATCTCGCACGCGGAGGCGGTATGCGTCCGGCCCCGCGGGCGCGCTCTCGGCGGCAACGGCTTCGCGGGGGACGCTCAGGGCCGCGCCGCTATCATCGTCGTGTGCCGAACGCTGTTGACACTCCCCGGTCCACCGTCCTGTCCGAAGCCGGATCCTCTTCGGTCGTCCGCAAGAACGAATGGAGGGACGTCTTCGACGGCACCGTTCCCGAGGGCTGGGAGCCGACGATGTCGGTGTCGGTCATCATCGCCGCCTACAACAGCAAGACGCTCCCGCTCACGCTGGCGTCGCTCGCCGCTCAGGACTATCCCGAAGACCTGCTCGAAGTCATCGTCGTCGACGACGGCACCGAGCCTCCCGTCGAGCTGGGGGAGCACTGCCACCCCAACACCACGCTCATCCGCGTCGACCCCGAGACCGGGTGGGGGCGCTCGAACGCGACGGCGATCGGCATCGAGGCGTCCACGGGCGACATCATCTACTGGGTCGACTCCGACATGGTGCTCTTCCGCGACAACGTCCGCGAGCACGCGAAGTGGGCGCACTTCATCCCCGAGGC
This sequence comes from Microbacter sp. GSS18, assembly GCA_029319145.1. NCBI lineage: Bacteria > Pseudomonadati > Bacteroidota > Bacteroidia > Bacteroidales > Porphyromonadaceae > Microbacter > Microbacter sp. GSS18. Next base: position 1,919,084 of record CP119753.1, on the reverse strand, counting down.
CGCGACGATCGGGCAGAAGGGCTTCGTCGAGTCGTGGGACTTCACCCCGGAATCGGTGGTCGAGCAGGTCCGGGACGGATCCGTCGCAGATCTGTGGGACCCGGCGGCGCTGCACGAGCATTGGTCCGAGGCGATCTTCCGCGACACCGATGACCTCAACACCTCGGCCGGCCGCAACTACTCGACCCACATGGGTGCCTGCGCGTCGGTGACGCGCTCGGTGTACGAGCAGACGAACGGGCAGGACCGGCGTCTGCGCCTCGGCGAGGACACCGAGATCGCCTATCAGCTCTGGCAGGCGGGCGCCGTGTTCATCCCGGCGCGGTCCGCGCGCTCGTGGCACCTCGGCCGGGGCACGGTCCAGGACCACGCCGAGAAGGTCGCCCGCGTCAACAACGTCCACTTCGCGCAGCGGATGCCGATCCCGCGGTACCGGCGCACGAGTCAGAACCGCACGTGGGAGGTTCCCCTCGTGCGCGCCGTCGTCGAGTTCGACATGGACACGGTCGACTACGTGCGCCCGTGCGTCGACCGCATCCTCAATTCGACCGAGACCGACGTCCAGGTGGATCTGGTGGGCCCGTGGCACCTGCTGACCGCGGACCGTCGCAGGGTCCTGGCGGACCCTGCCAGTGAGCTCTACCTCGTGCGCGAGTGGTTCCGCACCGAGGCCCGCGTGCGATTCTGCGACGCCGTCCCCGAGACCGTCTTCCCGAGCCCGTACCGGCTGGATGTGCCGGTGACGGTCGGCATGACCTCCGACAGCGTGCGCGAGATGTACCGCTACGCGGACCAGCGGCGGCTGGGCATGGTGCGGTTCATGGCCCCGGGCCACGCGCCCGAGGAGGCCGTCACGATCTGGGACAACGCGGCTGTGCACCGCGCACGCCCGTACGTCGGCGAGGGCGACAGCATCGAGGACGTCATCGACCGCGTGTGGGGGCTGGAATGGGCGCCCGAGTCGGTGTCGCGCATCGAGGACCTGCGCACCGCCGACCTGAACGCACCGGTCAGGCGGATGGATGCTCGCATCGCTGAGCTGACCGGCAAGCTCGACCGGGCGGAATGGATGCTGGAGAAGGAGCGGCGTGAGAACCCGACGATCCGGCGCGGGATGCGACGCGTCTTCTATGGCGTGGCTCGTCGGACGGTGCCGACGCTGCGCGCGGTCAAGCACCGAGTGAGTCCGTCGACGAGCGCTGCGCGTCCCACCGACCAGCAGAACGGTTGAGGAGTGCTATTGGGTCTTTTCAGCATTCGACTCACCGTCGACGATGTCGCCGACGCGCGGAGCGCGCTCACCGCGCGAGGCGTCCGCGGACGCCCGCTCGAGATCACGGTCGCGGATCCTTCGCTGTTGCGCGCCCTGACGATCAACCGGCGCCCGCCGCGGCGCACCAGGGACCTGACGCTGGTGGTGCACGAGTGGCTGCCGCCAGTGACCGGATGGCGCGGCCAGGCCCGGCTCGCCGACGCGGATTCCTTCGAGATACGCTATGACCGTCCCGGCCGCACGGCGACCGCGCGGATCCGCTTCGACAAGGAGTTCGAGGTGGCCGACATCGTCCGCCGCCTCATCGGCGCGTTCACGCCGACGACCCGCCTGATGGGGGCGGGCTTCCCCCGCATCGCCTTCGACGAGGAGATCGGCGACGACGCGGTGCGCCTGCTCGGTCGGCATGCGGCTGAACACAGCGCAGCTCCCCCCAGAGTGCTGGCCGGTGTGGGGTTGGCCTCGGCAGACGTCGTCGTGGCCGACGGTCACCGGGAGACGGATCCCGACGAGATGCTGTCCGTGATCGGTGTCGCACGCGCGCTCACGCCCAGCCACGAGCGCGCCCGCTCGGTCGCGCGAGACGAGATTCCTCTTGTGGATCTGTCTGTCCACAACCCGATCGGCCGCATCCAGCAGTACGAACCCGAGACGAAGTCCGCGTCCCTCCAATCCGACGGCGGTGAGCTGGTCCTGCGGGTCACCGACGAGCCCGCCGAGCGCGAGGTCCGCATGGCTGTCGGCGCACCCGTGCCGCGCGCGGTGGTCCGCGAGCTGACGGACGTCGAGGCGATCTCGCTCGAGGACCTGGTGATCGATCAGGCCGTCGCCGCCCACATCGACGCCCGCCTCGCCGAGGTCGCCGCCACGGGGACGATCCTGCACGACCTGCCCGAGGTCGCCGCCGCCGAGCTCACGCAGCTGCACCCGCGGCTGGTGGAGCTGATGCGTCTTCCGTACGCCCGCGCCGTCGGACTCGCGCGCGAACAGCGCTCGGTCGCGCAGCGGCGCGTCGCCATGCGCTCCCACGCCGGATACCTGCACCTCGCCGAACAGGTGGCCGCCGGGACGGCCGGCCGATCGCTTCCCCGCGTGAGCGTCGTGCTGTCGACCGTGCGACCGCATCGCGTGAGCGACGTCCTCGCGCTGCTGCTCGCGCAGACGTACCCCGACTTCGAGATCGTGCTCGCGCTGCACGGCTGCGACCCGGAGGTGGCGCGCGACTTCGACCGGTTCGTCGACACCGGACTCGTGCGCGTGCTCGAGCGGCCCGCCTCCCAGCCCTTCGGCAGCGTGCTCGCGGACGCCGTGCGCGCCTCGTCCGGCGATCTCGTCATGAAGGTCGACGACGACGACTGGTACTCGCCGAACGTCCTGTGGGATCTCGTGCTTGCCTACCTCTACTCCGGCGCCGATCTGGTCGGCAAGACGACGGAGTACCTCTACTTCGAGCGGATCCACCAGACCGTGCACCGCACGTTCGCCACGGAGCGCTATCACCGACAGCTCGCGGGCGGGGCCATGATGCTGCCCCGCGCCGTGCTGGACTCGATGGGCGGCTGGCGGCCGACCCGGCACTCCACAGACCGTTCGGTGCTCCTGGACGCGTTCCGCTCCGGCGGAATCGGATACCGCACGCACGGGCTCGGCTACCTGTACATCCGTCACGACGACGGGCACACGTGGGTGCGCTCGGAATCGCTGCTGCTCGAGAACTCGTTCGAGCAGTGGCGCGGCCTCGTCCGGCCGGAGGTGCTCGGCGCCGAGACCGGCCACCGGCCTTGATCAGGAGTCATCGAGTTCGCCTGAATAGAATGGTCCGGTTCACCACCCTCCCGAGAAAGCAGTCCCCTTGTCCGTTGGATCCATGATCGACACGTCTGCATTCGACGTCCCCGGCCGCGGGCGCGGCATCCTCGACGTCGCGCGGTGGACGTATCTCCTGCGCCTGCTGGTGCGCAAGGGAACGGCCACGCGCTACCGCAACTCCGTCCTCGGGTGGGTGTGGTCCTACGTCAAGCCCGGCGCCCAGTTCCTCATCTACTACTTCGTGATGGGCATCGTCCTGCAGTTCCACCGGGACGTGCCGAACTTCGCGATCTACCTGTTCTCGGGCATCGTCATGGTGAATCTCTTCAACGAGGCGTTCGGGAACGCGACCAGCTCGATCGTCGGCAACAAGGCGCTCGTGAAGAAGATCTACCTCCCGCGGGAGCTCTTCCCGATCGCCGCGATCATCGTGGCGATGATCCACTTCCTGCCGCAGCTCGCGATCCTCCTCGTCGTGTGCCTCCTCGTGGGGTGGACGCCATCGCTGCTGGCGCTGCTGGGCGCTCTGGCGGGGATCCTCCTCGTCGTCACGTTCGCGCTCGGGCTCGGGCTGTTCTTCGCCGGTCTCAACGTGCGGTTCCGCGACGCGCAGAACTTCGTCGACCTCATCAAGATGTTCTCCACCTGGACCTCGCCCGTCCTGTACACGTGGGCGCTGATCGACGCCGCCCTGCAGAACCACCAGTGGCTGTTCTTCCTCTACATGAGCAACCCGATCACGGTCGCCGTCGAGCTGGCGCACGCCGGATTCTGGGCGGGCACAACCGGCGAGCCCTACGTCTTCGCCGACATCTTCCCGATGGCGGCCGCGGTCGCGGTGGCCGTCGCCCTGGTGATGCTGGTCATCGGCCAGATCACCTTCAGCCGATTCGAACGAACGTTTGCGCAGGATCTCTGATGTCCCAGGCACTCACCGAAACGGCCGCCAAGCCGTGCATCGTCATCGACCACGTGTCCAAGCGCTTCCTGCGCCGGAACACGCATTCGTTCAAAGAGGCCTTCGTCGGCTGGATCAAGGGCAAGAAGGTCCGCGCCGACGTCTTCAACGCCCTCGACGACGTGTCGTTCCAGGTCGGTGAGGGCGAGTCCGTCGCCGTCCTCGGCCTCAACGGCTCGGGCAAGTCGACCACGCTCAAGCTCATCGCCGGTGTGATGCGGCCCGACAGCGGGCAGGTCCTCACGCGTGGACGCGTCGCCGGTCTCATCGAGGTCGGGGCCGGATTCCACCCCGATCTGTCGGGGCGCGAGAACGTCTACCTCAACGCCGCGATCCTGGGGATGGGCAAGAAGCAGATCGACGAGCGCTTCGACGACATCGTCGCCTTCTCCGAGATCGGCGACTTCATCGACCAGGAGGTCAAGCACTACTCCTCGGGCATGTTCATGCGGCTCGCCTTCGCCGTGGCGATCCACGTCGACCTGGACATCCTGCTGGTGGACGAGGTGCTGTCGGTCGGTGACGCGCCCTTCCGTGCGAAGTGCAACGCGAAGATCAAGGAGCTCACCGCGCAGGGCAAGACCATGCTCGTCGTCAGCCACAACGCGGGCACTGTGCGTGAGCTGTGCTCCCGGGGGATCGTGATCAGCAAGGGCAAGAAGGTCTTCGACGGCGACATCGAGACGGCGGTCGGATACCTTGACAAGCGCTGAGCGCGCCGCCGTCGTCGCCGCGGACCTGTCGCCGGACGGGCCCGACGGCGGCGATCGCCCGCTGCTCTCCGTCGTCGTTCCGACGCACAACGTCGCGCCATGGCTCGATGAGACGCTCTTCTCGATCCTGCGGCAGGATGTCGAGCGGATGGAGATCATCGTCGTCGACGACCACTCCGACGACGGCACGGTCGACATCGTCGCGGCGGCGGCCGCGGCCGACGATCGCATCCGGCTCATCCGCGCGACTGCGCGCGGGGGAGGCAGCGCGCGCAACCTCGGAATCGAGCACGCGCGCGGACGCTATCTGGTCTTCAGCGACGGCGACGACCTGGTGCCCGACGGCGCGTACCGGGCGATGGTCGACAGCCTCGAGGCCAGCGGATCGGACATCGCGATCGGGGACTACTGGAAGTTCTCGTCCGCGCGGGCATGGCATCCGACGGCGAGCATGGCCGGGTTCTCGCGGCACGGCAGCCGCCTGCGCGTCCTCGACGAGCCCACGCTCCTGATGAGCCGGCCGTGCTGGAACAAGACCTTCCGGCGCGAGTTCTGGGACCGCGAGGGGATCACGTTCCCCGATGCGCCCCGCTCCAACGACATCGTGCCGATGGTGCGCTCCTACCTTCGCGCTCCGGCCGTCGACGTCATCCCGGATGTGGTCTACCTCTACCGCGAGCGTCCGGGCGGATCGTCGATGACGTCGCGCGCAGGATCGAGCACGTCGATCCTGAGCTACCTGACGCAGGAGCTCGAGTGCGCGCGCATGGTCGACGAAGCGGACGATCACGCCCTGCGTCGCGTGTACGCCGCACTCATCTACGACCGTGACGGATTCGCCGCGCTGTCGAAGTACCTCGCCGCCCGAGACCGCAGCGAGCCGGCGGACTCCGAGGTGCTCGGCGTGCTGGGCGAGCTCACCGGCCTGACCGGCGCGATGCCCCCGATCGAGTCCCTCAAGCGCATCACCTTCCTGCTGATCGCCCGCGGCGATGTCCGTGGTGCCCGCGGGGCGGCACTGCTCGCGATCGAGGCCGCCGGCTCCGCTCGTGAGGCGGCGGTGCTGTGGACCGACGTGATCGACGGGGTCCTCGACGCCTCGGCGGCGCATGAGCTGGACGACCGGACGCTTCGCGACGGCATCCGCCACGTGCTCGCGAGCCGGGATCCCGGAGACCCCGAGTGGTTCGACGCGTGGGACGCGCTGCGCGAATCGGCGCTGCGCCTGGATCCCCAGCTCGTCGCCGCGAGCGTGCCGGAGCTGATGAGGCACCCGCTCGCGACGCCGGACGCCGTCGAGTCCGGTCGCGACGACGACGCGGCCCGCATCACGCAGATGCGCGGCGGCCGCGTGCTGCACGTGCGGGGATCTTCGGCCGAGCCGTCCCCGGAGACGGCGCCCGTTCTGCTCGTCGCCGATCGTCACGGTCGTCCGCGCCTCGTGCGGCCCCGACGGCTGCGGTGGAACGCCGACGGCGCGGCGTGGCGATGGGAGGCGACGTTCGCCGCCCGGTCGGTGCCGCTGTACGGCCACGCCCATGTCGCCATGCGCCATACCGACGGGTCGACGATCGCGCTCGACTCCGATGCGCCCGTCGCCGATCAAGAGGGATACGACTCGGTCCTGGTGGATCGCTGGGGGGCGACGAGCTGGGCGACGCGTCGCCGGCACTGGCTGCTGCGCGGCGCCCGCATCGTGATCGAGCCCCGCGCCCGCCGCCTACTGGGTCGCCTGCGCGCTCAGTTCCGCAAGAAGCGCTGAATACGCCAGCGAGACCCGCCACGGCGAGATGTCGCCCAGGAACGGCTCGAAGCTCTCGGGGCCGACATCCGCGAACAGGTCGTCGTCCGACAGCAGCTCGGCGATCGATTCGGCCGGGCGCTCGGGATCGAAGAACGCCACCCACGGCTCGCCGCCGAACTGGGCCCGCAGGTGCGGCTCGTCGGGGACCACGACCGGGAGCCGGAACGTGGCGGCGAGGTGGACGCTGCCGGAGTTGAGCACGGCCCGGTAGGGCAGCACCGTGAGGTCGGCCGCGGTGTACCAGCGCGCGATGTCGGCATCCGGGATGAAGTCGAACAGCGTGCGTGCACGCACCGACGCCGGGACCAGCTCGCCGATGCCCTTCTCGCTCCCCTCCTTGGCGACGCCGCCGAGCATGAGCACGAGGTCGTCGCGGTCGCGTCCGGCACGATCCACGGCCTCGACGAGGCTCCCCACGCCCTTGTAGGGGCGGATCTGGCCGAGGAACAGCACGGCGCGATCACCGTCGTTCAGATCGAAGCTCTCGCGGGCCTCCGCGCGCGTGATCCCGGTGTCGTAGATGCCCGAATAGCTGGGGTGGGGGATGATCACGGTCCGCTCGGGGGGCAGCACGCACGTGTCGGCCAGCAGCTCGGGAGTGCTCGGGGCCATGATGTGCACGCGGTCGGCGCACTCGGCGAGCAGCCGATAGAGCGCGATCTCCTCGTCGCGGTACCGCAGCTCGTGGGGGAGCCGGTTGTGGATGGTCCAGATCAGGCTCACGCCGCGCGAGCGGAGGCGACGGAGCTGCGGGGCGAGGCGCGACAGCCGGCGCTTGGCCCGGTTGCGCGTCGGGGCGTTCTGGAGGATCGGGGACGTCCAGTGGATGTGCAGGATGTCCCCGGCGCCCAGCCGCCGCATGGTGCCCGTGAGGTCGTTGTACGACACGGACGGGAGCACCTCGTAGCCGGCGGCGCGCGGCGCGAGGCCCAGCATCACCAGGTACGGGTTGTCGCGCCACGAGGGGAAGATCTGCAGCCGGGGGCCATGTCGCACGGCCGTCTCCTAACGTCGGGCCGTGCCGCGGAGGGCACGGAATCTCAGCACCACGGCCCGTGCGGCCCGGTACAGCAGATGGCGGGATTCGAGGCGCGACACGATCGAGCGCTCGAGCTCGGCGAGGCGCCGCTCGAAGTACAGGGCCATGCCGGAGCCGTCGGCGTCGACCAGGCGCCGGAACGCCTCGTCGCGCAGCAGCGCGTCGAACCGGGCGTGGGCGTCGCTCTCGGCGATGACGCTGTTGCCCGCGGTGCCCTGGGCGGACGGGCGCTGATGCCAGAAGACGAGCGGCTCGTCGTCCAGATACTCGAGGGGCCCGCGCAGGAGCACCTTCGTGTTGAACTGCCAGTCCGCCACCACCGGGTGGCGGTCGTCGTACAGGCCGATCTCGTCATGGAGGCGTCGGCGGTACAGGAAGGCGATGGGGACGAAGTGGTTGAACCGCATCTGGTCCATCAGCAGCGGCGCGACCGACTCCGGGACGAACTGCTCGGTCGCGAACGTCTCGTATCCCTCGCCGGCCGGACGCTCCCAGATGATCGTGGTGCGGGCGACGACGCCGTCGCGCTCCGGATCGGCGTCGAGGTAGGCGACCGCGCGGGAGAGGAACGCCGGGCTCCACCGGTCGTCGTCGTCGTGGAGGATGAGGTACTCGCCGGTCGCCTCCCGCACGCCCTGGTTCGCGGCGGGCCAGCGGCCGGTCGGCGCCGGGTTGTCGAACTGCCGCACGCGGGCGCGCTGCTCGTCGGTGAGCGCGGCGACGCAGCGGGCGACGGCCGCCGGGTCGCCTCCGTCGTTGACGATCAGCACCTCCCAGTCGTCGAAGTCCTGCGCGGCGATGCTCTCGAGCGCTCTCGAGAGCAGCACGGGACGGTCCTTGGTTCGGGTGATGATGCTCACACGGGGCGGCATGGTGGTACTCCGTTCTCGTTCGCGCCGTCAGTCGCCCGTGCCCAGCGCGGCGGTGAGCCCGCCGGACAGCGCCGGCACGAGCGTGCGGCTGAAGGATGCGGTGATGTGGTGGGCGTCGCGATAGACCACGACACCGCCGACGACCATCGGACACGTCTGATCGCGACAGTACTCGGCAGTGAGGTCCACCAGCGCGGCGCCGCTCGCGGCCGCGGCCGCGCGGAGCGGGTCGGCGTCCATGGTCCGGCCGGACCGGACGAAGGCGCACGTGTCGAACGCGAACTCGTCGGTGGTGGCGAGGCATTCGGAGGACGTCGGCGGGACCTCGGGGTTGTCCGCGACGGCGGCGACCACCGTCCCGTTGCGCTGCGCCTGCGCCCACCGCTGGGCGAGGGCGGCGGCCTTGGCGTCCTGGTCCTGGCGGCTGTACTCCGCGGAGTTGCGGCCGGTCTCGATGAGCAGGTCGTAGTCGCCGCTGAGCACGCGCGCGTCGATCGCCTGCTGGCGCGCCGCGCAGTCGGCATCCGGCTCGTCCGCGTACCACCGGCAGCCGCGTCCGACGTACACGTCCACGCTCCAGTCGTCGCGCTCTCCGATCACCTCGAGAGCCGGAATCAGCATGGCGGCGTGGGAATCGCCCACGAGCGCCACGCGCACGGCGTCGGGGCCGGTCGAGCCGATCGTGCAGGTCGTCGGATCCGGCGAGGGCTTCTGGTCGTAGCAGCGGTATGCGCCCCCGGTGTCCTCGTACAGCGTCGCGAGGGCGGGCACGAGATCGGCGGCCGACGTGACCTCGCTCTGTGCGTCGTCGCAGCCGGCCGCGGCCATCGCGTTCGCGCCGAGGCAGTTCGCCGGGTCCGGCAGCGCGGCAACGGTCTGCTCGCTCTGCTGCGACCCCGTCGCCCATGCTGCGGCCAGGGGCATGGATGCGGCGACGACCACGAACGCCATCGCGGCGGCGACCATCGCGCCGACGTGGCGCGGGCGCCATCGACGCGCCGCTGCACCGAACCGCACGGGATCCTCGATCCACTTCTTGGTGGCGGCGGCCGCGACGAGGGACAGCGCGAGGATGGCGACGTTCGAGAGCAGGTCCGTGGGATGCCCGAGCACCCAGGGCGCCATGATCACGAAGGGCCAGTGCCACAGATAGATGCCGTACGAGTGATCGCCCAGCCACTGGACGGGCGGCAGCGCGACGACCCGGTCCAGGGCGGGCACCGGGCCGCGCGGGCCCAGTGCGATGAGCGCCGCGGTCGCAGCGGTCGGGAGCAGGGCGGACGGACCGGGGAACACGGTGTCGGGCCCGAACGCGAACAGTGACACGGCCAGCGCAACCCAGCCGCCGAACCACACGATCGCCCGCGCCGGAGCGCCCGCGCGCCATGCCGGCGCCAGCGAGACGAACGCCCCGAGGGCGAACTCCCACATGCGGCTGTAGGTCGCGAAGTAGCCGATGCCCGGTGTCGTGATGCTGGTCCACGTGCTGAGCGCGAACGAGACGCCCGCCACCGCGAACAGCACGGCGACGAGCACGCGCCGCGGGCGGAGTCCGAGGCGGGCGGCCAGCAGCACCGCCGCGATGATCAGGAGGGGCCAGAGGAGGTAGAACTGCTCCTCGACCGACAGCGACCAGTAGTGCTGGGCGATCGGCGGCTCGTTCTCCTGACCGAGGTAGTCGACCGCATCGAACGCGAGCTGCCAGTTCTCGATGTAGAGCGCGCTGCCGATGACGGACCGCAGGTACTGGCCCTGCAGCGTCGCCGGCGCGAGCGTGACGGTCATCACGACGGAGGCGAGGAGCACGGTCAGCGCCGCAGGGAGCAGCCGGCGCGCCCGCGCCGACCAGAAGCCCGCCAGCGAGATGCGACCCGTGCGCTCCTGACGTCGCATCAGGTGGTCGGTGATGAGGAACCCGCTGATGACGAAGAAGACGTCGACGCCGACGTACCCGCCCGGGAGCGCGCCCGGCCACAGGTGGTAGAGGACGACAGCCATGACCGCCACCGCGCGCAGCGCCTGGATGTCGGCGCGCATGCCGCCCGGGCGCCCGGACTCGCCGGCACGCGCGTCGCCGGGGGCGACCGGCGCGGGGCTCGGGTGCGGCGACCGGCTGGTCGCTGAGCCTGTCATACGGTTGTCTGCCCTCGTCGGTCGGTGGTGGTCGCGCCGACCACGGCAGGCGGGGCGACCAATCAATGTTACGACCCCCGTGCGGAGAGTCCGCATCGTGCCGTCCAGGCGCCTCGTGCCGGTCGCCTAGACTGCTGTGTCGGGCAGGCAGTCGGTGCCCGCGGACGGAGAGCGCATGCACCCTCGAGCCACAGGCCGTGCACGGGCCGCGGCGGGCCTGCTCGGGCGCCGATGAACGGCGCACAGTGGCTCTCGCTCATCCCGGCGACGCTCGTCGCCGTGGCGGCGGTACTCGCTCCGGGACTGATCGCGACGTCCGCTCTGCGCATCCCGGTGGTCGCCCGGACCGCCCTCTCGGGAGCGCTCGGGATCGCGCTCATCGGTGCCGCGGGCGTTCTCGCCTCCCTGGTCGGCATCGCGTTCTCATGGTGGCAGCCCGCTGTGCTCGGCGTCGTCATCGGCATCGCCGTGTGGGCGGCGGACCGGCGGCGGCCGGTCGCGCTCCCGCGCGAGCGCTTGCGCGCGTGGGCGCCCGTGCTGGCGATGGCGGTGTCGACGGCGGTGATCTCGTTCGTGGCCTTCGCGGGCGTGCCCGACCCCGAGAAGGTCAGCCAGACGTACGACAACGTGTTCCACATGTCGGCCATCGCGTCGATCCTCGGCAGCGGCGACGCCTCCAGCCTCACGCTGCGCACCATCATCGAGACCGACCGGACGTTCAGCTTCTACCCCGCGGCATGGCACGCGCTGGCGGCCACGGTTGTCCAGGTCACCGGGGCGAGCCTGCCCGCCGCGGTGAACGCGTCGTGGATCGCGGCAGCCGGCGGCATCTGGGTCCCCGGTGCCATGTGGCTGGCGCAGACGGCGCTGACGCGCTACCGGCCCGGCGTCGTCGGGATGGTCGCGGCGCCGCTCGCGGCGGTCTTCGGCGGGATGCCCTACGTTCTGCTGTCGTGGGGGACCCTCTATCCCAACTTCCTCGCCAACGCGCTGATCCCCGTGGCGGTCGCCGTTCCGTTGGCATGGTGGCGCGCTCGCTCGGCTCGACGGGGACGCGCACGGCGTGCCGCCGACGCCTGGGGCGCCGCGGGGGTCGTGGCGGTGCTCGCCGCCGTCGGCTTCGCTCAGCCGCGCGCGCTCGTGACTTGGGCGGTGATCCTGGCGCCCGTCGTGGTCGCCACGGCCGTCACGCTGTTCCGGCGGGCGCTGGACCGGGGCGGACGAAGTCGCCGGCGTGCGTGGACCGCCCTGTGGACCGTCGTCGGCGCGGTCGTGGTCGTCGCCGCCGTCGGCTTCGCCTACGTCGTGCTCGCCCTCGGGCTGTTCGAGCGTCCGCTCGACGAGCGGCTCGGCGGACCGCAGGCGGCGGCGACCCAGTCCGTCGCGGCCGGCATCGGGCAGGTGCTGACGCTGGCGTGGCCCACGGGCGTCGGGGACGTGGTGGTGTTCCCCTCCCTCGTGCTGGCGGCGTGCGTGGCGATCGGCGCCGTGGTCGCCGTGCGGACGCGCGGGCTGCGATGGGTCGTCGTGGCGTACGGCATCCTCGCGGTGCTGTTCGCGCTCGCCGCGGGATCCGACGACGTGCTCACCAAGCTCGCCACGGCGCTGTGGTACAAGGACCGATATCGGCTGCTGTCCGCGCTCCCGATCCTCGGGGTGGTCCTGGCCACGCTCGGGATCCTGGCCGTCGCCGCCCGGATCCGCGCGCGCCGCAGCCTGCCGCCGAGCAGACTGGCTCCGATCGTGAGCGCATGGGTCGTGGCCGCGGTCACGGCCGCCACACTGACGCTGGGCGGCGTCTCGTCGTCCATCGCCGCGGTGTTCCGCATGCCCGAGACCGCCGCGCAGGACGACCTCGTCTCGGCCGAGCAGGTGCGGTTCCTCGCGTCATTGGACGAACTGGTCCCCGCCGGCCAGCTCATTCTCGGCGACCCCTGGGACGGCTCCGCCTGGACGTGGGTCTTCGGCGAGCACGAGCCCGTGTTCCCACACCTCAACGGCCAGTGGGATGCGAACCGCCGGGCGCTGGCGTTCCGCCTGGATCAGATCGAGGAGAACCCGGAGATCTGCGGCGCTCTGGACGCCCTGCAGGTCCGGTACGTGCTCTACTCGCCGCACGACCTCGATCAGGGCGATCCCGCCGGCGACTTCTTCCCCGGTCCCCATGCCGCGGTCGAGGCGGGGCTGTTCGAGCTGGTGGCCGAAGCCGGCGACACGCAGCTGTACCGCATCGACCAGTGCGGTCCGCTGGACTGACGTCCCACCGGCCCGCGTGCGTGATGCACCGCGTCCCGCTCAGTCCGCGGCGTCGAACTCCCGCTGCCACGCGCCGGGCGAGGTCATCGCCGCGAGGGACCGGCGGTACTCCCGCGCGAGTGCGGGCCAGCGCCGGCTGAGCGCCCGGTGCAGCCGGACGCTCTCCACGAGCATGCTGCGGTAGCGCGCGCGATCACGGACGTACACGTTCTTGCCGGAGCCGTTCGCCGCACTCACGATCGCGCTGTCATAGCGGGGGAGACGCCACCACTGCGCGTCGGTCTTGGACACCTCGACCTCGGGCAGGCTCCCGTCCGCGTGGGCGGGATTGCGGACCCAGTGCCGCACGAGCGAGCTGAGCGTGAACCAGCGCAGCCGCCATCCGCCCGGAAGCGAGGACCGGCCGCGGCGCCCCTCGGAGACCTGACGGCCCAGGCGGGCACGCAGGGGGGTCCCCGCCTCGCGGTGCAGGACGGTCTCGGGGAACTCGGCGGCGAGAGAGCGCGCGTCGGGAAGGACGGTGCGCAGCGTGCGGTGCATGTGGGCGGGCCCGGTGAGGATGTCGCGGATCGCGCGATGACGCAGCGCGACCGGGTAGTACTGCATCGACAGCAGGTGCTTGAGATCCATGCGGCGGCTGTGGCGCAGCAGGGATCCGCCGCGCGGCGCCGACGAGTGCAGGAGGGCGGCGACGATCCGGTTGCGTGCGTGGAAGTACGCCTGCCAGTCGACGAAGTCGTCCTTGCCGAGCCACGAGATGTGCCACAGCGCGACGCCGGGCAGGGTCACCGTCGCAAAGCCCGCCTCGCGCGCCCGCAGACAGTACTCCGCATCGTCCCACTTGATGAAGGCGGGCATCGCGAGCCCCACCGCACGGATCGTCTCGGTGGGGATGAGGCACATCCACCAGCCGTTGTAGTCGGCGTCCATTCGCTGGTGCAGCAGGGGGGACTGGCGGAGGTTCGACACGCTGAAGTCATGGGGCATGCGGTCCTCGTGCACCGGTCGCCACGCGAACGGCAGTTCGTCCACGACCTCGGCGAACGCGTGCAGACGCGGCCGGTCGAGCAGGTCGAACATGTGGCCGCCGACGATCGCGGGCTTGGTCGTGTAGCGGGCGAAGACGATTCCCCGGCGCACCGACTCGGGCTCGATCTCGACGTCGTCGTCCAGCAGCTGGACGAACGCGGTCTCCTCTCGCTCGAGGGACTCGGCCATGGCCCGGGAGAAGCCGCCGGAGCCCCCGAGGTTCGCCTGCACGACCACCTGCAGCGTGTCGCCCAGATCCGCGGCGACGGCGTCGAAGCCCGGCTGCGAGGAGACCGGCCGGTCACCCTGATCGATGAGGAAGATGCGGTCGATCACGTCCCGCACGTCCTCGGACCGCGCCAGTGCCCGCAGCGTCTCGACGCAGTAGTCCGGCTTGTTGAACGTCGTGATGCCGATCGACGCCTTGCCGTCGCGCTCGGGGGCCTGATCGGTCTCCCAGCGGGCGCCCTCGAGGGTGGCCGGCTCCTCGCCCGCGACGACGTCGAACCAGATCCAGCCGCCGTCGCTGTAGCCGTCCAGCTCGAGGCGGAACGTCGAATGCGACTCGCCGCCGACATCGCGCGCTGCGATGCGCTGCGTCGTCCCGTCGCCGTTGGAGCGGTAGACCAGCACCGCGGCGGGGCCGGAGAGCGAGACGGTCAGCGTGACCTGGCGCACACCCGTCCAGTGCTGCCAGTACGACGCGGGGAAGGCGTTGAAGTAGGTGCCGAAGGACGCGCGCGTGCCCGCGGAGACCCGGACCCGCCGACGGTCGAGCACGACGGCCCGGCCCGCACGGTCGGCGACACGGACCTGTTCGTCGCCGATCTTCGACCACGCGTCGGGATCCACGTAGAGCGGAAGCAGGTCGGGGTCCCGCTCCTGGGGGAAGACGACGCTCTGCAGCAGGAAGGGCACGTGAGATCTCCGGGTTCTGGGTCGGTTCCGACGCGTCGGATGCCCGCTCGATCCTACCGCCCGACCCCGGCCGGCCATCTGCGCGCGGGCATCGGCTCGCCGGGATCCCAGACGCCATCCAGTAGGATCGTCGCGGCCACCGCGGGCGATTCGACACCGCCGGCGTCCCTCCGCCCCTCGAGCGCAAAGGCAGCACTGCATGGATCTTCTCATCGTCGGCTCCGGCTTCTTCGGCCTCACCATCGCGGAGCGGGCCGCCGAGGCAGGCCGCAAGGTCACGGTCATCGACCGTCGTCCGCACATCGGCGGCAACGCCTACAGCGAGGACGAGCCGGAGACCGGCATCGAGGTCCACCGCTACGGCGCGCACCTGTTCCACACGTCCAACCCGACGGTGTGGGAGTACGTCAACCGCTTCACGGCGTTCACGAGCTACGTGCACCGCGTGTACACCAACCACAAGGGCGTCGTGTATCCGCTGCCGATCAACCTGGGCACGATCAATCAGTTCTTCCAGTCCGCGTACACGCCCGACGAGGCGCGCGCCCTGGTGCACGACCAGGCCGGCGAGTTCGACGCGAAGACCGCGCAGAACCTCGAGGAGCGGGGGATCGGGCTCATCGGACGGCCGCTGTACGAGGCGTTCATCCGCGACTACACCGCCAAGCAGTGGCAGACGGATCCGAAGGACCTGCCCGCCGAGGTCATCTCGCGCCTGCCGGTGCGCTACACGTACGACAACCGTTACTTCAACGACACGTGGGAGGGGCTTCCGGTCGACGGCTACACGGCCTGGCTCGAGCGCATGGCCGATCACCCCAACATCGACGTGAAGCTGGACACCGACTTCTTCGACGCGTCGCAGCCGCTGAACAAGGCCGCGACGGTCGGTCAGCTGCCGATCGTGTACACCGGTCCGGTGGATCGGTACTTCGACTACGCAGAGGGGGCCCTCGGCTGGCGCACGATCGATCTCGAGCAGGAGGTCCTCCCGGTCGGAGACTTCCAGGGGACGAGCGTGATGAACTACGCCGACGCCGGTGTTCCGTACACGCGCATCCACGAGTTCCGCCACTTCCACCCCGAGCGTGCCGACCGGTACCCGACCGACAAGACGGTCATCATGCGCGAGTACTCGCGCTTCGCCTCGCGTGACGACGAGCCGTACTACCCGGTCAACACCCCCGAGGACCGAGCCGGGCTCCTGTCGTACCGCGAACTCGCCAAGGGCGAGGACGGCGTCCTGTTCGGCGGGCGCCTCGGGACGTACCAGTATCTCGACATGCACATGGCGATCGGCTCCGCCCTGTCCATGTGGAACAACCAGCTGGCCTGACTCCCGTGACCGGACGCCGGGAGAACGCGGGCACCGCCGTCGGGGCGCCGGGCTCGCTCCGCCACTATCTGCACTCCCTGTGGCTGCTGTCGTCGCGCGACCTGAGGGTCCGCTACTCGACGAGCGCCCTGGGCTATCTGTGGTCGGTGCTGGACCCACTGGTGATGGCGGGCATCTACTGGTTCGTCTTCACCCAGGTATTCCAGCGCGGCGGCGTCGGGGAGCAGCCGTACATCGTCTTCCTCATCGCCGGCCTGCTTCCCTGGGTGTGGTTCAACGCGTCCATCACCGACTTCACCCGCGCGTTCAACAAGGACGCGCGCCTGGTGCGTTCCACCGCGATTCCGCGATCGATCTGGGTGAACCGCATCGTGCTCAGCAAGGGCACGGAGTTCCTGTTCTCGCTCCCCGTGCTCGCGCTCTTCGTCATCGCCACCGGCGCACCGGTGGGCTGGGGGCTGCTGTGGCTTCCCGTCGCGATCATGATGCAGACGCTGCTGCTGGTCGGCCTGGGCCTGCTGCTGGCCCCGCTGTGCGTGCTCTGGACGGACCTGGAGCGCACGGCCCGGCTCATCCTCCGCGCGCTCTTCTATGCCTCGCCGGTCATCTACGATGTGTCGGACCTTCCGGGCGTTTTCGCCCAGCTCGCCGTCTTCAACCCGCTGGCCGGGATCTTCACGCTGTACCGGATGCCGTACTTCCCGCAGCAGTGGAACACTCTTTCGGTCGTCGTGGGCGCCGTCGTCACGGTCGCGGTCCTGCTGCTCGGCTGGTACACGTTCCGCGCGCTGGAGCGCGCCGTCCTGAAGGAGCTGTGATGACAAGCGCCGCGATCGACGTGCGCGACCTCGGAATCCTCTTCCGGCGCAACCGGAGGGGTCGACGGAGCGTGAAGGACCTGTTCGGCGGGACCTCGCGGCGTACGCCGCCGGGCGAGTTCTGGGCGCTCCGGGATGTGTCCTTCTCGGTGCAGCCGGGGGAGTCGATCGGGGTCGTCGGGCGCAACGGTCAGGGCAAGTCCACGCTGCTGAAGCTCGTCGCCGGTGTGCTGATCCCGGATGAGGGGTCGGTTACGATCGACGGCGGCGTCGCACCCCTCATCGAGATCACGGGCGGGTTCGTCGGCGATCTGACGGTGCGAGAGAACGTGCGGCTCGCGGCCGGTCTGCGCGGGATGCCCAAGGCCGAGATCGCCCGTCGATTCGACGGGATCATCGACTTCGCCGAACTCGCCGACTTCGTCGACACTCCGTACAAGCACCTCTCCAGCGGAATGAAGGTGCGCCTCGCGTTCGCGGTCGTGTCCCAACTCGACGAGCCGATCCTGCTCGTCGACGAGGTGCTCGCCGTCGGAGACAAGGCCTTCCGCGAGAAGTGCTACTCGCGCATCGATGAACTGCTGACCGAGGGGCGCACGCTGTTCTTCGTCAGCCACAACGAGCGCGACCTGCGTCGCTTCTGCAAGCGCGGGCTCTACCTCCGCGAGCATCGTCTCGTCATGGACGCGCCGCTGGGCGACGTGCTCGAGCGCTACAACGCCGACACCGGGGCGGCCCCGGCGAAGTGACCCGTCAGTTGTCGGTGATGGTGCCGGCGGCGACGGTGTGGTTGGTGGCTTCGTCGATGAGGACGAAGCTGCCGGTGGTGCGGTTGCGTGAGTAGGGGTCTGCGACGAGGGGTGTGGTGGTGCGGAGGGTGACGCGGCCGATCTCGTTCAGGCCCAGGGTGTGTTCGCCTTCTGCGCGGTGGAGGGTGTTGACGTCGAGCTGGTAGTGGATGTTCTTGACGATGGTGCGGGCTGCGCGGGTGGTGTGGAGGATGGAGAGTTTCTGTCCGACCCGGAGGGGGTGTTCGTCCATCCAGCAGATCATCGCGTCGATGTCCTGGGTGATCTCGGGTTTGTTCTGGGGCCGGCAGATCACGTCTCCGCGGGAGATGTCGATCTCGTCGGTGAGGCGGATGGTCACCGACATGGGTGGGAACGCTTCGTCGACGGGTCCGTCGGCGGTGTCGATCGACGCGATCGTGGAGGTGAGGCCGCTGGGGAGGACGAGGACGTCGTCGCCGGGCTTGAGGACCCCGGAGGCGACTTGTCCGGCGTAGCCGCGGTAGTCGCGATGCTTGGATTGCTGGGGGCGGATGACGTACTGCACGGGGAAGCGGACGTCCTGCAGGTTCCGGTCGCTGGCGATGTAGACGTTCTCGAGGTGGTGCAGCAGGTTCCCGCCGTCGTACCAGGGCATGTTCTCGGACCGGGTCACCACGTTGTCGCCCTTCAGCGCGCTGAGGGGGATCGCGGTCATGTCGGTGATGTTGAGTTTCGACGCGAACGCGAAGAACTCGTCCCGGATGTTCTCGAACACGTCCTGGGACCAGTCGACGAGGTCCATCTTGTTGACCGCGAGCACGATATGCGGCACGCGGAGGAGGCTGGCGATGGTCGCGTGCCGGCGGGACTGCTCCAGGATGCCTTTGCGGGCGTCGACGAGGACGATGGCGAGGTCGGCGGTGGACGCGCCGGTGACCATGTTGCGGGTGTACTGGGCGTGGCCGGGGGTGTCCGCGATGATGAACTTGCGGCGCGGGGTCGCGAAGTACCGGTAGGCGACATCGATCGTGATGCCCTGCTCCCGCTCCGCCCGCAGCCCGTCGGTGAGCAGGGCCAGGTCGACGTACTCGTCTCCCCGGTCCCGGCTGGTGGCCTCCACCGATTCGAGCTGGTCTTCGAAGATCGACTTCGAGTCATACAGCAGACGGCCGATGAGGGTGCTCTTGCCGTCGTCGACCGATCCCGCGGTCGCGAAACGCAACATATCCATGAGTGTTTAGAAGTATCCCTGCTTCTTGCGGTCTTCCATCGCCGCTTCGCTGACACGGTCGTCCCCGCGGGTCGCGCCGCGCTCGGTGATCCTGGTCGCCGCGATCTCCTCGATCACCAGCTCGATCGTCGTCGCCTCCGACGCGACCGCCGCGGTGAGGGTCGCATCCCCCACGGTCCGGTACCGGACCATCCGGGTGGTCACGACCTCACCCTCCTTCGGGGTGCAGAACTCGTTCGCGGCGAACAGCATCCCGGCCCGCTCGAACACATCCCGCTCATGCGCGATATAGATCGAGGGGACTTCGACGTCGTAGTTGTGGATGTACTGCCAGATGTCCAGCTCGGTCCAGTTCGACAACGGGAACACCCGGATCGACTCACCCGGGTGGACGCGGCCGTTGTAGAGGGACCACAGCTCGGGACGCTGGTTCTTCGGATCCCACTGCCCGAACTCGTCCCGGAACGAAAACACACGCTCCTTCGCGCGGGCCTTCTCCTCGTCACGGCGGGCGCCGCCCATCATCGCGTCGAACCCATGCCGCTCGACCGTGTCCAAAAGCACCGGCGTCTGGATCCGGTTCCGGGACCCGTTGGGCTCCTCCCGCACCAGCCCGGCATCGATCGCCTCCTGCACCGACCCGACCACCAGCCGCAGCCCATGCTTGTCGACGTGCGCGTCCCGGAACTCGATCACCTCGGGGAAGTTGTGGCCGGTGTCGATGTGCACGATCGGGAACGGCAGAGGCGCCGGGTAGAACGCCTTCATCGCCAGATGAAGCAGAACGATCGAGTCCTTCCCACCCGAGAACAACAGCCCCGGCTTCTCCATCTGCGCCACCACCTCACGGATGATGTGGATCGACTCCGCCTCCAACAACTCCAACTGCGACAAGGCGTACCTGTTCGGTGACGTCACAACACTCCCTCTCCGTCGGGCACGGCAACCCGCGCCCGGTCGATCGCACCCATCACATCTCCGGCCAGCTCGGGCCGGCACACCACCAGGTCCGGCAGGTACGGATCCGCCCGGTTGTACACGAGGTCCGATCCGTCCAGCCGCGACGTGTGAAGACCCGCGGCGCGGGCGACCGCGACCGGCGCGGCCGAATCCCACTCGAACTGTCCGCCGCCGTGGACGTACGCGTCCACCTCGCCGGTGACCACCGCGCAGATCTTGACTCCGGCGGATCCCATCGGCACGAGCTCCGCGCCCAGCTGCTCCGCCACGTGGGCGACGATCGCGGGCGGCCGCGACCGCGACACGGCGATCCGCAGCGGTCCGTCGCCGCGTGCCGGGGGAGGGGAGACGCTCGCACTGTCCAGCACGACGTCCGGACCGCCGAGCGCCACCGCGCCGACGGTCAGGTCGCCCGACTCCCACAGCGCGACGTGCACCGCCCAGTCATCGCGGCCCTCGGAGAACTCCCGTGTGCCGTCCAGAGGATCCACGATCCACACCCGCGAGGCCGAGAGCCGGGCGGGGGAGTCCTTCGCCTCTTCGCTCAGAACGGCATCGTCGGGGCGCTCCGCCGCCAGCCGGGACGCGATATGGGCCTGCGCCCCCGCGTCGCCGGCGGACTTCAGGCCTCGCGCGTCTTCGAGCCCGTGCTCGGCGCGGATGCCGAGCAGCACCGCCGCCGCGGAGCCCGCCACGGAAACCGCCACGCCGGCGTCATCCGGACCTGCGACACTCCCGGGCATGCGTCCTCCGCTGTTGTTCGGGTGGGTCGGCCGCGGGTGTCCGGGCCGACGAGCACCCATGATAGCGGTGGGCCTGCGCCGCGCCGCGCGCGTGCGTCACACAGCGAAAACGACACGTGTGGCTCCGGAGGCCGCCGCGCACGTGCGGGATAATCGCTGGCATGCGAATCTCCGCCCGTGCCGACTATGCGGTGCGGGCGGCCGTGGTGCTCGCCGACCGATTCGAGGCGGGGTTCCTGCCGTCCGAGGCGGTCGCCGCTGCGGAAGGCATCCCGGCGACGTTCCTGGAGGGGATTCTGGTCGATCTCCGCCGCGGGGGGATCGTCGAGAGCCGGCGCGGAGCGGGCGGCGGCTATCGCCTGGCGCGCCACCCGGATCTCGTCAGCGTCGCCGACGTCATCCGCGCCGTCGACGGACCTCTCGTGTACGTCCGTGACGCGCGACCCTCGGAGCTCGATGATCGCGAGCAGGCGCCGTCCCTCGTCCGGCTCTGGGTCGCGCTGCGCGCGAACGTCCGCAAGGTCCTGGACGAGACCTCCATCGCCGATGTCGCCACCGGGAAGCTGCCGCCCCACGTGGCCGAACTCGCCGCCGACGACAGCGCCTGGGCGAACCCGACGTAACGAAAGGTGACGGCCTCTGGCCTCGCCGGACCGCGCCGTGCATAATTGCTGACTAAATCGGTCGGGATTATCGGGAAGGCTCGCGTGGACTGGGGACTGACGATCGCCGCACTGGGCATCGGCGTCGTGGTGGGGCTCACGGGCATGGGCGGCGGTGCGCTGATGACACCCGTCCTGGTGCTCTTCTTCGGCATCCCGCCGCTGACCGCGGTCTCCAGCGACCTCATCACGAGCGCGGCGATGAAGCCGGTCGGCTCGATCGTCCACATGCGACGGGGCACGGTGCACTGGCGGATCGTGCTGTGGCTCGTCGTGGGCTCCGTGCCGGCGGCGTTCTCGGGGGCCCTCATCATCAGCGCGATCGGACCGATCGCCGGCGTGAACGCGTTCGTGAAGACCGCGCTCGGCGTCGTGCTGATCGTCGCCGCCGTCGGCCTGGTCGCGCGCGCGTATCTGCAGCTCGTCGAGCGGCAGCGCATCGCGCGCGGCGAGATCGCGCCGCGCGGCGAGGCGGAGTCCGACGTGCGCGTGCGGGTCGTGCCGACGGTGATCGTGGGAGTCGTCGGGGGACTCATGGTCGGGCTCACGTCGGTCGGCTCGGGGTCTCTCATCATCGTCGCGCTCATGGCGCTGTATCCGGTGCTCTCGGCGAACCGCCTCGTGGGCACGGATCTGGTCCAGGCGGTTCCGCTGGTGATCGCCGCCGCCGCGGGCCATCTCCTCTACGGCGACGTCGACTGGGCGGTCGTGTGGCCTCTCATCATCGGCAGCGTCCCCGGCGCCTTCCTCGGCGCGCAGCTGTCGTCGCGCATCTCCGGGGGGATCGTCCGCCGCGCCCTGGCGATCGTGCTGGTGGTCGCGGGGCTGAAGCTCCTCGGCGTGAGCAACACGTGGACTCTCGTCGCGGCGGTCGCCACGCTCGTCCTCGGCACGGTGGCGTGGGCGTTCGCACGCAGGCGTCACGGGCTCCGCGCGACGCACCGCGCCGAGCTGCGCATGCGCGCGTCGCAGTCCGCGGGGGACTGACAGCCTGCGGTCCCGCGCGCCGGTACCGTGGGTTGACGTGTCCGCGCTGGCAGCGCGCCACGCAGGACCGGCGGGAGACCGAGGCCCGCACCCACGAGTGGAGGATGCATGTCGAGGAGCGTCGTGCTGTCGACGTCCCAGCGCAACGAGTTGGAGCTCGTGCTCGCCGGCGCCTGGGGCGCGGGTCCCCGGTACGAGGGGCCGGACCGGCCGGCCGCCCGTCTGGTCCTCCCGGACGGAGAATCCGCGGAACCGGGGTCCACGATCGATCTCGTGGACGAGGAAGGGACCGCCGTCGCGAGTCTCGAGGTCGAGGGGACGGATGCCGTCGGTCACGCCATCGGAGCGGTGCGGCCGGGTCGGCCGTTCGGTCACCGTGATCAGCGTGAGCTTCGCGCCACGGTCGCGACCGCGCGGCGCGCCCGCGCGGTCGTCGTGACCGGCGAGGTCCCGCCCGTGGACGACGAGCGCTGGCATGACGCGGTCGCCGACGCCGCCGTGGTCGTGGTCGACCGGGGGGACACCGCGGCGCTCGCGCGCGCGGTCTCGTCGGCCCGTCAGACCGGGCGGGATGTCGTCGTGCTGCCCGCGCCCGACGAGACCGCGCGGACGGCGCACGAATGGGTCGATGCGCTGCGGCACGTGGCGCGAACGCTCGTCGCGGACGACGTGACGATCTGGACCACGCCGCGCGCGCAGGGCGACGGCCTGGTCCTGCTGCTGACGGGACTGTCCGGCTCGGGCAAGTCGACGATCGCGAAGCGCCTGTTCGAGCGGCTGCCGGGCGCCGACGCCCGCACGGCCACCCTGCTGGACGGCGACGAGGTGCGGCAGATCCTCTCGTCGGGTCTCGGGTTCTCGCGTGAGGACCGCGAGATGAACGTCCGACGCATCGGCTGGGTGGCGGCCCTCGTCGCCCGGCACGGGGGCATCGCGGTGTGCGCTCCGATCGCGCCGTACGTCGGCATGAGGGCCGAGATGAGGGAGCGCATCGAAGCCGTCGGCCGGTTCGTCCTCGTCCACATCTCCACGCCGCTCGAGGTGTGCGAGCAGCGGGACCGCAAGGGCCTGTATGCCAAGGCGCGCCGCGGCGAGATCCCGCAGTTCACCGGCATCAGCGACCCCTACGAGGAGCCCGAGGACGCGGACCTCACGATCGATGCGAGCGTGGTGCCGCCCGATGAGGCGGTGAACCGCATCCTCGAGGTCATCGCCTCGACGCCGTAGGGATCAGAACACCAGGCCCGGCTCGATGCGATCGAGTGCGGCGAGATCGTCGGCGAGGTAGTCCATGAGCCGACGGTACGCCTGGTCGTCGGGTGAGAGCCTCAGGTCGTCGGCCTTGATGTTCCAGAGGTTGAGACGGTACTCGACGCGCTTGCGGAACCGTGCGGGAACGGCATTGCGCCACACCCACTGCACCCCGGGGATCCCGAAGAGGAATCCCGGCGTGAGAACGCGGACCTTCGGGGCGCTGCCTCCTTCGCGATGGGTCTTGTCCGCGTCCGCCGGCACGAAGTCGTCGTCGACTCCGATGTGGGCGAAGACGGACTGGGAGACGGCGACGGGGTCATCGCGCAGCTGCTTCGTCGTGAGGATCAGAAGCGCTTCGCGCGGATAGTGCCTCAGGAACTCGCCGATGATCCTGCCGTACTCGCTGCCGAACACGTAGCGGTGCTCATCGGCTGCGGCGCCCTCGCGCGGCCCATCGCCCGCCGCGATCGCCTGGTCCACGACGTCGTCGAAGGAGCGCTGCTCGTACCCTCGCTGCACCCGCATCTTGTAGTGCGAGTACGCGCGGTCGACGGGGTTGCGGAGGATGACGACCAGCCGTGCCCCCGGAAGCTGCCGGCTCATGCGCAGCGCCGTCTGACGGACCGCGCCGTCCGAGGTGTCGAGCATGTACTGCGGCGTGACCGTTCCGATCGCCTGACCGTCGGGTACGTCCGAGAAGTACGTGCGCATGTAGGCGTCGAACCCTCGCCGGTACCAGCGGGGGTCGTTGAAGAACGGCACCTCCTTCTCGCTCGGGATGAACAGTCCCGGATGCTGCGAGATCGCGGCGTACAGGCTCGTCGTCCCGGATTTCGCCGCCCCGATCACGACGAAGTCGAGTTCATCTCTCGGCATCCGGTGCCCTCCTCGCGATCATCCCTGTCTAGTCCTTCCGATGGATCATCCTGGGCCCGAAGTATAGGCTCGGCAGGCCCGTCGCGACGATCGTCACGATGCGCATGAGGAGGGCGACCACCACGGTCGGTGCGATCGGCAGGCCCACGATGCCGGCCGAGATCATCATGATGCCCTCCCGCACGCCGATGCCCGCCGGTGTCAGCGACAGCACGACACCCCAGCCGGCGACGATCGCGACGAACACGATGCCGGCGATGTCCTGAGCCTGCCCGAGCGAGGCGTAGAGGCAGATGTAGACGACGCTGCTGGTCGTCACCGCGACGAGAATCCACAGCAGGGACGAGGTGAAGGTCCGCGGCTCTGCGCGTACGACGGCATAGCCGGTCAGCGCGTCGGCCAGCCGGTCCGCCACCCGCCGTCGCAGGCGGCCGCGCGGACGGCTCGCTGCCAGCCGCTCGCCGAGCCGCTTCGCCGGGAAGAACGCCATGACGACGGTGACGACGGCGACCGCGACTCCGGCGACGACGAAGCTCCCCAGCAGGCTGATGTCGCTGCCCATGAGCAGCAGGACGAGCACCGCCAGGACGCCGGTGACCACCAGCTGCAGGATGTTGCTCACCAGGAAGCTGGAGGAGAACTTGGCGTAGGTGACGTCATGGGCCCGCTTGAGGTAGGTGGCCCGGATGGTCGCCCCCACGTAGCTGGGCAGGAACTGATTCGTGAACCGCGTCAGGATCGCCAGGCCGAACAGCTCGCTGCGGGCGAGATCCACGCCGTGCGGCGCGATGGCCGCCTGGGTGACGGATCCGATCGCGTAGGCGTTTGCGAGCACGAACACTCCCGCAACGCCCAGCGCCCACGGCTGCGTCAGGCGGATCTCACTGAACTGGCTCCAGTTCTGCCACACGTACCACGCGATGGCGCCCAGAAGCACGGCGGCCACGACGGCGCTGACGGCGGTCCGGAGACGTCGACTGCGCATGTGGCTTCAGCAGGTCCTCACGGTGCGGAGGGAGCGGGACGGGGCGCAGCGGATAACGCGGCGGGTGGTCACAGTGTACCGACGCGTCCGCCTCGGCCGGTGCGGCAGACTGGGCGGTGGGAAGCGCCAGACGGAGGATGATCGCGATGCAGCCGCCACAGCACGAGGGAGATCCGCGCTGGCCGAACCTGTTCATCCTCGGAGCTCCACGATCCGGCACGACCTCGCTGCACACGTGGCTCCAGGACATGCGCCACCCGGATGTGTTCATGTCCGCCGTCAAGGAGCCGCACTTCTTCTCGGGGTTCGATCTGCCCGACCTCGAGCGCGCGATCCTGCAGACCACGACCGAGCCCGACGACTACCTCGCCCTGTTCACCGACGGTGCACGCGCGCGCTGGCGCGGGGAGGCCAGCTCGTACTATCTCGCCGACCCCGATGTCGCCCCGCGGATCGCCGCGCGGGCTCCGGAGGCGAAGCTGATCGCCATTCTGCGCGACCCGGTCGACCGGGCGTTCTCCCACTATCTGCTGTACGGCAGAAGGGGGGCGCAGAAGAGCTTCGCGGCGACGATCGACGACATCCGCTCCGACGACGTTCCGACCAACCCCGCGTACGACTTCATCGAGCACGGGATGTACGCGGAGCAGCTGTCCGCGTACCTCCGCCACTTCCGGCGGGACCAGATCCTCGTTCTGTACTTCGATGAGCTGCGTGAGCCGACGGCGGTGCTGCGGAAGGTGCTCGACTTCCTCGGCGCCGATCGAGCGCCCCTCGAAGGTTACGAGCCCGCGACCGCGCAGAACGCCTACTCCAAGCCACGCAATCGCCTGGCCGCCGCGGTCCTGTCGAACGATGCGCTGGCGCGCGCCGGGCTGCGGTTCGTGCCGCGCCCGCTCGTGCGGCGCATTCGCGGCGGGCTCTTGAGCGAGGGCGACAAGCCGCGGATCGACCTGCAGACCCGCGCCGAGCTCGAAGCCGTGTTCTCGCCGGGTCTGGCAGCCCTCGAGGAGCTTCTCGGCGAGGACGTCTCCCGCCTTCGCTGACCCGTCGGCGCGGCGCGTGCGTGCGTCGCGCCGTCAGGATCGATGGGGCGCCAGATCTCGGTACGCCGACGCGTAGCGCTCGGCGCATGCCGGCCAGCCGTAGATGCGGCGAAGGTGCGCGGCGTGCGCGGCGATGCGGGCGTCATCGGTGCCGCCGCGGAAGACCTTCGACACGGCGTCCGCCAGCGCCGACGCCGAGCGTTCCTCGACGACGTAGCCGGTCACGCCCTCCTCGATGAAGTCCCGAGCCCCGGTGCTGCGCGTCGTGACGACCGGGACTCCGCAGAAGATCGCCTCGAGGTAGACCACGCCCATGCCTTCTCGCCAGCCGTTGGCCAACGTGATGGACGGCGCCACGAAGACCGTTGCCGAGTGCAGGTGCCGCGCCATCGCATCGTGCGGCACCCAGCCCTCGAAGCTCACGCGGTCCGCGACTCCGGCCTCCGCCGCAAGCCGGACCAGCGCCGCCCGGCGCGGACCGTCCCCGAGGATGGTGAGCGAGGTCTCCGCGTCGAGCGCCCTCAGCGCCTCGATGAGGAACTCCACGCCCTTCTCCGGGCTGAGCCGACCCGCGAAGACGATGTTCCGCGATCGGTCGCCGGTTTGGGCGGGCGCCGAGGCGAAGTCGTCCATGTCGACGCCCATCGGCGCGAACAGATACTCCCGGTCGCACAGAGCGCGGCAGGCCGCCTCGGTGACCGTGCTGTTCACGGCGACGATGTCGGCCTTCGCCAGCACGAAGCGCGCGAGGCGCGCGCTCCACTTCCCGCGGGCGGTGAAGATGTCGCCCCCGTGGACCGTCACGAGAACCTTGCGGCGCAGGAGCCACCCGGCGACCACGGCGACCAGGCCCTGAGGCACGATCCAGTGGGCATGGATGATCCCGATGTCGCGATACCGGAGGATCTTCCACACCGCGCACGCGAACAGGGCGACGATGTACGACGCCGCGCCGATCAGGAAGAGTCCGCCTCGGGACTTGTTGGCCGCGCCTCCGTCGTAGAAGACGTTCTGAGCCGAGGCGGGCACCATGTACTGCACGCGGGTGATCGAGATGTCCCCGTCCTGCTCGGTCCGCGGGGCGCCGGCGCTGTGCGGGGCCAGGACGTACTGATGCCCGGGGTAGCCTCGCCGCTGCACCTGCTCGGTGAGCTCCTTGACGAACGGGCTGGTGGAGTCGCCGCGCCAACGCGGGTACGTCGACGTGAGCACGAGAACGGAGTCGCGCCTGCTCATCTGTCATCCGATCTGCCGGTCGGCGCCCGTCTCGCCATCACGGTCAGGCTACCGGAGTGAACATGGTCCGCGTCCCCGTCGTTGCCGAGGTCCCGGAGGACTGCGTAGCATGCCCTCAACGGCACCCGGGCACGTGAACCTGGCGCTCGGTGCCCGAGGAAGGTTGTGCGTCCGCGGTCCCGAGCGAGAGAGCCCATGCGCCTGTTCATCCAGATCCCCTGCCTGAACGAAGAGCTGACCCTGCCCTCGGTGCTGGCCACGATCCCGACCGAGATCCCCGGCGTCGACGAGATCCACATCCTGGTCGTCGACGACGGCTCATCCGACCGGACGGTCGAGGTCGCGCGGGCGCTCGGTGTGCGCCACTTCGTCTTCCACAATCGGAACATGGGTCTGGCCAGGTCTTTCCGTGACGGCGTCGACTATGCGATGGCCCACGGCGCCGACATCGTCGTCAACACCGACGGCGACAACCAGTACCCGCAGGAGCGCATCGGCGATCTCGTGAGCCCGATCCTGCGCGGCGATGCGGACATCGTCATCGGCGATCGGCAGACGCGCAGCGTCGAGCACTTCTCCCCGTTCAAGCGTCTGATGCAGCGCGTGGGGAGCGCGGTGGTCAACTTCGCCGCCGAGACCAGGCTCCCCGACGCCGCCAGCGGATTCCGCGCCTACTCGCGGGAATCGCTCATCCGCCTCAACATCGTCACGCAGTTCAGCTACTGCATGGAGACGATCATCCAGGCGGGCAACAAGCGTCTGCGCATCGCGAGCATCCCGATCAAGACGAACCCCAAGACGCGCGAGTCGCGGCTGTTCCGCAACATCTTCGAGCACATGGGCCGCTCGAGCCAGGCCATCATGCGCAGCTACATCATGTTCAAGCCGCACGTGGTGTTCCTGACGCTGGCCGCGCTGTTCTTCATCGGCGCCATGATCCCGTTCGGCCGCTTCCTCGTGCTCACGTGGGTGGGTGCGGCGGGGGACCACATCCAGTCCCTGATCCTCGGCAGCGCACTGCTCGTCGGGTCCCTCCTCAGCGTCGCGCTCCTGGTCCTGTCGGACATGCTGCACACGAACCGGACGCTGACCGAGGACGCGCTCGAGCGCCTCAAGCTGCTGCAGTACGCGCCGGAACGCGTCCGCGATCCGAAAGAGGTATCGGAAGCGGACGTCGCGCGGCATCCGTCGCTGTCGATCTCACGTGACGCGACCCCGGCCGCGGAGCTGGACCCCGCGACCGACGAGCCGCCGCACGTGCATCCGCGTTCGAGGTCCGAGGCCGTGTCCGTGCCGGGCGGCGCCCGCGCGCCGTCCTGACCGACCCGGGATCCGCTCGTCACGCACGGCAGGCCATGAGCGGTGCGGCGATGCCCTGTCGCGTGGTCGGCTCCGTCACCGCGGAGGCTACGCTCGAAAGGTGAAGCAGTTCCGGGTCGCCCCGAGCGACCGCACCGTCTCCGACACGCGCATCCCCACGACCCCCTCGCCATCTCACGGCCACGACATCCCCCTGGGCGTGATCGCCCTCACGTCGCGAGGTTCGGGTCCGGCGCGCCATGGCCTCTGAGATCGTGCCGGCCGCAGGCGAGATGCCCGCCGATCCCGCCGGTCCCCGGGTGTGCATCGTGGGACCGGTGCGACCGTACCGCGGCGGGATCGCGCAGCACACCGAGTCGTTGGCGACAGCCATGCGCGACTTCGCCTCGGTCAGAGTGTTCTCGTTCGCCAAGCAGTATCCGCAGAGCCTCTATCCCGGTGAGACGGACATCGATCCCGACCTCGATCCACTGCCCGATGTCGACTACAGCCTGAGCGCCACCCGCCCGCTCTCGTGGCGGAAGACCGTCGACCGCATGATCGCGCTTGCACCGGATGTCGTCGTGTTCGCGTGGTGGACTCTGTTCTGGCAGCCGTGGACGGCGTACATGGCGCGCCGGCTGCGCCGCGCAGGAGTGCGCACGGTCTTCCTCTGCCACAACCTCGGCGATCATGGCGCCGGTCGCGTCCGACGCCGTTTGAGTCGCCTCATGCTGTCCTCCGCGGACGGCTACATCGTCCATGCGGAGGCGCTCCGGAGCGAATTGACACGGATCGTGCCCGACCGCCCGGTGATGGCGCGAGCGCATCCGGTGTACGACCGGTTTCCGGCGCCGGCGCGGATGCGGGAGCCGCGCGGACGGCTGGAGATCCTGTTCTTCGGCTTCATCCGGCCGTACAAGGGGCTCGAGGTCCTGCTCGAGGCGATGGCACTCCTGGACGACGACGAGGTCCACCTCACCATCGTCGGCGAGTGCTGGGACCAACCGGATCGTTGGCGCGAGGGGGCGGCGGCGCTCCGGGCAGAGACGGTGCTCCGGTATGTCTCCGACGCCGAGGCTGCGGAGTACTTCGCTCGTGCCGACCTCGTCGTCCTGCCGTACCGCTCGGCCACGGGGAGCGGAGTCGTGTCGGCCGCGTTCCACTACGGAACACCCGTGCTGGCGACTCGGGTCGGCGGCCTGGTCGACGTGATCGACGAGTCGACGGGGATTCTCGTTCCTCCGGGAGACGCCCGCGCGCTCGCGGACGCGCTGCGGACCGCCACACGCGAGTCGTGTGCGGAACTGGGCCGGGGCGTCCGCGCGTTCGCCGGGCGGAACACCTGGGGCGCGTTCGCCGGAGCCGTCGTCTCGGAGTTCGCGGACCGCCGACCACGCGGAGACCGCGTGGCCTGATCGCGCCGGGCGATCTGCGCCCGGGACACCATCGCCCTACGGGCGTCCCATGCCGTGGTAGGTCCAGCCGGCGGCGCGCCACGCGGCGGGGTCGAGGCAGTTGCGGCCGTCGACGACGATGGTCCCGCTGACGAGGGTCGCGGCGTGGGCGGGGTCGAGCTCGCGGCGGTACTGGTCCCATTCGGTGACGACGATGACGGCGTCGGCTCCCGTGAGGGCTTCGTCGCGGTCCTCGACGTAGGTCAGCTGCGGGTGCACGCGGCGGGCGTTGTGGATCGCCTCGGGGTCGGTGACGGTGACCTTCGCGCCCAGGCCGTGCAGCCGCACGGCGACATCGAGGGCGGGGGAGTCGCGGATGTCGTCCGAGTGGGGCTTGAACGCCGCTCCCAGGACGGTGACGTTCCTGTCGTACACCGACCCGTCGAGGGCGTCGACGACCAGCTGCGCAGCGCGCTCGCGGCGGCGTAGGTTGATCTCGTCGACCTGGCGCAGGAACGCGACGGACTCGCCGCGGCCGAGCTCTTCGGCGCGGGCCGAGAACGCGCGGATGTCCTTGGGCAGGCATCCGCCGCCGAACCCGATCCCCGCGCCGAGGAAGCGGCGGCCGATGCGGGCGTCGTGGCCGATGGCGTCGGCGAGCTGCGTGACGTCGGCGCCGGTGGACTCGGCGATCTCGGCCATCGCGTTGATGAAGCTGATCTTCGTGGCCAGGAACGCGTTCGCGGCGACCTTCACCAGCTCGGCGGTGGCGTAGTCGGTGACGATGAACGGGGTGCCCTTCGCAACCGACGGGTGGTAGACCTCGCGCAGGATCTCGGTCGCGCGGTCGCCCGCTTCGCCTGCGGGGACGCCGGCGACCAGACGGTCGGGGTCGACGGTGTCCTGCACCGCGAAGCCCTCGCGCAGGAACTCCGGGTTCCACACCAGGACCGCCCCGGTCGGGGACACCTTCTCGGCAAGCATCGCCGCGGTGCCCACCGGCACGGTGGACTTGCCCGCGACGATCTCGCCCGCTCCCAGGTGCGGGACCAGGGCGTCCACGGCAGCGTTCACGTACGTCAGGTCGGCGGCGTATCCGTCCTTCTGCTGCGGCGTCCCCACTCCGACGAAATGCACCGCGGAGCCCGCGGCATCGGCGAAGTCCGTCGAGAACCGCAGCCGCCCGGACGCGATCCCCTCGCTCAGGATCTCCTGCAGTCCCGGCTCGAAGAACGGTGCGCGCCCGGCCTGCAGGGAGGCGATCTTGGCCGCGTCGACGTCGATGCCGACGACCTCGTGGCCGATCGAGGCCATCGCCGCCGCGTGCACGGCGCCGAGGTATCCACAGCCGATGACAGAAAGACGCACAGGGAACTCCAGGATGCTCGGTGAGAGGTGTTAGCCGACGGTCTCGGCGAGCGGCGCCATCGGCGCCCATGTCTTGTCGCGCGCGATCGTGTGCCCGGCACGCAGCCCGCGCCACAGGTTGCTCGTGCCGCGCACGGTGCGCTCGACGAACAGCAGGCGGATGAGCTCCTTGCCGAACGTCAGCGTCGTGCCGAGGCCGAACAGCACCGGGTTGTACACGCCCAGCTCACGGTAGTAGCGCTTGATGATCGCGCGATTGCGCATGATGTAGAAGCGGTAGGTGTTGCTGGACGCGTTCATGTGCCGCGTGCCCATGTCCCACTGCTTGATCTCGCGGGTGCGCCGCAGCACGAACTCGTCGACGATCACCGACTGCGTCTTGCGCGAGGCGAGCCACCCGTACAGCTGGTCGTCCCAGTAGATGAAGAACCGGGGGTCGGGAAGGCCGATCTGGGCCACGATGTCGCGGTGGATGAACATGCCCTCGAAGCATCCGGAGTTCATCGGGCGGTACCCCGAATCGTCGAAGTCCGCGGGGGCGAAGGGGATCGGGATCCCCATGCGCTCGGCGACCCGGTACTGCCAGTAGAACTCGCTGCCGTCGAAGTCGTACCGGCGCCCCTGGATGGACCGGAAGCGCGGCGCCCACCTGCCCATCTTCGCCAGACCGTCGGGGAGCACCTCGACGTCGTCGTCCATGAGCCAGATCCACTCCGAGCCGAGCTCGTACGCCACGCGCACGCCCTCGCTGAAGCCGCCCGAGCCGCCGGTGTTCGTCTCCATGCGGCGGTACACCAGCTCGGTGCCGATGCGCTCGCGGAAGGACTCCACGACATCGGTGGTGTCGTCCTGGGAGGCGTTGTCGACGATCACGACGTGACCCGGCTTGGGGTCCATCGTCACGATGCTCTCGAGGAGCCGGGCGAGCAGCCCCGACCTGTTGTAGGTCACGATGGCGATCGTCGCCGAAGAGGGGG
Source organism: Microbacter sp. GSS18 (assembly GCA_029319145.1). Classification (NCBI taxonomy): domain Bacteria; kingdom Pseudomonadati; phylum Bacteroidota; class Bacteroidia; order Bacteroidales; family Porphyromonadaceae; genus Microbacter; species Microbacter sp. GSS18. Next base: position 1,886,335 of record CP119753.1, on the reverse strand, counting down.
CGAACACGGGGTCCGCGGGCAGCGATGGAGGATCGGATGCGACTGGCATGACGCGAGAATCCTACCCTGGTTGGAAGAACGCTCCGGTGCGCGGCATTCAGGAAGCGGACGACGCCGCCTGCTCGACGCGCACGGTCACGACCTGACCGGTCAGATCGCCGCCGGCGACGCGCAGAGTGACCCGGGCGACGTGGTCGGGATCCAGCAGGGAGGACTCGGGCTCGTCGCCGAATGCGGCGGTGCGCATGGGCGTGTGCGTCCGCTGCGGGTTGATGCAGTTGATCTTCACGCCGGTCGCGCCCCACTCCTCGGAGAGCGCCTGGGTCAGGTTCACCACGGCGGCCTTGCTCGCCGAGTACACGCCGTAGTTCGCACGTCCGCGCGTGTACGAGCTCGACGTGAACAGGATCATCTGGCCGCCGGTCTTCTTCAGGTACTTGTGCGCGGCGCGCGAGACGATGACGGGAGCGAGGAAGTTCGTCTCGATCGTCGTCTCGATCTGCCGGACCTTCGTCTTGGCCAGGGGCCCGATCTGGAGGATCCCGGCGGTGAGCACCACGACGTCGATGCGGCCCGTCGCCTCGAAGACCGACTTCAGCGCCCGCTTGACCAGCACGCGCGAGCGTACGTCGGTGCCCGTGGTGGTGCGGCTGAACTCGTGCACGTCCGCCCCGGCGCGGCGCGCGAGCTCGACCGTGCTCGCCCCGATGCCGTAGCTGCCGCCGAAGACGACGACGACCTTGCCGGTCATGTCGGGCAGCTCGTCGGCGTCTGCGGACAGGCTCTCGGACTGCAGCTGGAAGAGCTTGTCGGCGATGTGCACGTCGATCGGCTCGGTGACCTTCATGTTCTGCGCCGTGCCGTCGACGACGTAGATCGGGGTCTCGGGGAGGTACTGGAAGACCACGCCGCAGTCGTCGGTGGCCTGGAAGGACTTGTCCTGGTTCGCCAGCTCGTACGCGCGGCGGAGCGTTCCGAGCCGGAAGGCCTGCGGGGTCTGGCCGCGGCGGAGGCGCGAGCGATCCGGGATGTCGGTGATGTGCGAGGCGGCGTCGACCTGGATGATCGTGTCGGCGGAGGGGATCGCGGTGTCGACGGCGTCGTAGTCGTCGAGCGCGTCGACGCAGTCGCCGATGATGCGGTCGTCGACGAACGGGCGGACGGCGTCGTGGAAGAGCACCTTGACATCGGGGTCGTCGCCGAGGGCTGCCAGCGCCGCCTGGGTGGAGTCGTTCCTCGTCGCCCCGCCGGGGATGATGCGCGAGAGCTTGGGGAAGCGCTCGGGGTCGCGCAGTCCGTCCAGCTCGCGGATCGCGCCGGCGTTCATGACGATCATGATCTCGTCGACGAGGGGGCTGGCGTTGACGGTCTCGAGCGTGTGCTCGACGATCGCCTTGCCCGCGATCTTGATGAGCTGCTTCGGGATGCCGAGCCCGACGCGAACGCCCACCCCTCCGGCCAGAAGGACGACGACGGTTCGGGGCTGAGACATGGCTGCGGTGCTTTCGGTGGGGGAGGGGACGCCTTATCCTACGACGCTGAATTCCGGGTGAACGGCGGGTTAAGATGGCCAGCGGCATCGGCGGCCTACGGAAGGGAGCACCGGGTGAAGCGCGTGGAGCGGCTCGGCGAGTACTCGCGGCGCTGGGCGTGGGACGACCACGGCAGCTCGATCGGGGCCCTCCTGACGGTTCTGGCCTTCGCCGTCGGGTGGTGGCAGCTCGGGCTCGTCCTGATCGCCGTCGTCGCCGCGGTGATGTTCCGCTCGCAGGCACGGGTGCGGCGGTGGGCGGGGCGGTTCGTCGCGCCGCGGCTCATCCTCGTCGCCGCGCTCATCCCGGTGCTGGCGCAGGGAGTGTCGCCCGAGGCGGGCGCTGCGATCACGATCGTCGGATGCGCCGTCGTCGCCGAGCGCCTGCTTCGCGATCCGCTCCTGCGCCTCGGCGCGCGGCGGTTCCTGAACATCCCGGGCGCCGACCCGTCGGCGGACGGCGAGGTGGCCTCGCGCACGGCGTTCTCGGTGAACTCGATCGCGCTGCTGCTGGGCCTCGCGGCGGCGGCGTGGGCGCTGCCGGTGCTCGCCTTCGCGGCGGCGGTCGTCTCGGTGCTCGCCACGCTCGCTCTCGGCATCGCGATCGCGCGGGCCCGGCCCCGGCGGGCCGCATCGCTCGAGCGCGGATTCGCCGGACTGGCCGAGGCGAGGCCGGTCTTCCTGCTGCACTGGGACGGTCCGGCCTCGGCGGCGTACCAGCTGACGATGTGGCTGCCGTACCTCGACCGGCTCGGCCTGCCCTACGCGATCGTCGTGCGGAACCGTGCCGTCGTGGACGACCTGGCGGGCGTCACGGACGCCCCGGTCGTGCACTGCGTGGCGGAGGCGGACGTCGAGCGCGTCGTGGTCGACTCCGTCACGACGGTCTTCTACGTCAACACCGCGCTGAAGAACGCGCACCTGATCCGGTACAACCACCTCACCCACATCCAGCTCAACCACGGCGACAGCGACAAGCCCGCGTCGGCGAGCAAGGCCTTCCGGATGTTCGACGTCAACTTCGTCGCGGGACGGGCGGCGATCGACCGTTTCGCCCACTACGGGGTGCACGTCGAGCCTGGGCAGGCGCAGATCGTCGGGCGGCCGCAGGTGGAGGCCATCGAGAGGGCGGATGCGCGGGCCGAGGGCGCTCCGACCGTGCTGTACGCGCCGACGTGGGGCGGCTACTTCAGCGACTCGGACTTCTGCTCGCTGCCGGTGGGTGCCGCGCTGGTGCAGGATCTGCTCGACCGCGGATGCCGGGTCGTGTTCCGGCCGCACCCCCTCACCGCGCGCAACCCCGAGCACGGCGCGATCGTCGACCGCATCGACGCGATGCTGGCCGCGCACGCGTCCGCGCACGACGTCGACCACGCGTGGGGCGTCCGGGCGACGCAGGAGTGGTCGATCGTGGACTGCATGAACGCGTCCGACGCCATGATCGCGGACGTGTCGAGCACCGTCACGGACTATCTCTTCTCCGAGAAGCCGCTGGCGATGATGTCGCCGTCGACGAGCGCGGACGCGTTCGTCGAGAGCTACGCCGTCGCCGGATACACCTACGTGCTCGAGGGGGAGCCGGCGTCGTGGACCGCGGTGCTGGACGACATGTTCGGCGACGACTCGATGCGCGGGCGGCGACGTGCCGGCCGGGACTACTATCTCGGCGACTTCTCCGCCGCGGCGTACGCCGACGCCTTCGTCGAGGCGGCCCGCGACTGGCTGCGCCGCGCTGCGGAGCCGGCTGCGCGCTGAGCGCGCCGCGACCGCCGGCGCGCCCCGGCGGAGGCGGTCGGCGCGCGCGGTCGTCCGCGAGCCGGTGTCAGGCCGCCCGGTCGGCGGGGTCCGCCACGTCGGCGTACGAGACGACGGCGGCGGCGAGGCGCTCCGTGATCGAGGTCCTTGAGCCGTTCGGCGGAAGCTGGACGAATCGGTCGCGCATGCGGGCCATCGCTTCGGCCGTCGTCGTCCCGGCGGCCACGTGCGAGGCGAGCTCGTCCGCCGTCGCCGCGACGGTCAGGCCCAGCGCCTGCGGGTAGTCGACGTAGAAGTCCCGCGAGTTCGTGTAGCTGTCCAGATCGGGGGCGAGCAGGTAGGAGGGCACTCCCGCCACCGCCGCTTCGAAGACGGCCGACGAGTAGTCGGTGATGAAGACGTCGGCCACCAGCAGGAGCTCCTGCGTGGACATGCCGGGCGCGACCCGCAGATCGGGGCTTCGCAGCGGCCGCAGGATCGGATGCAGCTTGGTGATCGTCGCGTAGCCGATGTCCCTCATGCGGGCGGTGAGCTCGAGCGGATCGATCCCCTGCGACGTGCCGTCGGTGCGGAAGGTGGGTGCGAACAGCGCGATGGGCCGGCCGGACAGATCCGGGTACAGCGTGCGGAAGCGCTCGCGAGCCCGTCGTCTGACCTCGTCGTCCCGCAGGTAGTCGACGCGCGGCAGCGGCGCGATCATGACGCGTTCGGGGTCGACGCCGAACGCCTCGGCGTAGGGCTCTCGACAGATCTCGGCGCTGGCGACGACGACATCGTAGTTCCGGTGCATCCGCATGGCCCGGGCGATCCGCGGGTCTCGGCCTTCGGGCCGGCCGAGGATGCTGAGCCCGAACTTCTTGAGCGAGCCCAGCGCGTGCCACAGCTGGACGACGGTCAGGCCCGAGCCGTGCCTGGCGGCGCTCGCGACGACCGAGTAGCCGTCGATGATCAGCACGCGCGAGGTGGCGACGTGATAGAGCTCGGCCAGCAGATGGAATGCGTAGACGGCCTTGCCCACGATGCCCGGGGGGACCATGCGGGCGATCGTCGTGATCTCGACATCCGCGTCCTCGTGCCGGATGGCGCGCTCGAGAAGCACGAAGTCCAGCGGCGGTTCCTTGTGCTCGCGCGTGATCATCGTGATCTTGCGCCGGCGGGGCAGCACCCGCATCAGCCTGCTCGCCGTCCCGAGGGCGAACCTCGCGGCGTAGGCGGCCGCGAGATCGAGTCGCAGTGCCTGGATCCACGAGCGCTTCGGCGTCTCGGGAGCGCGGCCGTCGGCGATGTCGGCGGCGATCCGTTCGGACGAGTGGCCGTCGAGCATGCCGCAGAACTCGGCCAGGAATCGGTCCAGGGCCTCGTCGTCGACCGTGGCCGTGCCGATGGCCTCGGCGAGGCGGTCGGGGTCGCGCACGACCGGTCCGGTCGCATACGCCTCGAACGGCCGGTAGAAGGCGCGGGAGGACGTGTACTCCTCGAGATCGGGCGCGAACAGCACGATCGGCCGCCGCAGCAGTGCGAACTCGAACACGGCGGACGAGTAGTCGGTCACCAGCACGTCGGCCGCGGCGAGGACGTCGTTCATGTCGAGACCGTCCCCGGCATCGAGAAGGCCCTCGGGGAGCGGGCCGGCGGCCCGCTCGGTGAACGGATGCCGTCGGACGGCGACCCGCCAGCCGGGCCCCAGGTCGCGGGCCACGCCCGCCCAGTCGGCGCTCTCGTCGACGTAGGCGCTGAGCTGCCCGTTCCCGCGGAAGGTGGGCGCGAACACCGCCAGGCGCTCGTCGTCCCGCACCCCGAGCGCGTCGCGCACCCGTGCCCGGGCGGCGGCGAGCGCGTCGTCGTCGAAGAAGAAGTCGGTGCGCGGGACGCCGAGCGCGCGTACGCGAGCGCGGTCGATGCCGTACGCCTCGGCGTAGTCGGAGCGGATGCCCTCGGAACTGACGTACGCGTCGGTGTAGTTGCGGTGGATGCGGCTGCCGGGCGTCGGCCCGCCCGGCAGGCCCGCGCGGCTGTGGCCGACGCGCTTGAACGCGCCGGCCGCGTGCCAGAGCTGGACCAGGCGGGTGCCCCGCCGCAGGGGGAGCTCGTAGATGAGGGGGTAGAAGTCGTCGACGACGATGACGCCGCTCGTGGCCATCAGGTACGGCAGGCGCAGGACGTCACGCAGCGGGCGCCGCGCCCGCAGGCTCGGCTTGAACACCCCCGTGACGCGCGTTCCGGGGCGCTGGCGCGCAAGTTCGCGCCGCACCCATTCCATGTTGCCGGTGAACCCCGCGTGCGAGTCCGACAGGAACAGCACGCGGCTGCGCCGCGGTCGCGTGACGAGCCTCAGCAGCGTGTAGGGCACCGCGTAGGGCAGGAAGCGAAGGGTGCGCAGAGCCGACGATGCTCGCAGGCGTTCACGCAACATTCACTGTTCCTTTGTTGACGTGCGGGGACGCCCCATTGTAGGCAGGCGCGCGAGCGCCTCACGCACGTGTCCACAGGAAGCGGGCGGATCCGTCGCGCCGCCGAGTCAGTTCTCGGCCTCGAGCCCCGGGGGGTCGACCGGCGAGGAGTCGATCCGCCGACGCCACGAGCGCGACTGCCCCGCCCGCACGGCCAGGAGCACCAGCATGAGCCAGCCGAGTCCGGCGAGGGTGAACGACTCGAAGACCGAGTCGACGAGGAGTGCCACCATCATGAGGGGCGTCCATGCGTACAGCACCGACCTGCGGGCCGAGGCGTCCAGCCACGCGCGCACCAGTGCGGTGACGGCGAACGCGATGAAGATGAGCAGGCCGATCCACCCGGTCTGCAGCAGCACGTCGAACCACGCGTTGAGCCCCGTCGCGTGGTCGGCGTCGAGTCGGTAGTTGAGCAGATTGAAGGGGAGCTCCCGCGGGGCCCACGGGCCGTACCAGCCCCAGCCCTGGATGGGCCGCAGGCGGACGAGGTCGACCATGGCGTTCCACAGGTCGACCCGCATCGAGATGTCGCGTCCGGCGTTGATGAACGCGATGATGGCGTGCCTGGTGAGGTATCCGAGCAGGAGCGAGATCACCACGAGGCCGCCGAGCGCCGTCTGCACGGCGGAGCGGCGCCGCTCGGGGGTGTGGCGCACGAGCCACAGCGCCCCCAGCGCCGTGCCGACTCCCACCGCCACCACGAGGACGGTGGGGGAGTCGCTGAGCACGGCGAGGCTGCCGGCGAGCACGACCGACGCCAGCGAGACGCCGGTGCGCACCGACTGCATGCGGTACTCGATGAGGAACGTGATGATGGCCAGCACGGCGACGAACCCGAGCATGTTGCGGGTGCCGAAGATGCCCTGGATCGGGCCGAGGTCGGCGATGTCGCCGCGCACGCCGAGGAACAGCAGCGGCGTGTCCAGCAGGATCCCCGAGAGGATCTCGACGCCGAGCGACACCCCGAGCATCACGCGCAGGACGTCGCTGAGCGCGCGCACCGTCTGCAGCGTGTCCCGCACGTGCCCGATGACGACGGCGAGCAGGGCGATCGCGACGGTCGAGATCCAGCTCGCCGCGGAGAGCCTCGAGTCGGTGCTCCAGAAGATGCTCGCGAACGTCCAGGCGATGAAGATCGCCAGCGACGTCGGCACCAGGCGCAGCAGCGACACCTCGCGGCGCCGGCTGATCAGGACGCCGATGCCGAGCAGGCACAGGCCGGCGATGATCGTGGCGTACGTGACGCGGCTGGTCAGCCGTTCGATCAGATACGAGGCGAACACCGCTCCGAGCACGGTGTAGGTGTACGCGCGGGCGAACGACGGCGAGTCCAGCACCTGCGCCGCCCACGGGCGCGTGCGACCGGTGTCGCTCACGGGCGGTATCTCGACGGCTCGCCGCGCTCGATCGCCGCGCTCTGCTCGGCGGGGCCCACCCCGATCAGCGGCGACTGCTTGATCTTGGCTCCCAGCAGCACCAGCAGCATCCAGCCCCACAGGATGAGGGGCGACGACTCGGCGACGCCCTGCACCAGCAGGATGGCTCCCAGCAGGGTCGGCAGCAGCGTGAGTGGCGAGTAGGGTCGGTCGGCCCGCAGATCCCAGCGGGGTCGGTCGACGGCGAAGAACCACGCGCGCCAGACATACGCGATCATCAGCGCGCCGAACAGCACCAGCCCGACGACGCCCAGCTGCAGATACACGTCCGCCCACACGCTGTGGGCCTGCATGACGGTCTGGTCGTGATCGATGATCCAGCCGTCGAACGACGCCTCCCACGGCATCCAGGGTGAGGCGAACCCCCATCCGGCCACCGGCCGCTCGCCGGCCCGCTCGAGCACGGCGGCCCAGATGTCCTCGCGTCCGGTCAGGTCGGCGCTGCGTCCGAGCGTCGTGAACAGGTCGTCCCGCCAGATCCACAGCGCGGTCCCGCCGCCGAGCCCGATCAGCGCGTAGCCGATGTAGTAGCGCGTGCGTCCGCCCGGGCGCCGCACGGTGCGCATCAGCAGCACCGTGGTCAGCACGATCGCCACGGCCACGGCGGCGACGAAGGCGGTCGCCGAGGCCGCACGGAAGAAGAGGTACCCCGCCAGCGCGATCCAGACCAGCAGCAGGGTGCGGCGCGGCGGCGCAGCGGCGTAGCGGATGCCGAACACCACGATCGCCAGCAGCGCGACCGGCCCGAGCAGGTTCGCGTTGCCCATGATCCCCTGGATGCGGCCGCCGGCGAAGAGGTTGTCGCGCGACCAGTACACGATCGGATCGACCGGCCCGGTCGCGGTGGCGAACCCGGGGAGCACGGGGCCGTGGATGACGAGCGAGACGAACAGCTCGAACAGGATCGACAGCGCCAGGACCCACATCAGCGCGGAGGCGATCGATCGCACCACTTCGCTCCACGTGAGCGCGCTGCCGATGAAGACCGCCTGGAGCGTCGTGATGAGCAGCAGGAGCAGGGTCAGCGCCGTCGTCGCCGGCCACGCCGACCACGTCAGCGACAGCGTCGCCCACGCCACGTACGTGACGACGTACCAGGGCAGGCGTCGCCACGCGAGCGGCGGCCGCAGGCGCAGCCACACCGCGACCGACACGATGCCGCCGCCGATGGCGACGACCGCCGCGCCGTAGGGTCCGAAGGCGTTCACCCACGCGGGGCCCGCGAACGCGCTGAACAGCACGAACACGACCCAGGCCCGCAGCATCAGGTGGCCCGTCTTCTCGCGGGCCGGGGGCGTCGGCGGAAGCGACACCGGGTGCTTCGAGTACTGGGCCATCGTGAGGAAAGGGTACCGCGCGCGGTCCGCCCGGCCGGGGCTGCGCGGACCGTTATCCGCCTGCGACACGCCGTCGGCGCGTCGCGAACGTTAAACGGGGCCTTGAGGCTTTAGTATCCGCGACTTGACCGATGGGAATGACACGGGTGTAATTATCCGTACACGCGGACCGGCGTGGTGGGGGGAAATCCGAGGGGGAGGACGACATGGCGGCTGCACAATACCGTTCCGGCGTTCCCGATAACTGGTTCGTCGATCCCGTCCAGCTGGGCGTGCCGGGGGTACGCCGGCAGCCGCCGGGCGACGAGGAGAACGCCCTGGCGTGGCAGACCGATGCGCTGTGCGCCCAGACCGACCCCGAGGCGTTCTTCCCGGAGAAGGGCGGTTCCACGCGGGATGCCAAGCGCATCTGCGGCTCGTGCGACGTCCGCGGCGAATGCCTCGACTACGCGCTCGAGAACGACGAGCGGTTCGGCATCTGGGGCGGTCTCAGCGAGCGCGAGCGCCGCAAGCTCAAGCGCCACGCCAGCTGAGCGCAGGGTGCCCGGCGGATCCGCCGTGGGCGGCGCGTGCGACCGGCGCTGCCCGGTGTCGCGCCTAGGCTGACCTCGTCATGCCCGCCCGTGTCCATGCTCTTGTCGTCGTGCGCCCCGACGGCCGCACGCCCGCCGCGTTCCACCTGCGGCGGACGCTCGCGGCGCTGGGGACGCAGACCCGCGCCCCCGACGCGCTGACCATCGTGCTGTGCGGCGAGCACGATGGCGTGAGCGAGGTCGTCGCCGGGTCCGGCGCGGACGACGTGATCACCGCTCCCGCCGCCACGTCCTTCGCGGCCGCGACGGCGCAGGCCGCGGCGCGCGCCGAAGGTGCGGATGCCCTGTGGCTCCTCGCCCAGGACACCGCGCCCGAGCCGGAGGCCCTGTCTCATCTGGTCGCTGCCCTGGAGCGCGCGCCATCGGTCGCGTTCGTCGCGCCGAAGCTCGTGCGGTGGGACGACCGCAGTCTGATCGTGTCGCTGGGCGTGACCTTGAGCCGCTTCGGCCGAACGGTGGGGCTGGCCGACGGCGAGTTCGATCAAGGTCAGCACGACGGCCGCGACGACGTCCTCGGCGCCGATGTGCGAGGCCTCCTGGTGCGCGCCGACGCGTGGGAGCGACTGGGCGGACTGGACGCCGCGCTCGCCGGCGCCGACGAAGGGCTCGACCTGGGCGTGCGCGCGCGACTGGCCGGCGCGCGCGTCGTCCTCGTCCCCGCGGCGCTGGTCGCCACATCGGACGACGGGGTCGCGGGCCTGCCGTCGCCGCTGACCCCCGCGCGCCGGCGCCGTGCGGCCTACGCGCGCCGTGCGGCGTGGCTGCACCGGCACCTCGTCTACGTCCCCGCGGCGCTCGCCGTGCTGCTGTGGCTCGGGCTCCTGCCGCTGGCCGCGCTGCGCACGGTGCTGCATCTCGTGCGCAAGCAGCCGGGCCTCATCGCCCCCGAGTGGGCGGCGACGGCCGTCGTCTGGGTGCGCGTGGCGGCGGTTGTCCGTGCGCGTCGGCGCATCGCGGCGACGCGCCGCGCGGCGTGGCCCCAGATCGCGGCGCTGCGGGCCACGCGCGTCCAGGAGCGCGAGCGGGTCGAGGACGAGGACGACGACGACTCGGCCGGGGGCTACCGGCGCCCGGATCTGCGGTTCTTCGCCGGCGGGGGCGCGTGGCTCGTGCTCGCCGCGCTCGTGGTCTCGGTCATCGCCTTCCCCGCGCTGCTGGCCTGGCCGGTCCCCGGCGGCGGCGCGCTGGCGCCGCTGCGCGAGCAGGTCGCTCAGCTGTGGGTCGATGCGGCGTGGGGGCGCCGTGCGCTCGGGCTCGACACCCTCGGCCCGGCCGACCCCTTCGCCGCCGTCGTCGCCGTCCTGGGATCGCTGACGTGGTGGGATCCGTCCCGCGTGCTGTCGCTGCTGTGGGTGCTCGCCCTGCCGCTGGCGGCGCTGGGCGGATGGGTCGCGGCGACGCGCGTCACCGACCGCCCGTTCCTGCGCATCGTCGGCGGTGCGCTGTGGGCACTGGCCCCCGCGTTCCTCGTGGCCCTGGTCGACGGCCGCCCCACCGGGGTCATCGTGCACCTGCTGCTGCCGTGGCTGCTGTACGCCGGCTCCGTCGCGCACCGATCATGGTCGGCTGCGGGCGCCGCCTCGCTGCTGCTGGCCGCCGTGGTCGCCGCTTCGCCGTCGCTCGCGCCCGCCCTCCTGCTGGTGTGGGGTGGTGCCGTGGTGCTGGCCGTCGCCCTCCGTTCGGGGCGCGGCGTCACGCGCCTGCTGTGGACCGTGGTGCCGTCGATCGCGCTGGCCATCCCCCTGGTCTGGCGCGCCGTCGCGACCGGCGACGGGTGGGGACTGCTCGCCGATCCGGGGATGGTGTGGGCCGGTCCCCAGGTCGGCCCCGACCCCGTCGGCCGGTCGCTGCTGGTCGCCGGCATCCCCACGCCCGACGTCGCGGGGTGGCAGACCCTGCTTCCCGACGGCCCCACGTGGTGGGTGCCGCTGCTGTCGGCGCCGCTCGCGCTGCTGGCGCTCCTCGCGCCGCTCACGCAGCGGTGGGCGGTGGGCATCACGCTGCTCGTGATCGCCGCCTCCGGCGTCGCCACGGCGTTCGCCGGCGTGGGCGTCAGCGTTTCGTACACGCAGTCGCAGACCGTCGCCCTGTGGCCGGGCGCGGGGCTCAGCCTCGCGTGGCTCGGGGTCCTGGGGGCCGCGCTGGTCTCGCTGGACGCCGGATTCCCGCCGCGTCTGGCGCTCGCGCGCGCCGGCGCCGGCGTCGTCGTGGTCGCCGCGGTCGCGGTGCTCGCGGCTCCGTCGCTGTCGGCGATGAGCCGCGGGACGTCGGTGCTCACCGACGGACCCGTCAGCACGCTGCCCGCCTACGTCGCGGCCGAGGGGCGCAGCGATCCGGACCTCGGCACGATCGTCCTCACCCCGCAGAACGACGGCGGAGTGTCGGCGCGCGTGATCTGGGGCGGCAGCGAGACGATCGGCGCGCAGGCGACCATCGTGTCCGCGCGCACCGAGCCGACGCCCGAGGACGCTCAGGTCGCGGCGCTCGCGGCGGACCTCATGACGCCCGCAGCTCAGGACGTCGTCGCCGAGGTCGCCGATCGGGGCATCTCGTTCGTGCTCCTGGCGGCGGCCGCGCCGAACGAGTCCGACGCCGCGCGCTCCGCGACGCTGACCGCGCGCAACGCCCTCGATCAGCGCGACGGGCTCGACGCCGTCGGCGACACCGACAAGGGAGCGCTGTGGCGCGTCACCGAGGACGTCGCGCCGCGCGCGCCCGTGCCGCCGGGCACCGAACCGCTGGCCGAGCTCATCGCGGCGGTCCAGCTGGCGACGGTGGCGATCGCGGCGCTGCTGGCGATTCCGACCGCCGCCTCGCGCCGCGCGTCACGGCGGTCACCCCGCATCGTCGGGCCGCACTGGAGGGAATGGCGATGAGCGAACCGCGACGATTCCGCTGGGCCGCCACCAGTGCGCGCATGCTGGCCGGAACGCTCGTGTCGGCGGGAGCCGTCGTGGCGGCGGTCACGGCGGTCACGCTGCCCTGGCCCACTCACGATCGCGAGCCGCTCAGCGTGTCGGCCGTGCCCGCGCCCGAGGCCTCGGTGCTCGCGTGCACCGGTGGGCTCATGGCGATCGGGCGCGACGTGACCGACGTCGGCGCGATCGGCGCCGCCACGCGGCAGGCCGTGACGTGGGCGGTCGCCGAGGGGTCGCCGGAGCCCGAGGAGACGCGCCTCGCGCCGGTGTCGGTGACCGTCGGCGAAGGGCCGATCGCGCTTTTCGCCGCGCCGCAGGGCCGTGAGCGGACCGACATCGCAGCGGCGGGGGCCTCGACGGTGGACGACGAGGACATCGCCGGCTTCGCCGCATCGGCCTGTCGTCCGCCGCTGCTGGAATCCTGGCTGGTCGGCGGCGCCGCGACGACCGGAGCGGCGGACCTGCTCATGCTGGCCAATCCCGGCGTCGTCCCGTCGATCGTGCAGCTGACCGTCTACGGAGCCGCCGGCGCGACGATCCCCGCCGGCGGCGAGCGCATCGTCGTCGCCCCGGGCACGCAGCGCGTCGTGCCCCTCGCGGGGCTCGCCCTGGGCGAGGAGAGCCCGGTCGTGCGGGTGACCTCGTCGGGGGCTCCCGTGCAGGCATCCCTGCAGTCGAGCCTCACGCGCGTGCTCGATCCCGTCGGCGCGGACCAGGTGGGCCCCATCGCCGAGCCCGCCACCGAGCAGACGATCGTCGGCGTGCGCGTGCCCGAGTCGGCCGTCGACGCCCGTGCGGACATCCCGACGCTCGCGCGCCTGCTGTCGCCCTCCGCCGACGGGACCGCCACGATCACCGTCATGGCGCTGGGCGTGCGGGCACCGATCCGGACCCTCACCGACGTCCCGCTCGTGGCCGGCGTGCCCACCGAGGTGGGGCTCGATGAGCTGGATGCGGGCCTGTACACGGTCGACGTCCAGGCGGACGTGCCCGTCGTCGCCGGCCTGTGGCAGACGACCGGGTCCGACGCCGGCGATGATTTCGCGTGGCACGCCTCGTCGCCTCTCGTCGACGCCGCGAGCCTCGTCGCCGTTCCGGTCGGGCCGGCCGCGACGCTGGTCGTGGCCAATCCCGGCGACGAGGCCGTGGAGGTGACCGTGAACGCCGTGACCCGCTCCGGCGAGACGACGCTGTCGGTACCCGCCGGGGGGACGGCGTCGATGTCGCTGAGGTCCCGGACGGTCTACGAAGTGGACCCGGGGTCCGCGGCGGTGCGCGCCGGGATCTCGATGTCCGGCGACGGCGCGCTCGCGGGCTATCCGGTCTGGCCGGCGGACGCCGCGGCACCCGCCATCATCGTGTATCCGTGAGCCGGCCGCTCACAGGAACCGGAAGCGATCCGGGCCGAGGTCCCACGGATCGCGGTCGAGGTACTCGGCCGCCGCGCGGAAGACGCAGCTCTCGACCATCATCCGGCGGTGCAGGTCGTCGTTGCGATGCAGATGGCTCAGCCGCTCGATCGGCACGCGGTAGAGGATGATGCGGCGCGCATCGGCGAGCACCGTCCATCGAGGGATGCCGGTGTCGTCGGTCGCCGGCGGCATGTCGGCGATCTCGAAGCTGACGTCGCGCAGCTCGGGCCATGCGGAGCGCAGGAACTCCGCCGACGTCCCCACCGACAGGTCGAACCGGTCGATCCGCGTCTCCAGCGGCGGCAGCGGCGGGCGCACCACGGCGCTCCTGCCCTCGCGCCCGTGTCGTCCGTGGCGCTGAGGCCGGGCGGCGGAACCCGCGCGGTGGGAGTCCCGGGTGTGTCGCCAAGCCATGCGCCCATCCTAGGCGCCGAGCCTCCCCGGCGCGGCCTGCCGCTCGGGGGGCGGGAGGGCGATAGCGTGGTCCGCGATGCGCGAGAGACTCTGCTCCAAGGTCGGGTGCGCCCGCGAGGCGGTGTCGACCCTCACCTACGACTACGGCGACCAGATGGCGGCGCTCGGGCCGCTGGGAGCCGCCGGCGACCCGCACGCGCACGACCTGTGCGCGATCCACACCGATCGCCTCTCGGTGCCGCGTGGCTGGATCGTCGTGCGGCACGAGACCCTGCGCACCTGACCGACGCGCGCGGCACCCGGCGTGGGACAATGACGGGATGCCGACCGAAACGTCCGTCGCCGCCGTCGAGTACGTCGTCGCCGATCTGGAGCTGGCTGCCGCGGGCCGTCACCAGATCCGCCTCGCCGAGAACGAGATGCCGGGCCTGATGGCCCTGCGCGCGGAGTTCGCCGACGCGCAGCCGCTGGCGGGAGCCCGCATCGCGGGGTCGCTGCACATGACCGTGCAGACCGCGGTGCTCATCGAGACCCTGACGGCCCTGGGCGCCCGGGTGCGGTGGGCCAGCTGCAACATCTTCTCGACCCAGGACGAAGCGGCCGCGGCCGTCGTCGTGGGGCCGCACGGCACCGCGGAGCATCCGGCGGGCGTGCCCGTCTTCGCGTTCAAGGGCGAGACCCTCGAAGAGTACTGGCGGCTCGCGGACCGCATCTTCGACTGGAGCGGCGAGGGGTTCGACGGTCCGAACCTGATCCTCGACGACGGCGGCGACGCCACGCTGCTGGTGCACAAGGGCGTCGAGTTCGAGCGGGCCGGCGCCGTTCCGCCGGCAGCCGAGGACGACTCGGAGGAGTACCGCGTGGTGCTCGACACCCTCCGGGCGAGCCTGGCGCGCGATGCGCAGCGATTCACGCGGATCGCCTCGGGCCTGGTGGGCGTGACCGAGGAGACCACGACGGGGGTCCACCGGCTGTACGAGCTCGCGGCCGCCGGACGGCTGCTGTTTCCGGCGATCAACGTCAACGACTCGGTCACCAAGTCCAAGTTCGACAACAAGTACGGCATCCGCCACTCGCTGCCGGACGGCATCAACCGCGCCACCGACGTTCTGATGGGCGGCAAGGTCGCGTTCGTGTGCGGCTACGGCGACGTCGGCAAGGGAGCCGCCGAGGCGCTGCGCGGTCAGGGCGCCCGGGTCATCGTCAGCGAAGTGGACCCGATCTGCGCCCTCCAGGCGGCCATGGACGGCTACCAGGTCGCGCGGCTCGAGGACGTCGCCGGCGACGTGGACATCCTGATCACGGGCACCGGGAACAAGGACGTGGTGACCGTCGAGCACGTGCTCGCGCTGAAGCATCTGGCGATCGTCGGCAACATCGGCCACTTCGACAACGAGATCGACATGGCCGGGCTCGAGGCGCTGGCGGGGGCCGAGAAGATCGAGATCAAGCCCCAGGTCCACGAGTGGCGCCTGCCGACGGGGCGCAGCGTGCTGGTGCTCAGCGAGGGCCGTCTGCTCAACCTCGGCAACGCGACCGGGCACCCGTCGTTCGTCATGAGCGCGTCCTTCACCAACCAGGTGCTCGCCCAGATCGAGCTGTTCACGCGGACCGCGGACTACCCGACCGGCGTGTACGTGCTGCCCAAACACCTCGACGAGAAGGTCGCCCGGCTGCACCTGGGTGCGCTGGGTGTCGAGCTGACCACGCTCACACCGCAGCAGGCGGCCTACATCGGCGTTGCCGTCGAGGGGCCGTTCAAGCTGGACCACTACCGCTACTGATCCCGGCCGGGCACGCCCGCAGGGTGCACGCCCCGCGCATGCGTCAGCGTCTGGGCAGCCCGCGCCGCTCGTGCGCGCCGACGAGCCCGGCCACGCGCGCGCTCTCCAGTTCGAGGGCCCGGAACTCGCGATCGCGCCGGATCGCCACGACGCCGCGCACGAACGTCTCGGGATCGCTCGCGGGGACCGGGGACACGAACGCCTTCGCCTCGTCCGCGAGAGCCGCGGCGAGCCGGGCGCGTGCCGGCGGATCCAGGCGGTCCGCACCCGCGGTGAACCGCGCCAGCCGGCGGGCGAGCGGATCGGGCAGCCGGGCCACGTCGGCCACGCGCGCCCACGGCGCCAGCGACGGCGGGAGCTGCGACGAGACGTCCGGCAGCCGCGGCGTGCGGGTCCGCTCGGAGTAGGTGCCGGCGACGAGGTCGCCCAGTCGCTGCGCGCGCGGCGTGAAGGCGCCCACGAGCGCGGCCACGGCGCCGACGGTGAACCACAGCTCGAACACCCCGAGCACGGCGCGGATGAAGGCGTGCCGGAATCCCGCGGCGCCGCCGTCCAGGCGCACGATGCGCCCGCCGACGGCGAGCCGACCGAGGCTGCGTCCCCGCGTCGTCGTCTCGACGACCGTCGGCACCACGATCGTCACGATCACCACGACCGCGATCGACAGGATCGGGACGACGTTCGCGTCGAGGGCGCCCGCCGACACCAGCCAGCCGGCGGCGAACCCGAACAGCACGAGGGCCGCCACCCCCACGAGCATGTCGATGACCGTCCCCAGCGCGCGCAGGAAGTAGCCGAGGGGCTGCACGTCGAGCGCGACGGCCTCGCCGGTGAGCACCTCGTCCTGGTGGATCTCGACGACGACCGGCGCTGAGGCGGCCCCACGGTCCGCGGCAGGAGGCATGGGTACAGTAAAGCAAATGGACCTCGACGCCCTCGCGGCAGCCCGCCGCGCCGAGTGGGAACGGCTCGACGAGCTCAGCCGGTCGCGACGCCTGTCGGGCGCCGAGGTCGACGAGCTGGTCGAGCGGTACCGGTCCGCATCGGCGGACCTCGCCGACATCAAGACGTCGGCCGGGCGCAGCGTCCACTCCGACCACGTCTCGACGATGCTCGGTCGGGCGCGCCTGCGCCTGACCGGCGCCCCCGAGAACGCGCTGCGCCAGATCCCGCGGTTCTTCGCGCTGCAGCTGCCCGCAGCGCTGTATCGGCTGCGCTGGACCACACTGGTGATCGCCGCGGCGTTCACGGCGGTCGTGGCCGTCGTGGCGCTGTGGGTCAACTCGGATCCGGCGCTCGTGGCGAGTCTCGGGTCGCGCGCGCAGCTGGAGCAGTACGCGGAGAACGACTTCACGGGGTACTACAGCGAGAACCCGGCGGCGGTGTTCGCCGGGACGGTATGGACGAACAACGCGTGGATCGCGGCCCAGTGCGTCATGTTCGGCATCACCGGATTCTGGCCGCTCATGGTCCTGGTGCAGAACGCCGTCGGCGTGGGCGTCGCCGCCGCCGTCATGTTCGCGTTCGACCGGGGTGACGTGTTCGTTCTGTTCATCCTCCCGCACGGCCTGCTCGAGCTCACGAGTGTCTTCGTCGCCGCGGCGGCGGGGCTCCACATCTTCTGGGCGTGGGTCGCCCCGGGGCCGCGCCCACGGGGCGAGTCGCTCGCGGCCGCGGGGCGGTCGCTGGCGACCGTGGCCGTCGGACTCGTGTTCGCCCTGGCCGTCTCGGGTCTGATCGAGGGATTCGTCACGCGTCAGGCGTGGCCGTGGCCACTCAAGATCGGCATCGGCGCCCTTGCGCTCGCGGCCTTCCTGCTCTACATGCTGTGGGTGGGCGGTCGCGCCCACCGCCGCGGCGAGACCGGCGACCTGACGGAGTACGAGGCGGGCACGCCCACCGTGGTGGCCGGCTGAGCGGATGTCGCTCTTTTGGATGACTCAAAACAACGCTAGGCTGGAGTCGTGCGTCACGGACCTGCTCTGCCGCCCGACGCCTCGGGCCTGATCCGCGGCGCGGGACTGCGGTCGACCGAACCCCGCCGCGCCGTCCTCCAGGCGCTGACCGACCTCCCGCACGCGAGCGCCGACGACATCCATCGCCGCGTCGCGGCCGAGCTTCCCGCGACGAGTCTGCAGTCCGTCTACAACGCGCTGTCGGACTTCACCGCGGCCGGGCTCGTCCGACGCATCGAGCCCGCGGGCCTTCCCGGTCTGTTCGAGCTGCGCGTCGACGACAACCACCACCACCTCATCTGCTCGCGCTGCGGGGCCGTCGAGGACGTCGACTGCGTCGTGGGCGAGGCGCCCTGCCTCACGCCCGGCGACGCTCACGGCTACGCCCTGTCGGTCGCCGAGGTGACCTTCTGGGGCGTATGCCCCGCGTGTGCCGCGCTCGCCGCCACGTCGTGAGCATCCCGTTCGTCCACCGTTCATCCATCGAGGAAGGAAAACCATGACCGACACCAACGCCACCGGCGTGGGCGGAGCCACCGAGCCCGACCAGTCCGTCACCGTCACCGAGACCCCCGAGCAGCCCGGCGGCTGCCCTGTGGTCCACTCGGCGCAGCCGCACCCCACCGCGGGCTCGGCGAACCGCGTGTGGTGGCCCAACCAGCTGAACCTCAAGATCCTCGCCAAGAACCCCGCGGTGGCGAACCCGCTCGGCGACGGCTTCGACTACAAGGCCGCCTTCGAGGCCCTCGACCTCGACGCCGTCAAGGCCGACATCAACGTCGTGCTCACGACGAGCCAGGACTGGTGGCCCGCCGACTTCGGCAACTACGGCCCCCTCATGATCCGCATGGCCTGGCACTCGGCGGGCACCTACCGCATCACCGACGGTCGCGGCGGCGGCGGCGCCGGACAGCAGCGCTTCGCGCCGCTGAACAGCTGGCCGGACAACGTCGGCCTCGACAAGGCCCGACGTCTGCTGTGGCCGGTGAAGAAGAAGTACGGCCAGTCGATCTCGTGGGCCGACCTGATGATCCTCGCCGGCAACGTCGCGCTGGAGAACATGGGCTTCCCGACCTTCGGCTACGCCGGCGGCCGCCCCGACGTGTGGGAGCCGGACGACGACGTGTACTGGGGTCCCGAGACCACGTGGCTCGGCGACGAGCGCTACAAGGGCGACCGTGAGCTGCAGGGCCCGCTCGCCGCGGTGCAGATGGGGCTCATCTACGTCAACCCGGAGGGCCCGAACGGCACTCCCGACCCCGTGCTGGCCGCCCGTGACATCCGCGAGACGTTCGCCCGCATGGCCATGAACGACGAGGAGACCGTCGCCCTGATCGCCGGCGGCCACACCTTCGGCAAGACCCACGGTGCGGCGTCGGACTCGTACCTCGAGGACGACCCCGAGGCCGCGGGCCTGGAGCGCCAGGGACTGGGCTGGAAGAACAACTTCGGCTCGGGCAAGGGCGACGACCAGATCACGTCCGGGCTCGAGGTGACGTGGACCTACCACCCCACGCGCTGGGACAACGAGTTCTTCCACATCCTCTTCGCCTACGAGTGGGAGCTGATGGAGAGCCCGGCGGGCGCCCACCAGTGGCGCCCGAAGAACGGCGGCGGCAGCGACATGGTGCCGATGGCGCACTCCGAGGGCCGTCGCGAGCCGCGCATGCTCACCACCGACCTGTCGCTGCGCTTCGACCCCGAGTACGAGAAGATCTCGCGCCGGTTCGCCGAGGATCAGGAGGCCTTCACCGACGCGTTCGCACGCGCGTGGTACAAGCTCACCCACCGTGACATGGGCCCGATCGCGCGCTACCTGGGCTCCGAAGTGCCGGACGAGGTGCTGATCTGGCAGGACCCGGTGCCCGTCGTCGACCACGAGCTGATCGACGACGCCGACGCCGCTGCGCTCAAGGAGCAGATCCTCGCGACGGGACTGACCGTGTCCGAGCTGGTCTCGACGACATGGGCTGCGGCATCCACCTTCCGCGGCAGCGACAAGCGCGGCGGCGTCAACGGCGCTCGCATCCGCCTCGCCCCGCAGAAGGACTGGGACGTGAACAACCCGGCTCAGCTGGCGAAGGTCCTGGGCGCGCTCGAGGGCGTGCAGGCGGCGTTCAACGACGGCCGCACCGACGGCAAGAGGGTGTCGCTCGCCGACCTCATCGTGCTCGCCGGCAACGCGGCGGTCGAGAAGGCTGCGGCCGACGCCGGCGTCGAGGCCGCGGTGGTCTTCCACCCCGGGCGCACCGACGCCACCGACGAGCAGACCGATGCCGACTCGTTCCAGTACCTCGAGCCCATCGCCGACGGGTTCCGGAACTACTACGGGCCGCTCGCGGAGCTCCCGGCGGAGCACCACCTCGTCGACAAGGCGAACCTGCTCACGCTCAGTGCGCCCGAGATGACCGTCCTGGTCGGCGGCCTGCGTGTGCTCGGCGCCAACTACGACGGCTCCGACCACGGTGTCCTCACGGACCGCGTGGGCACGCTCACGAACGACTTCTTCGTGAACCTGCTCGACCTCGGCACGACGTGGAAGCCGCTGGACCCGGGCTCGCACGCCTTCGTCGGCACCAAGGACGGCTCGGGCGAGAAGGTGGGCGTGGGCACCCGCGCCGACCTGCTGTTCGGCTCGAACTCGGAGCTGCGGGCCGTCGCCGAGGTCTACGCCTCGGACGACGCCCACGAGAAGTTCGTCCGCGATTTCGTCGCCGCGTGGGGCAAGGTCACCGAGCTGGACCGCTTCGACCTCGCCTGATCGCCACCGCACGGCCGGACGGCCCGCTCCCGATTCGATCGGGGGCGGGCCGTCCGTCGTTCGCGCCGCGGGCGCTCAGCGCGTGCGGCCCTCCATCTGAGCGGGTGCGACGCCCTCGCGCTCGAACAGGCCGCGGTGCAGCAGGCCCCCGATGAGTCCGCCCACGAGTGGGAACACGATGAAGACCCAGAGCTGCCCCAGCGCCAGCCCGCCCCCGTAGACGGCCGTCGCGATCGACCGGGCCGGGTTCACGCTGGTGTTGTCGATCGGGATCGAGGCCAGGTGGATGAAGGTGAGCGTGAGCCCGATGGCGAGCCCTGCGAAGCCCGCCGTGCCCCGCTGCGGATGCGTGACGCCCAGGATCACCATCACGAAGATCCCGGTGAAGAGGATCTCGGCCGTGACGGCGGCGCCGAACCCGAATCCGCCCGGAGACAGCTCGCCCCAACCGTTGCTCGCGAAGCCGGCGTTCTGCGCGTCCGGGAGCCAGCCGCCCGGCCCGAACACGCCGATGAGGACGAGGAAGGTCGTGGCCACGAGGCCGCCGACGATCTGCGCGATGACGTAGCCGGTGACGTCCTTCCACGCGAACCGGCCCGCCGCGGCGAGCCCGAACGTCACGGCGGGGTTGAAGTGGCCGCCCGAGATCGGGCCCCACGTGTAGATACCCGCCAGCAGCGTCAGGCCGAACGCCAGGGCGACGCCGATGAATCCGACGCCGAGCGACGTGCCGTTGGCACCCGTTCCGAAGTCGCTGGCGAACAGGGCGGTGCCGATCGATCCGAAGACGAGCAGGAAGGTGCCGAGGGCCTCGGCGACGAGCTTGTTCGCGGTGGTGAATTCGGGGGTATCCGACATGGCGGACTCCTTTCCTCGCCGCGAGAGTACCGTCCCGCATCGCCTGGGCGCCGCAGCGGCGCGGCGGCGGCCCGCGTGTCAGAGCCGGCCGGCCGCCTTGAGGGCGAGGTAGCGGTCGGCGATCCGAGGCGGGAGCGCGTCGGGGCCGCCCGTGATCGACTCGCCGCCAGCGCGCGCGATCGCCCCCGCCACGAGCGCGGCGTCGTGCCCGGCGCGCGCCGATGCCGCGGCGCGGTACACGTCCAGCGCGTCAGGGCGCTCGGGTGCCTCGGGCTCATCCTCGGTCACCGCCCCCACCAGGACGTGCGTGCGCGCGGTCAGCGCCGGCAGCGAGCCGAGGAACCCCCGCGCGGCGTCGGGTGCGTCCTGCGCGGTGAGGATCACGACCAGGGACGGCCTCGAGGTCAGCGACCGTGTCGCGGCGAACGCCGCATCCCAGTCGGTGTCGATCAGCTGCGGCTCGACGGGCGCCATCGCCTCCACGAGCGCCGGCAGCAGCCCGGGGCCGTCCACGCGGGTCACGCGCGCCCGCACGACCCGGTCGAACATCAGCAGATGGACGTGATCCCCGGCCCGCGCGGCGAGGGCGGCCAGCAGCAGCGCCGCCTCCATCGCCGCATCCAGCCGCACGCCGTCGCCCACGCGGGCGGCCGCCGTCCGCCCGGTGTCGATGACGATGACGACATGCCGATCGCGTTCGGGCCGCCACGTGCGCAGCATCGTCGTGCCCGCACGGGCGGTGGCCCGCCAGTCGATGGAGCGCACGTCGTCGCCGCGCACGTACTCGCGCAGGCTGTCGAACTCCGTGCCGCGACCGCGCACCTGGACGCTGGTGTTGCCGTCGAGTTCGCGCAGCCGGGCCAGGCGCGACGGGAGGTGCCGGCGTGCGGTGAACGGCGGCAGCACGCGGATCGCACCGCGCGAGACGAGCGACGCCTGGCGCCCGGCCAGCCCGAGCGGCCCCGCCGAGCGCAGCGTGACGAACTCGCTGGCCAATTCGCCCCGGCGACGGGGGAGCAGCGGCACCTCGACCTCGCGCGACTCGCCCGGCGGCACGACGATGCGGGCCCGCGCGCCGGGGGCGCCCGCCGTCGGCTGCCACGCGTCGCGCACGCGCAGCCGCGCGGTGCGCGCGCCGATGTTGCGCACTCGCAGCGTCGTGCGCACGGGCTCCCCGCGACGGGCCCGGTGCGGGATGTCGCGCTCGAGTCGCACCAGGCGCGGGTCGGGTGCGGCCGCGGCATCCGCGAGCGTGGCGACGCCTGAGACGGCGACCCACCCCGCCATCGCGAGCCACGCGTCGACGCCTGCGACCGACAGCAGCACGACCGGCAGCGCGCCGAGCGCGACGAGCAGGGGGAGGCGGGCGGTGACGTACATCGTCAGATCGGCACGCGCGTCTGCTGCACGACCGAGCCGAGCACCGCGTCCACCGACACCCCTTCGAGCTCGGCGTCGGGCCGCAGCCGGATCCGGTGCCGCCATGTCGGCACGAGCATCGTCTGGACGTGATCCGGCGTGATGGCGGGATAGCCGCCGAGCCACGCCCAGGCTTTGGCCGCGGCCAGCAGGGCGGTCGACGCACGCGGGCTCACGCCCAGCTGCACCGAGGGGCTGCGCCGGGTCGCCTGCGCGAGGTCGACGACGTATCCGAGGACCGCGTCGGAGACCGAGACCGATGCCGCCGCCCGCTGGGCGGCCCGGATCTCGTCGGCCGTGATGACGCGGCCCACGCCGGCTGCGGCCAGGTCGTGCGGATCGAACCCGGCCGCGTGGCGGCGCAGCACCGTGAGCTCGGCGTCCCGCGCCGGCAGATTCACGACGAGCTTGATCAGGAAGCGGTCCAGCTGCGCCTCGGGCAGCGTGTAGGTGCCTTCGTGCTCGATGGGGTTCTGCGTCGCGGCCACCAGGAACGGGTCGGGGAGCGCGCGCGTCACGCCGTCCGTCGAGACCTGGCGCTCCTCCATCGCCTCCAGGAGCGCGGCCTGGGTCTTCGGCGGCGTCCGGTTGATCTCGTCGGCGAGCACGATGTGGGTGAAGACGGGTCCCTCGCGGAACTCGAACTCCCCGCTGCGCGCGTCGTACACGAGCGATCCCGACACATCGCCGGGCATGAGGTCGGGGGTGAACTGGATGCGTCGCGTGTCCAGCCCCAGGGCGCTGGACAGCGCGCGGACGAGCAGCGTCTTCGCGACGCCGGGCACGCCCTCCAGCAGCACGTGGCCGCGCGCGAGCAGCGCGATCAGCAGCCCGGTGACCGTCCCGTCCTGGCCGACGACGGCCTTGCCCACCTCGGTGCGCACACGGTTCATGGCCTCGCGGAGCGCGG
The DNA here is from genome assembly GCA_029319145.1 of Microbacter sp. GSS18. NCBI lineage: Bacteria > Pseudomonadati > Bacteroidota > Bacteroidia > Bacteroidales > Porphyromonadaceae > Microbacter > Microbacter sp. GSS18. The sequence continues at coordinate 1,862,802 of CP119753.1, read as the reverse complement.
CGTCGTCGAGGGCGGGGCCGGCGCTGGTGTCGGTCATTCGGCGTTCCTTTCGCGTGGGGCGTCGGCGCGCACGACGGCGCGCACGGCCTGCTCGAGATGGCGCAGCCGCTCGTCGAGGGCGACGAGCTCGGCGTCGCCGTCGGGGGTCTGCTCGATCAGGATGCCGCGCACCGTGCGCGGATCCCATCCGGACACGGCGGCCGCCGCATCGGCGATCTGGTCGGCGGATGCCGCGGGTCCCAGCCCCAGCATCCCGGCCAGGCGGTCGGCGGTGCCGCGCCGCAGCTGGTCGGCGGCGTGGGCGGCGTCGCCGGAGCGCTCGTACAGCCGCGCGCGCCCCTCGGTCGTCTCCGCCGCGCGCACGGTCACCGGCAGCCGCTCGGACACGAGCGGCCCGAAGCGGCGGCCGCGCCACAGTGCGGCCGCTGCGCCGGCCGCGAGCAGCAGCACGATCACGGGGCTCACCCACGGCGGCGTCAGGTCGCCGAGCGAGGGCGACGTGTCGACGAGGTCGGTGTCGGCGGGGTTCGGGACGTACCACACGACGGTGTCGTGGCGGGCGAGCAGGTTCACCGCCAGAGCGGCGTTGCCGTCCGCGGCCAGGACGTCGTTCGCCAGGATCGCACGGGCGTCGAGCGCGGCGATGCGTCGTCCGTCCTCCTCTGCGACGAGCAGGCCGTACCCGGGGCCGGACGGGTAGCAGGCCGTCGTGTCGGCGCGGGCGACGTAGACGGCGCCGGGGACGACGCCGCCGGCGCGGGAGGCCTCGGGCAGCGCGCATCCCGGCTCGGCGAGGGCGTCATCGCCTTCGCCGGCGAGCGCCGACCCCGTCGCCAGGAGAGCGAGCGTGCGGGCGCGCGGGTCCAGCAGCACGACGTCCGCGGCCGGCTCGGCCAGATCGTCCAGGGCCCGGTCCGACAGTGCCGGGGCGTCGGGCAGGGCGAGCGTCGCGGGGCCTGCGGCCAGTGCGTCGGCGGCCGCCTGCCGGTCGCGGGCGATGGTCACCTCGATGCCGTGATCGCGCAGCACCTCGACGATCGCGCGCGTGCCCGCCGGGCCGGCCGACTCCGGGTCCAGCGCGCCGCGCTGGCTCCACGCGTAGAGGCCCGACAGCCATGCGCCGACACCGCCGACGACCAGCAGGACGGCGCCGATCACGATCCAGGTCGCCACGGCGCGCCGCCGCGGCGGCCGGTGCACGGTCCGCGCGGCGG